>NZ_JAWLKE010000018.1:0-9628 GCF_033042225.1 Rhodococcus cercidiphylli
CACCTTCGAAGGACGCATCACCCCGAACGGAAACTAACCGACGCCAAGGTCGGATCCACCGTTAATCTGACACTCCCGACGGTGTTCACTGGGCCGGCTGGCGGAAACGTGGAGGCACTGACACTGAAGGGTGGTGTCGTCTGCCGCGCACCCGTGGACGCGGACTACTCGGGAACTGTCGAGTTGACTTGTGATGACGGAACTTCGATCGGTGCGTTGGGCTCCGCACTGACATCAGCCGGTGTCGCTGCGTCGACAGTGGATGGAGTATGGGTGCCAATACTGACGCCGGGGTGGCAGGCAGTACCTGTAATTGCAGCGACGCGCCGGTAGCTCAGCCGGAATTGGGTCAGAACAACCTCGGCTCGTCGAATCCCGGTACACCCTCGATACCGAGTATCTTTTGTTTGGTATTCGTACCACCCGGTGCCGAAAAGCCGCCGACTTCCGTACCGGCACCGAGTACCCGATGGCACGGGACGATAATTGGTACAGGATTGCGTCCCAGCGCACCGCCTACGGCCTGGGCTGCGCCGGGTTGGCCGAGTCGGCGGGCGATGTCGCCGTACGTGAGTGTCGCGCCGCGGGGAATCCCACTGCATACGGTGTACACCGCGGCGTCGAACCGTGAGACGTCCAGGACCAGCGGAACGGGGCTCATGTCGACAGCACGTCCATCGAGCAGGGCGACGATCCTCTCGATCGCGTCGGCCGCGAGAGCGTCGACCGGTCGTTCCACTGCATCGAAGCCGGCGAGGTAGTCCGTCATCGCCTCGTCCGATGGTTCGGGCAGGGCGACTGCGACCACGCCGTCATGACGAGGCTCAGCGAAATTCCCCAACCGCGCTCACCGAAATTCCCCACTCGTGAGCGGTCTTCACTGTAGTGGTTGGCGGGTTCCGGTGGTGGCTTTGCGGAGCTTCTCCGATCTGGCGTTGTGGTCCCGTAGCCGGTAGGAATCGCCGTCGAGGTTGAGTACGACGGAGCGATGCAGGAGCCGGTCGAGCATGGCTGCTGCGACGGTGTTGTCACCGAGCACTTCACCCCACGATCCGACGCCGCGGTTGGTCGTCATGACGATCGATGTTTTCATATACCGTTGTGAGACAACCTGAAACAGCGCTGACGCTGCCTCACCGGGCAGTGGAAGGTAGCCGAGTTCGTCGATCACCAGCAGCGTCGGGCCGGCGTAGAAACGCATAGTTGTCGCCCACCGCCCTTCCAATGCAGCTCGATGGCAGCGGGCAGCGAGGTCGGCTGCGGTGGTGAAATACGTTCGATACCCCGCGTGCGCAGCAGCTCTCGCGAGTCCGACCGACAGATGTGTCTTCCCGACTCCGGGTGGGCCGATGAGCAGCACATTCGTCGCCGTCTCGAGGTATCGGCAGGTCGCGAGCTCGTCGATGAGCTTGCGATCGACACCCGCGGCGGCGTCGTAGTCGAAGTCCTCGAGCGACGCCGGAGTTGGCAAACACGCGAACCGCAGTCGTCCGGTCAACCGGCGTGCCTCGGTGGCCTCGACTTCGATCGACAGCAACCGATCCAACGCTGCGGTCATCGACAGGTTCTCGGCTGCTGCTTGGTCGAGGACCGAGGGCAACGCTTCGGCGGCATCGTGGAGTTTGAGGACCGCGAGATGCCCGCGCAGACGTTGATAGAGACTCGCCGCTTCGGTCGTGTTCGGTGCCGGCATCCGGTCGCCTGTCTTCTTGTCGGCCATCAGAGGGTGTTCCTCCCGTGTGCGGCCCGTTCGTAGATCGACAGGTCGTAGATAACCGCGCCTGTGTCAGTGGATTCGGCTGCGTGACTCCCGCTTTCGCGCCGTCCATCTCTGGAGGACAGTGTTGATTCGGCCGAGGTTCGGAGCTTCTCGGCGGCAGCGAGAGCGTCGGGTCCGGGTGGGATCCGTTCTTTGCGGCGGTGCGGACGGCCGGTGTTCGCACCCGCCATCGCTGCTTGTTCGAGGGCGTAGACATGTCCGTGATCGCGGACCATCGCCCCGGTGCCATCGGCAGCGAGACGATGTCGGGCGATGGTGATGCCGGATGTGGTGACGATGTCGATGACATCGGAGCCCAGAACGTGCGTCACTGTCACAGCGGCACAGGCAAGTTCGGGTGGGACCGAGTAGCGGTTGCCGCGATAGGAGACCAGCGCTTGGCGCGAGACGGCCCGGTCGGTGGTCAGGATCGCCGGATATGCAGCCGCGGGCATCGGATGCAACCCCTCGGTGGTGGCGATCGTCGCCACCGACGCCTTCCCGTCTTTCGTGGGCCGCAGCCGGGTGTCACTGCGCAGACTGCAGAACCGGTCGAGGCTTGATTGGGCTTGCTCGACGGTCAGATCGTCGGCGACTGTGCGCCACCACCGTTGGGCTGCAGTGTGATTGGACTTCTCTACCGCACCTTTGCGGTTGCCGCGGCGGGGTGGGCAGATGGCAACGGAGACACCGTAATACTTGGCGACGCCCGCGAAGCTGGCCGTGATGCGACCGGAGTCGGGGTGGCAGACTGTCGCCATCCGATCGAACCGCCAGACTCGGCTGACTCCGCCGAGGCCCCGGCAGATGCGGTCGAGTCCGTCGACGACATGCGGTTGGGTCATGTTCGGCGCGAGGACACCGCGCCATTTGCCCGAGCACGCCAACGTTCCGACGAACAGATGCGCCATCGAACCCCACCCCCAGGAAGCGGGCGGGTTGGGTAGATCGACCCAATCCCATTGAGTCTCTTCACCAGGAGGGTGATCGATCACTGCGTTGGGTCGCTCGGTCGCGGTGAGGCAGGCTTTGCAAATCGGACGGAGTTTGAGCTCGCGGATCTTGCGGTGCAGCGTCTGATACGACATCGCATAGCCGAGGTCTTCGAGCTCGTCGCAGAGGGTGCGGACCCACAGGTGCGGGTCCTCGGACAGGCGTGCGATGACGTAGGCGAGAAACACCTCGAACGGGTCCGGGATGCTGCGTTTACGCACTCCGGGGGTGGTGGTCCCGTTGAGGTAGGACCGGATGGTCTTGCGGTCGCGGCCGGTATGCCTCGCGATGTCGGCGATCTTCCAGCCTCGTTGATGCAGGGCGTGTATTTCCACGTCTTCCTCCCGTGTAAGCATGAGGAGCGGGTCTCCTTCGGGTAGCTGGTGTGTGGTCAGAGACCATCAGCATCCGGGGAGACCCGCCCTCGTTGGCGGTGCCACACGGGTGGGGAATTTCAGTGAGCGTCAGTGGGGAATTTCGATGAGCGCCGTCAGTCATCGGTCCAGGCGATGCCGCAACGGCCGATGGTGGTGTCGAAGAGCGTGCTGCTCGGCATCGGTCCAGTATTCACCTGACCTCAGGTGGCAGTCCAGTGAAAAGCTCAATGGACTTGAAAGTCGAAGACCAGTGGGCGAATACTGGTGGGCATGGCTTCGAGAGTCCTCAATGCAGCGTCACTGGCCCGCGATCTCGGCAGCTGGCGCGGCGACGCGTCCTCGGACGGATCCGGGAGGCGCAAGGCGTCGCGTCCGACGTATCGGGCGTTGGCCGACGGCGTTCGACTACTCATTCACGACGGTCGCATTCCGCTCGGTGTCGGTCTGCCCAGTGAGCGTGATCTGTCGGCGGCTCTCGATCTCAGTCGTACCACCATCACGTCCTCGTACTCGGTCCTGCGCGACGAGGGGTATCTGATCAGCAGGCAGGGATCGCGCAGTACCGTCGCGCTGCCCGCTGCGCCCACTCCCAACGGATTGTTGATCCAGTCGACGACACCGTCGGGTCCGGTGGTGGACATGTCCCACGCGGCCATGGCGGCGGCGGACGGCACCATGACCGCGGCGTACGAGTCTGCGCTACAGGCACTTCCGACGTATCTGCCGACGCACGGCATGGAGCCCATCGGTCTGGCGGTACTGCGGGAGGCCATCGCGCAACGCTTCGTCGAGCGTGGCCTGCCGACGACTGCTGATCAGATCATGGTGACGTCCGGTGCGCAGCAGGCGGTCCGGCTGTTGCTGGGCACGTTGACCTCGCCCGGTGATCGAGTGCTGATCGACCATCCGACCTATCCCAACGCGCTCGAAGCCATCAGGCGAGTCGGTGCCCGTCCCGTGCCGGTGCCGGTGCGTCCGGCCGACGGCGACTGGGATCTCGACGGGATCCGCAGTGCCGCACGGCAAACTGCCGCCAAGGTGGCGTATCTGATTCCGGACTTCCACAACCCTACCGGCCAGGTGCTGGGTGCCGAGGGTCGAGCGGAGCTCGCCCGCATCACCCGTGACACGCGCATGACGCTCATCGTCGACGAGACCATGGTGGATCTGTGGCTCGACGCCCCACCACCCCCACCGGTCGCGTCGTTCGGGCGGGTCTCGGGGTCCGATATCGTCACGATCGGGTCGGCATCGAAGTCGTTCTGGGGTGGCCTGCGCATCGGATGGATCAGGGCGCATCCGTCGCTCGTCTCGCAGCTGGCGGGCTCGCGGGCAGCACACGACCTCGGCACGTCGATCATGGATCAGTTGGCGTCCTCGTTCCTGCTGCAGGACGCGGAACCGGCGCTCGAGCTCCGTCGGTCGCAGCTACGTGAGCGTCGTGAGGTGCTCGAAGACGCTCTGGCCGAACATCTTCCGGACTGGCGCTACCGCCGCTCCGAGGGCGGCATGTCGCTGTGGTTGCAGCTACCCGCACCGGTGTCGAGTGCGCTCGCCGCCACCGCTCCCGCCTTCGGCGCAGTGCTGGCCGCGGGACCGAGGTTCGGCGTCGAGGGTGCCTTCGAGCGCTACCTCAGGCTGCCGTACACCCGTGAGCCGCAAGAGCTTCGGGCCGCGGTGATGGCGACGGCGGCGGCGTATCGAGCACTGGCCCCGAGCGTCGAATCGGAACAACCGGCGCTGGTCTTCTGACCGCGAACTCGAAGTTACGGACGGAAATCAGCCGAAATCCGTCCACAACTTCGAGTTCGACGCGCAATCAGCTCCAGACCGAGCCGATGTCGGTTGCGGTGGAGGGCGGTGGCGTCGGGACTCCGTTTTCGGTGCGGGAGAACCGCGGTGCCGGACGGTGCTGGGTGACGCCACCGACGTCGATGAGCGAGTCGCGATCCTTCATGTGTGGGTGATTCGGTGCCTCGGCGAAGGTGAGGACCGGTGACACGCAGGCGTCGGTGCCGTCGAAGATCGCGGCCCACTCGTCGCGGGTCTTGGACAGGAACGTCTCGGTGAACTTCTCGCGCAGCTCGGGCCAGCGGGACTTGTCCATCTGCGGCGGCAGGTCCGCATCGGCGAGGCCCAATCCGGTGAGCAACTGAGCGTAGAACTGTGGCTCGAGCGAGCCGACTGCCATGTACTGGCCGTCGGAGGTCTCGTAGGTGTCGTAGAAGGGCGCGCCGGTGTCGAGCAGGTTGGTGCCACGGTCGTCGCTCCAGGCTCCGACGCCACGCCACGACCAGATCATGTGCGAGAGCGCGGCGGTGCCGTCGACCATCGCTGCGTCGACCACCTGGCCCTGCCCGGAGCTCTGGCGCTCGTAGAGCGCCGCCATGATGCCGAAGACGAGGAACATCGAGCCGCCGCCGAAGTCTCCGACCATGTTCAGTGGCGGCACGGGCCGCTCGCCCGCACGGCCGATCGCGTTGAGCACACCGGTGACGGAGATGTAGTTGATGTCGTGGCCGGCGGTCTGCGACCAGGGACCTTCCTGGCCCCAGCCGGTCATCCGGCCGTAGACCAGACGCGGGTTGCGGGCCAGGGCGTCGTCGGGTCCTAGGCCGAGGCGTTCGGTGACGCCGGGGCGGAACCCTTCGATCAGCACGTCGGCGCGCTCGATCAGGCCGAGGACCTTCTCGATGTCGGCGGGGTCCTTGAGGTTCGCCTCGACGATGGTGCGGCTGCGCAGCTGATGGTCGTGTGGGGACACCTGGCCTGCGCGTTGGACGCGTACGACGTCTGCGCCGAGGTCGGCCAGCAGCAGCGCGGCGTGCGGGCCGGGCCCGATGCCCGCGAGTTCGACGACTCGGAGCCCTGTCAGCGGTCCACCAGTGTTCGACACGTTGTTGCCTCGTTCCGACTCGTCAGCTGCGAATGTGAATGGAGACTAACTTGTACTAGGTCGTCCAACTGATCGGGGTGTGGATAATAGGGCTGTGACTGCCCCAGATCCCGTCCGCATCGGTACTCCGCTCACTCCCGGGGCCACCCGGGTGATGTTGCTCGGCTCGGGTGAGCTGGGCAAAGAGGTGATCATCGCGTTCCAGCGCCTCGGCGTCGAGGTGATTGCCGTCGATCGCTACGACAACGCCCCCGGTCACCAGGTTGCCCATCACGCGTTCACGATCGACATGAGCAACCCCGAAGAACTACTGGCCCTGATCGATTCGCAGCAGCCGGACTTCGTGGTGCCGGAGATCGAGGCCATCGCCACCGATGCCCTGGCCGAGGTGGAAGTGCGGGGCCGGACGGTCGTGATCCCGACGGCTCGCGCGACTCAGCTGACCATGAACCGTGAGGGCATCAGGCGTCTCGCAGCCGAGGAGCTCGGGCTGCCGACGTCCCCCTATGCGTTCGCGGATTCACTGGAAGACGTGCGAGAAGCGCTGTCCACCATCGGCTTTCCCGCCGTCATCAAGCCCGTCATGTCCTCGTCGGGCAAGGGGCAGTCCGTTGTTCGCAGCGAGGCCGATGTCGAGGCGGCGTGGGAGTACGCGCTGACGGGCGGCCGCGTCGACCTCGGTCGCGTCATCGTCGAGGGATTCGTCGATTTCGATTACGAGATAACGCTTCTCACCGTCCGAGCGGCGAACGGAACCTCGTTCTGTGAGCCGATCGGGCACCTGCAGGAATCCGGCGACTACATCGAATCCTGGCAACCCCAACCGATGTCCGACGCTGCCCTGGCCGGTGCGCGCGATGTTGCCGAGCGGATCACGACGGCCCTGGGCGGACGCGGGTTGTTCGGCGTCGAACTGTTCGTGCAGGGCGACAACGTCTACTTCTCCGAGGTCAGTCCGCGGCCGCACGATACGGGCCTGGTGACCCTGCGCACGCAACGGTTCTCGGAGTTCGAGCTGCATGCCAGGGCCGTTCTGGGTCTGCCGATCGACACGACGCTGCTCTCCCCCGGTGCGTCGGCGGTCATCTACGGCGGCGTCGACGCGGACGGCATTCACTTCGACGGCGTCGCCGATGCGCTGTCTGTCCCCGAGACCGATCTTCGTCTGTTCGGCAAGCCGACGAGCTTCGTCCGGCGTCGGATGGGAGTGGCGGTGTCGACGGCGTCGGATATCGACACTGCACGGAGCCGGGCACGCGAGGCAGCGGGCAAGGTTCGTCCCGTCGTCTGACCGGACACAGGGCACACTGAGCTCATGAGTGCGCTCGGAGAAGTCCTAGTCGGCCTGGTGATTCTGGTCGGCCTCGTCGGTATCGTCGTCCCGATTCTGCCGGGCACCATCCTGATCTTCGGGGCCGTCGCAGTGTGGGCGTGGGTCACCGGCGGAGCCGCAGCGTGGACGGTCTTCGCGATCGCGACGGTGCTGCTGGTGATCAGCGGCGTCGTGAAATACACCTGGCCCGGGCGGCGCATGCGGGAGGCGGGTGTGCCGACGCGATCGCTGATGATCGGCGGGCTGCTCGGCATCGTCGGATTCTTCGTCATCCCCGTCCTAGGCCTGTTCATCGGCTTCATCGCCGGCGTCTACGTGGCGGAAGTGCCCAGGCATCGAAACCATTCCGAGGCATGGAGATCCACCGTGCACGCCACCAAGGCCGCTGGTCTGTCCATTCTGGTGGAACTGTTCGGTGCCCTGCTCGCCTCGGCGGTGTGGCTCGGCGGAGCGCTACTCATCTAGGTCAGGGGACGCGATACCAAGCCCGGGCGTTGCCGTCGAGCACCGCCGGGAGATCGCCGCCGACGGCGTGAGAAATGATGTCGATGTCGTTCGCCGAGAACGGGCGTGGGGCGCGGGTGCCCGGGAGATCGGTGCCGAACATCAACGCGGCGGGATTGACCCGGTGAATCTGCTGCAGGGTGTCGGCGATATCGAGATCGACCCGGCCGAATCCCGTTGCCTTGACGCGTACTCCGCGGTCGACGAGGTCGAGAAGATACGGCAGACCCTGTGTCGAGAGTCCCAAGTGATCGATGCTCACCGCCGGCAGTTTCGCGAGGACGGGTTCGAGCGAGAGCAGCAGGGACGCATCGACGTACAGTTCGGCGTGCCACCCCACCAGATCGTGGACACGACGCGCCTGAACGGTAAGCATCTGCAGATCCGTCTCGCCGCGTTTGAGGTTGAACCGCATTCCCCGCACGCCCGCGTCGTTCAGTGCGACGATGTCCTCGTCGGAACATTCCGGATCGATCTGCGTGACGCCGACCCAGCCGCGTCCCAGAGTGTCCAACGCAGCGAGCAGGAAACTCTGATCGGTGCCCTGGAACGACCCCGTGACCACTGCGCCGCCGGTGATACCGAGCCCGTCGACGTCGTAGAGGTAGTTCGAGACGGTGTACGGATCGGGCAGGAAACCGTGGTTCTCGATGAGCGGAAACTTCGGGTCGATGATGTGTAGGTGGGCGTCGAACACGGCCCCCAGCATGCCAGCTCACCCATTCGGCGTCGCGGCCACCGTTCGCGGTGTTTGAATTCGAAACATGAAACCGGAGACCACTGTCGTTCTCGACGGATACACCTATTTCGAATGTCCACGCTGGCACGAGGGGAGGATCTGGGTATCGGACTTCTACTCCCATCGCGTCGTGTCCGCCCTCGAGGACGGCTCCGACGTACGAGTCGAAGCCGAAGTACCCAATCAGCCGTCGGGCCTGGGATGGTTGCCCGACGGGCGGCTGCTGATCGTGTCGATGCGCGACTACAAGTTGCTACTGCGTGAGCACGACGGCTCGCTGACCGTGCACGCCGATCTGTCGACGTACGTGAAGGCGAACCTCAACGACATGCTCGTCGACGCGCAGGGCCGCGCGTACATCGGTAATTTCGGGTTCGATCTGATGAACTTCGCGCCCGTCGAGACGGCTGATCTGATTCGCGTCGACCCGGACGGTTCCGCGCACGTGGTGGCGTCGGATCTGTATTTCCCCAACGGGATGGCCTTCACGGCGTCGGGCGAACTGCTCGTCGACGAGACGGTCGGCAACCGGGTCAGTGCCTTCGACATCGCCGAGGACGGGTCGCTGGGGGAGCGGCGCGACTGGGCGAAATTCGGTGAGCTGCCGTCGTCGACGGACATGGCCACGGCCATGGGCGAGGTGAAGGTGGCGGCCGACGGTTGCTGCATCGACACCGACGGCACCATGTGGATCGCCGACGCGCTGGGGCAGCGAGTGCTGCACGTGGCACCGGGCGGGGAGATTCTTCAGCAGCTCGATTTCGATCTCGGGGTCTTCGCTTGTGGACTCGGCGGATCCGACGGCCGCACGCTGTTCGTCTGCGCTGCACCGGATTTCAACGAGCATCAGCGCAAGATCGAGACCGAAGGAAAGCTACTGGCAGTGCGGGTGTAGAGCGCTCCGCGCATGTGAGTGGAACTTCGTAGCAGGGGTCGAAGTTCCGCTCACATGCGGCGCAGCCGCTCTCATATGGAGGTCGGCCTGTCAACGACGGCATGGTGAAGCGGTGGCACGCACCGTCGTGTG
>NZ_JAWLKE010000008.1:0-276257 GCF_033042225.1 Rhodococcus cercidiphylli
GTGACTGGTACTAATAGGCCGAGGACTTACCACAAAGAAGCTACGCGTCCACTGTGCAATATCTGAAACAACACACGTTTCAGCACAACACAATTGAATGAACCAGTACGTCACCGATCTTGATCAGGTGGCACCGCTGATGTTCCGTGTGACTTTGTTTCGCAGAGTTACGGCGGCCATAGCGGAGGGGAAACGCCCGGTCCCATTCCGAACCCGGAAGCTAAGCCCTCCAGCGCCGATGGTACTGCACTCGACAGGGTGTGGGAGAGTAGGACACCGCCGAACACAACATTCCAGAATGGCCCCCGACCACGGTCGAGGGCCATTCTGCATTTCGAAACCACCCACACCACAAACTATCCACGAGCATCCGACGAACGCGCGCACCCGCCACGATCCGGGCCTGACCTCGGCGGGCGGACAGACCACGCGACCGCGGACTGTGCACACGGGCGCAGACGCGCGCGCGTTCGCCGTCCGCGCGCACAATCGCGCCCCGACCAGACACCAATTCCCGCGCACCCGACGAACGCGCGCGCACTCGCGACGAACCGGGCCTGGACCCGGGTGGCCGGCTCGCACGCTGACGGACCCCCGAGCTGGCCGGCACCCCAGCCGCCCAGCCCCCACCCCCTCCGACACACACACGCGCGCGTTCGCTATCCGCGCGCGGAATCGCGCCCCGACCACTCACCATTCCCCGCGCACCCGACGAACGCGCGCGCATTCGCGACGATCAGGGTTTGGACCCGGGTGCCGGCTCCACACTGTCGCCCCCGAGCTGCCTACGATGGTGGTCCCGGCGCAGACGCGCGCGCATTCGCCATCCGCGCGCACAATCGCGCCCCGACCACTCACCATTTCCCGCGCACCCGACGAACGCGCGCGCATTCGCTCGCCGCCGGGTCCAACATCCTCTCCCCGGCGAGGCTTTGTGGGTGTCGACGAGATTCTGTGGCACAGTCGTTGTCGATGAAACTCCCCGTCGAACAGCGCCGTGTCAGCAGAGTTCTGCTCGATTTCGATCTGAGTATCGAGTTCGACAACGGTGCCAGCATTGCCTTCAGTGAGGTAGTGATCGATGGCCTCACTGTCGATGAAGACAATCAGTTCGAGGGTCTACGAGCTTTCGCAACACTGCACGGTCTTGTATGCGAGGACGCAGACTACGACGAATCCGGTGTTCTCCGTCTGACGTTCGAGGGCAGGCAAAGGGTGGTGGCCGCCCCGCGAGACGAAGTCGAATCCTGGGAGTACACCGCGGTGGACGGTTCGACCGTGTTGTGTGGACCGGGAGGGGCCGTCGAATCGTGGCCCGCACCCGAGCACCCGAAGGCGGAGACCCCGACCGTCGAAAGGCTTCCTTCGATCGGTGCCTCTGTGGTCCGACTCTCGACCGGCGACGATCCTGCCGTCGAATTCTCCGACGGCACGAAGCTGTTGTTCGACCTCGCGCTCGACGCCGGGTATCTCGTACTGCGGGAGAGTGTGACGTCGAGCTCCCACTCGGACGGTGCTGCCACAGAGGGAGATTGGGTCGTCGAACTATCCTCGGGGCACGTTATCTTCTACCGGCCGCGCACGGTGTAGGGCTTGCCGAACTGAGTTTCTACACCGGGGGAGTACAGCACCGAGTCGGGTGGCCGGGTACTGACATCGGGTAGGCCTGCCGCAGCGACGAGCTCGTCGGAGCAGTGGGTGAGTTGAGCATCGACCAGCTGCCAGTGTCGGTGCACGTTCGGTACGTAGAGCAATCGCCCTGCCAACGATGTGTGCAAGCCCCATCGCGCGGTGAGGAAGACCGCGAGTGCGTCCTCGGACATATCGCGAGTTCCTCGGACGATTCCGAAGTCCGTTGTGGCACCGCGACGCGGGGGAGCGAGTCTCCGACTTCGATAGCCGATTGTCGTCGTGTCGTCGTCTATGTCGATCGACGACCAGCGATAGGGAATGCGAGCGGCGTTGGTGCCCAGAACGACTGCGAGTCTGGATGCCTCGAGGGATCGGAACACGACGCCGCGTCGACCTTCCGCGTCGATCGAGTACAGGCGCACGTTGATCTCACCGAACGTGCCGAAGTACGGAACGGGGTGACGGTAACCGAGGCCGGCACCGACCATGTGGAAGCCGATCAGCCCGACCCACGACGAGCCGTCGAATTCGTCGGGCGTGCATCCGCGAGGCAACAGCGGGGCGACGGCCGAACTCGGAACTCGCCAATGCAGAAAGACGAGCCGTTCCCAGCGCTGATCCATCAGGATCGGACGAGGCAGCAGCGGCGGCCGCGGCCAGAGGCGTCGGGCATCGTCTCGATTCATGATTCGAGCCTAGGCGCGACGCGTCAGGAGGCCGTGAACCGGGCGTGCACGCTCGCTGAGATCGTGATGTTCTCGGGTTTGAGTGCGAATCCGGCAGGGGACGACTGCGCGGCGAACATGCGCGCGGAGGGCTCCGCTGCACCATGTTCGGCGGTCCCAGGAAGCAGGCCCGGGTCGGCTATCGCGACAGCGTGCACGCCCGTACGGCCCAGGCTCGATGCGTAGGCCTCGGCCTTGGAGACGGCGTCGCGCACAGCGAGTTCTCGGACCGCGAGAGTACGAGCGGTTCTGCTGGATTCGGTGAGGTCCCAGTCGAAGTGGTCGATCGACACGCCCTCCAGTGCAGAGGCTGCGTAGACGAACGCGTCCACCAGATCGAGTTGGCTGAACTGCACCTCCACCGACGCCTCGGCTTGGTAGACGTAAGGGAGTTGTTCTCCGTCGTTGTTGAACGGGCGGTGGCGCGAGTGGCGCACCTGGTCCACCGACCAACGATCGATCGGTCCGCCGTCGCTGTTGTAGAGCGGCTCGACCAGTCTGGTGAGCTCCCGGACGAGTTGCTGAGCGGGTTCGGACGCGGACTCCGCCGTGCGGCCGTCGGTGCGAACGGTGAGCGAGAGTGTGCACTGTTCGGGCGGGTAGGTCGCTGCGCCGTGACCGACGACGGTGATGTCGAGTGCTTCAGGGCTCATGGCGTCCAGTCTGGCATTCACCCGCCGATATTCACCGAACCTCAACAGTGCTGGCCGACGCGTCAGGTGGGGAGGACAATTGCGAGCATGCTTCCCGTTCTCGATCTCGGTATGGCCGACGACGACCCCCGCACGTTCGAGCTGTCGCTGCGCGAAGCAGCTCACGGGCACGGATTCTTCTATCTTGTCGGACACGGGATCGAGAACGAACGAATGCACGAGGTGCTGCGTCTCGCGCGTGAGTTCTTCGCTGTGTCGGACGATGTCAAGGACGAGATGAGTCAGCTGAAGAGCCCGCACTTTCGTGGCTACTCGCGGGTGGGTGGCGAGCTGACCAACGGCCGGGTGGATTGGCGGGAGCAGATCGACATCGGGCCCGAACGTCCGGCGATCGAGGGTGCGGCGGGCTACTGGAATCTTCAGGGCCCCAATCTCTGGCCTTCGCAGCCCGCAGGATTCAGAGAGACGTTCGAGCGGTGGGAACGGACGGTGTCGGGTCTCGGACTCCGGCTGCTTCGGCATTGGGCACATTCCCTGGGGGCGCCCGAGAACGTGTTCGACGACGCTTTCGCCACCGCGCCCGCGACACTGATGAAGGTCGTGCGTTACCCGGGCACTCCCGATCATTCGCAGGGCGTCGGTGCGCACAAAGACTCCGGGGTGTTGACGCTGCTGCTCGTCGAGCCGGACTCGACCGGGCTGCAGGTGGAGACGACACCCGACACATGGATCGATGTGCCGCCACTGGACGGGGCGTTCATCGTCAACATCGGCGAGCTGTTGGAAGTGGCGACCGGCGGCTATCTACGGGCGACGCGGCATCGGGTGGTCGCGCCCGGGCCCGGCACCGATCGAGTCTCCGTGCCACACTTCCTGAGCCCCGCCCTCGATGCCGTCGTACCTGTCATCGAACTGCCACCGGAGTTGGCGCTGCATTCACGAGGCGTCGAGAACGATCCCGACAACCCCATCTACCGCACCTACGGCGAAAACGCGTGGAAGTCTCGAACACGAGCGCACCCTGACGTGGCGCAGTTGCACCACGGCATTGCTCCAGCAGAGCAACGGTCGACCTACTGACTCCTGCTGCGTACATCTCGTGACTGTCGGTACTGCGCCCATGCCCCGGTGCACCACAGTGCCCAGAGGATCAGCAGGGGCTGGAACAGCAATCGGATTCCTCGCGCAGTGTCGGAGTCGAGGCCGAACGCATCGGTGTGCGTGAGGAACTGTGAGATGTTGCCGGGGAAGACCGCGACGAAGAACGCTGCGACCACCCAACCCACGAGCGGCGCGCGAGCCGTCCAGAACAGCAGTGCCAAGCCGAGCACGATCTCCACGACGCCCGATGCCAGTACGACGAAGTCGGTGCTCAGCGGCACCCACTCGGGAACCTGCGCTGCGAACGTCTCGCGCGCCCAGAAGAGATGACTGAGGCCGGCGAAGACTAGGAACGCTCCCAGTACTACTCGCCCGATGGTGCGAGATATCGATTTCGTCATGGCGTCATGAGACACCACGGGCAGACTGAGCACTATGACCGGGAGTACACCGACCGACTCAGCGCGGCACCGATGGGTACTGCACGTCGACCTCGATCAGTTCATCGCTGCCGTGGAAGTGCTCCGCAATCCGGATCTGGCGGGCAAGGCAGTGGTGGTCGGCGGCAGGGGAGATCCCACCGAGCGTGGGGTGGTCTCGACCGCCTCCTACGAGGCGCGTGCGAAGGGCGTCGGATCCGGAATGCCACTGCGCGTCGCCGCGAAGAAGATTCCCGACGCCGTCTTCCTCCCCGTGGACAAGCCGGCGTACGACGAGGCGTCGGCGATGGTGATGGACACTCTGCGGACGTTGGGATTCGTCGTCGAGGTGATCGGTTGGGACGAGGCTTTTCTCGGTGTCGAGACCGATGACCCCGAGGGGGTAGCGAAGACAGTGCACGACGCTGTCTTCGACGCGACGGGGTTGCATTGCTCGGTCGGTATCGGGGACAACAAGTTACGAGCCAAGATCGCCACCGATTTCGACAAGCCGCAGGGCGTCTACCGGCTCACACAGGACAACTGGTTCGAGGTGATGGGCGATCGCAGTACCGATGCGTTGTGGGGGATCGGCAAGAAGATCTCGAAGAGGCTGGCCGCCCTCGGCATCTCGACAGTCCGAGAACTTGCCGATGCCGAGGACGCGGACCTCGCCGCCGCGTTCGGGCCGAAGATCGGTCCGTGGCTCGGTACGAAAGGACGAGGCATCGACCTCGCACCGGTGACGTCCGAGCCGTGGGTTGCACGGTCGCACAGTCATGAGATCACGTTCCAGACCAACGTCGCCGACTGGGCGGTCATCCGAGACGAGGTGGCCGGTTTGACGTCGAAGGTGTTGGCCGACATCGAGGCCGAGAACCGGCCGGCAGTTCGAGCTGCACTGAAGATTCGCTACGCGCCGTTCGAGACGCATACCGTCAGCGCACCGATCGTCGGCGCGCCGACCTTCGATCCGGAGATTCTGACCTCTGCTGCGGTGGCGCTCGTCGATCGCCTCGACCACACGAGAGAGGTTCGATTGATCGGCGTCCGGCTGGAAATGATTCCGCCGCAACCTCTCTGACTACTTGCGGCCCGCCGCCCAGCGCAGTCCCCAGCCGTACTTCTTGTCGAGATCGGCCTGGCTCCCCTGGATGTACTCGACCTCGCGGGTGACGGTAATGCCCGCAGAGGTGTTCTCCAACAACGCGATCGAGCAGATTCGCGCGGAGTTCTCGGCAGAGTCGAGGCGTACCTCTACCTGCGGTCCGCTGGTGGGGTAGAGCGTCACCACTCCGTCCACTGCGGCCCAGTTCGGTGCGCCGTCGTAGATCATCGCGAAGATCAGGATTCGAGCGAACTTCTCGGGATGGGCAAGGTTGATGTGCATGTTCTCGCCGCCGCTGACCGAACCGGAGCGATCGTCACCGTCGAGCGCGATGAACGGGGCATCCTGCAGTGAACCGAAGCTGTTTCCGAGTGCCTGGACGACGCCTTTGGAACCGTCGCGCAGTTCGTAGAGGCAGCCGAGGTCGAGATCGACACCGCCGGAGCCGTACGACGCCGCGGCCAGCTTGGCCAGGAAGCCCTTCTTCTTCGGCTGTGCCGCGGGTGCGCCGGTCGACCAATTAAGGTTCACCCGCATCGAACCCTGCTTCTCACCGGACTTGGTGAGGCTGATCGTCGGTGACGCCTTGGACAGCGTCACTTTGCTCAGGCTGACGGGAGCTCCGCTTTGCTGCGCTGGGTTCTGCCCGGTCGAGGGCTTGCGGGTGTAGTCGATGGCCATGGTTGTGCCTTCCGGAACGGTCGGTTACCGGATCGAGGTGTCCGGTTTGGGCGGTGTGTCGACAATAACTGCCCGCCCGATCACCTCGATGATCGCACCGCTGCGTACGAGACGTTGCTACGGCCGTGGCACGTTGCGCAGATTCGACTTGGCCATCCGGACTGCCTCGCCGACGCCACCGTTGAGCACGACCTTGCTCATCGCGAGCGCGAATCCCTTGATCTGCTCCCCGGTGATGGTCGGGGGCACCGACAGCGCCATCGGGTCGGTGATCAGCTGAACCAGCGCCGGACCGTCGACCGCAAAAGCGGTTTCGAGTGCGCTGCGAATGTCACCGGGCTGTTCGACGCGTTGTGCGTGGATGCCGGCGGCGGCAGCGATGCCGGTGTAATCGACCTGCGGCACGTCGACGCCGAAGTCGGGCAGACCGTCGACGAGCATCTCGGCCTTGACCATGCCGAGCGTGGAATTGTCGAACAGCACGATCTTGACGGGCAGCTTGTACATCGCGACGGTCAGGAGTTCGGAGAGCAGCATCGAGAACCCGCCGTCGCCGGAGATGGAGACGACCTGGCGGCCCGGGTTGGCGAACTGCGCGCCGATAGCGTGCGGCAAGGCATTGGCCATGGAACCGTGCAGCATCGACGCGACGAAGGCCCTTCTGCCGGTGGGGTTGATGTAGCGCGCGGTCCACACGTTGCACATGCCGGTGTCCGTGGTGAACACCGCGTCGTCGGCAGCGAGGTCGTCGAGCACCGACGCGGCGTATTCGGGGTGGATGGGAACGAGCTTCTCGGCGTTGCGGGTGTATGCGCCGATCGTCTTGCCCATGAGGTCGTTGTGCTTGTCCACCCACTTCTCCACGTACCGGCGGTCGGTCTTGCGAGTGACCAACGGCTGCAACGCATTCAACGTCGCGAGAACATCACCGTGAATCGGGTACTGCACCGAGGTTCGGCGTCCGAGCTTCGTCGGATCGATATCTATCTGTGCGGTGGTGACGTCCTCCGGCAGGAACTGCTGGTACGGAAAATCGGTGCCGAGCAGGATGAGCAGGTCTGCGTCGTGGATACCCGCATGGGCTGCACCGTACCCGAGCAAGCCCGTCATTCCGACGTCGTACGGGTTGTCGTACTGGATGAACTCCTTGCCGCGCAACGAATGTCCGACGGGAGCGCCGATCGTGTCGGCGAACGCGACCACTTCGTCGTGGGCACCCTTGACGCCGTAGCCTGCAAAGATGGCAACCTTTTCGGCGTTGTTGATGGCGTCGGCCAGCTTCTGGATGTCCGCCGCAGGCGGTGTGACGACCGGTGTGGACGGAACGGCAATGGGATCCATCGTGCCGGACGCCGACAGCTCGGCGATGTCTCCGGGGAGTGTCACGACCGACACCCCGCCGCCGGTGATGGAGGCGTTGATCGCCGCGCGGAACACCCGGGGAGCCTGGTCGGCAGTGGAGACGAATTCGTTGTAGAGCGAGCATTCACCGAAGAGGCGGTCGGGGTGCGTTTCCTGGAAGTAGCCCGAGCCGATCTCGCTGCTGGGAATGTGCGACGCGATCGCCAGAACCGGTGCGCCGGAACGGTGTGCGTCGTATAGGCCGTTGATCAGATGCAGGTTCCCGGGCCCGCAGGAGCCGGCGCAGACGGCCAACGTGCCGGTGGTCTGCGCGTCGGCCGAAGCAGCGAACGCCGCTGCCTCCTCGTGTCGGACATGAATCCAGTCCATACCACCCTTGGCCGATCCGCCGGTGCGGCGCACCGCGTCGACCACAGGATTGAGACTGTCGCCGACGATGCCGTAGATGCGCTGAACGCCGGCGTCGACGAGTCCTCGAACGAGTTGGTCGGCCACTGTGGTGGGCATGTCACTGTCTCCTCAAAATTCGGTGACGCACCGATGTGCCTCGGCTGCGTCTTCTCGATGCCTTCCCTGGACCGAGGGTCTGCCAAACATGGAAGTGCACGTCGGTGGGGGCCGTCACGAGGAAAGCGCTGGTCGAGCCCCGTGGCGATCTCCGTCACGTCGCACTACGCCCACCGATGACTGCAGTTACCCGCGGACCGGCGAGAACTGTGTCGGTGCAGTTCGCCCCGGGACCGTGGAGTCGCGGACGACCAGCGTCGGTGTGAGTGCCACCGAGGACACCGGCAGCCCGTGGGTGACGGCCAGCAGCATTTCGGCTGCGCGTGTGCCGATTTCGCGGTGCGGACTGTGAATTGTCGTCAAGGGCACCGTCAGTTCGCTGCAGATCGAGATGTCGTTGTACCCGACGACGGCAATGTCGCGTCCCGGCTGCAACTGCGCTTCGCGCAGGACACCGAGGACTCCGATGGCGCTGAAGTCGTTGGTCGCGAAGATCGCGGTCGGAGGTGTCGGTAACGCCAGAAGTGCTGTGGCCCCACGTCTCCCGGCCTCGGGATCGAAGCCTTCCTCCCTCACGTACTCGTCCGGAACGTCGATGCCTGCATCGCGGAGGGCAGCTCGGCAGCCCTCCGATCGGTCGATTCCGGTGCTGGCCCACGCCGGTCCGGATACGATCCCCACTCGGGTGTGGCCGAGCCTGGCCAAGTGCTCACCGGCGAGGTAACCGCCCCGATGGTCGTCGCACGTCACCGAGGTCATCCCCGGGTATCTACGGCTGATGAGCACGAACTTGATTCCTCGGCGGTGGAGGTCCTCGAGGTTCTCGCTGTCGAGGCGAGCGTCACCGAAGATGAGGCCGTCGACGTTGCGGCCGAGCAACAGATCGATGCGTCGACGCTGCTGAATCGGATCGTCGTGGGTGTTGGCGACGAAGGTCTCGTACCCGGCACGGTTCGCTGTTTCCTCGATGGCGTCGTACATCGCCGAGAGCACCACGTCGGTCAATCGCGGGACGAGTACTCCGAACGCCGTGGACTTCTTGGTGGTCAAGCTCGCCGCGTTGGGGTTGGGGACGTACTCCATCTCGCGGGCCAGCTCGAACAATCGCAGATCTCCGGCGCTGGCACCGGCCGGGTCGAGCGCGACGCGTCGTAGAGCACGGGAAACGGTCGAGACATGCACTCCCGCAGCAGCTGCGACCGTTTTGAGCGTGACGCTTCCCGACGTAGTGCTGTCCACTGGCGGTTCCCCTCGATCCTCCGTCGGCGCTGCCCCGACCCCTGATGACCCCTAAGCTAGCACCGTGCGCAATCGTTTGCGCAACAAGTTGCTCTCGAGGAACGGACATTCGATGACAGGTTTGGGTGGTCTCAATCCATCGCCGACGTCGCTCACGCTCGGCCTGGTTCAACAGCAGGTTCCGCTGATCACCAGCATGGCCGACGTGGATGCGACGACCGACCGCGTGTGCAGGCAGTTGCGTGAGGCGAAGGCTGGATTCTCGGCCCTGGATCTCGTGGTGTTCCCGGAGTATTCGCTGCACGGCTTACGCAAGTCCTCGTGGGCATCCGACGAGGTGATGTGCGATATGGACGGTCCGCAGGTGGAGCGACTGCGCGCCGCGTGCCGCGAGTCGAAGGTGTGGGGGTGTTTCAGCATCATGGAACGCAACCCGGGCGGGGCGCCGTTCAACTCCGGAATCATCGTCGACGACCGAGGCGACGTAGCCCTGTACGTCCGCAAACTCCATCCCTGGACGCCCAAGGAGCCCTGGGAGCCAGGCGATATGGGTCTGCCGGTCTGCCCGGGGCCCAAGGGTTCCGTTCTGTCGTTGTTGATCTGTCATGACGGGATGTTCCCCGAAGTCGCCAGGGAGGCGAGCTACCGCGGTGCGAACGTGCTGCTGCGTACGGCCGGGTACAAGTTTCCGCTGCGGCAGTCCTGGCGTATCACCAACGAGGCCAATGCCTTTCACAATTTGGCGTACACGGCATCGGTGTGTCTGGCGGGGGAGGACGGCAACGGCATCCCGTCGATGGGCGAGGCGATGGTGTGCGACTACGAAGGAACCATCGTCGAGCGCGGCGATTCGACACCCGATCGAGTGGTGACCGTGTCGATCGAACCGGCCAGGGCCGATGCGGCACGTCGGGAGTGGGGAGTGGAGAACAATATCTATCAACTGGGGCATCGCGGGTTCACTGCCCTGGCCGGTGGCGCGCAGGACTGCCCGTACACCTACGTTCGCGACCTGGCCGACGGAACCTATCGACTGCCGTGGGAGGACGAGGTGCGCATCGTCGACGGGACGTCGGAGGGGTACGGGCCCCCGCGTAGACCCGACAGTGCAACCGATTCGGCGCGGGCCGGTCTGCGCGGCGAGTAAGGCGGAGGTTACGCGGCCGGTGCCCGTGTAACGGTGCCATTAATTGGTTCCGGATTTGTCGCTCAAAGCTCGACATCGATCTCGAAACCCCTCTATCGTCAGTGCAACGCAATCGGTTGCACGACCGTTTGCACAGCAAGCGAAAGAAGGCTCGTTTCGATGACTTCCCAGGTAGGCGACTCTCTGGAGCTCACGGATCGCACCCGCCACGACATCGATTCGATGTCTTCGGGGGATGTGTACAAACTGCTGTCCTGCGCGGTGCAACCTCGTCCGATCGCGTGGATCTCGACCGTCTCCGGCGACGGCGTTCGCAACCTGGCACCGTTCAGCTTCTTCAACGTCGCCTCGCGCAATCCGGCGACGCTGATGATCTCCATCGGCGAGCGCATCGGGTCCCCCGGAGAGCTCAAGGACACGTTGGTCAACATTCGCGACACCGGCGAATTCGTCGTCAACATTCCGTCCGCCGACACCGTGGATGCGGTGACCGCGAGTTTCGCCACCGTCGATGCGGAGATCGACGAGTTCGAGCTCTCGCAGATGACCGCGGTGCCGTCGGTGTCGGTCTCGGCTCCGTCGGTCCTCGAATCCCTGGTCTCGCTCGAATGCCGAACGTTGCAGGAAATTGCGCTCGGCTCGGACACCCTGGTACTCGGGACCGTGACGACGGTGACCAGCAGGCCCGGGTTGCTCACCACCGACCTGCATGTCGACACACTCCAACACCGATTCCTCGGCAGGTTGGCCGGCCCGTTCTACACCACCGACATGAACCGGGTGGCGCAATGACCACGTCGGCCCGCCTGCGCGGCGTCGACACCCAGCCGGTGGTCGACACGTTCGATATCGCTGTGGTGCAGACCGGTTCGCGGACCGGTGCCTGGCAGCAGAACATCGATGCAGTGGCCGCAGAAGTGCGTACGCTCGCCGCCGCCGGGTCCAAGCTGATCGTCCTACCCGAATTGTTCGCCAGCGGTTACGATCTCGACGACCTCGATTCGATGGCCGAGTCGGTACCCGGTCGTACATCGATCGCGCTCGGTGAGCTCGCTGCCGATACCGACACGGTTCTGGTGACGGCCATCGTGTTTCGTGACTCCGCAGGAGTCGTCTTCGACAGCTCGCTCGTCGTGGGTCCGGACGGCCTGCTGGCTGTGGGACACAAGCGTTTTCTCTGGGACCGAGAGAAATCGGTGTTCACTCCTGGCGCGGAGAGCGGACTGCTGGTCAGCACTCCGTTCGGCACCATCGGCGTCGTGATCTGCTACGAGGCAGGCTTTCCCGAGACGGTCCGCGATCTGGTCCAGCGAGGAGCCGATGTCATCGCCGTGCCGTCCGCATTCGGGCACGTTCGCCTGCACGTGTGGAAGCTACTCACCCGGTCCCGTGCACTCGAGAACGGCGTCGTAGTCGCGGCCGCCGGACTCACCGGACAGGCCGGCGACGGCCCACGGTTCGCGGGCCACAGCGTCATCGTCGGACCGCAGGGGCGCACCATCGTCGAGATGGACGAGGGCGTCGGATCGGTATCGGCCACAGTGACTCGACGCGAGATGCTCGACGCACGCGACGAAGTGCCCTATCTGAAAGACCTTGCCCTACTGGGCGGTATCACCGAGACACGGACGACCGAGAACGATCACGAGAGGAACCGAGATGTTCGATCTGCGATCAGCTGATCTGTTGCGCGCATTCACCCGTCAGCTCGAGCTGTGCAAAGTTCAGCCCGGAGAGCAGGTGGTGATTCTCGCGGAACCGTCGAGCCGCGGTGATTACATCTCGGCTGCCTTCGGTGCGGCCCAGAGCCTGGGTGCCCAGGTGCTCGCGGCAACGGTCCCCGGCGGTAGTCCGGCGCCGATGCCGAGCACCCACACCGGGGCAGGCCCCGGCCTGGTGTCGGTCATGAACAGTTCGGTGGCTCAGGACATGCTCAAGGGCGCGGACCTCGTGGTCGACCTCACCAGTGAAGGCTTCATCCACGCGCCCATCCAGCAGGAGATCCTGGCCGCCGGAACGCGCATCATCTTCGTCTGCGACGCCCCGGACGTGTTGATCCGCAACATGCCCCAGGACGGCGACAAGGAGCGAGTACAGGCCGGTGTCGACCTGATCCGCAACGGTTCGACCATGCGCATCACCAACGAGGCCGGCACCGATCTCACCGTGCAACTGAGCAATTCGCAGCCCGAGTTCCAGGTGGGCTTCGCCGACGACAAGGGCCGCTGGGATCATTGGCCGTCGACGATGGTGCTGTGCTGGCCGGAGATCTCCAACGGAAAGATCGTGCTGTCCGAGGGCGACATCTTGTTGCCGTTCAAGGAGTACGTCCGAGACGAGACGACGCTGACGGTCACCAACGGTCACATCGACGAGGTCACCGGCGGCGGCGAGGCGGCGCTGCTCAACATGTTCTTCGCCGACTCCAACGACAAGTGGGCGCGCTACCTGTCCCACATGGGCTGGGGACTGATGAAGACCGGCGACTGGTTCGCGGCCGCGATGTACGGCAAGGACGACATCATGGGCATGGACGCCCGCGCGTTCGCCGGCAGCTTCCTGTGGTCCACCGGCCCACACCCCGTACTCGGCCGAGACTCCTACGCACACCTCGACATCGGAATGCGCGCCTGCACCGTGTCCATCGACGGCATCGATGTCGTCACCGAGGGTCGATTGGTGGAGAGCTGACATGGCACCGATCGAAGTAGTGATCGCAGGCGGTGGCCTGGGCGGTCTGACCGCGGCGCTCTCGCTGCGGCACAGAGGAATTCAGGTGACGGTACTCGAGGCCGCTGCCGAGCTGGGCGAGGTGGGCGCGGGAATTCAGACCGCTCCCAACGCCAGCCGTATCCTCATCGCCCTCGGGATGCGCGAGAAGCTCGAAGCGATCAAGACCGAGCCGATGGATCAGGTGCGAAGGCGCTGGGAGAACGGCAAGGTCATCGCGCTCACCGCGCTCGGCGAGTACTGCAAGAAGACGTTCAACGCCCCGTACTGGCACTATCACCGCGCAGACCTGCACTCTGCCATCCACGCGCAGTGTCTCGACCCCGACGGCCCGGGCCCGATGGTGGTGTTCGAGACCGACGCGAAGGTCGTCGAGGTCGATCGAAAGAATCCGACGCGGCCTGTCGCGGTCACCGGAACCGGTAAGCGCTACGAATCGGACCTGCTCATCGGAGCCGACGGAATTCGCTCGACGGTGCGCGATCTCATCGGTCTACCCGATACGCTCGTGTTTTCCGGCGAAATGGCCTATCGCGCACTCATTCCGGGTGATCGCATCGTCAAGGATCCGGCCACTCGCTGGCTCGTCGACCGATACCAGAGCACCATCTGGTACGGACCGGACCGGCACCTGGTGCACTACATGATCCGTAACGGCGAATACCTCAATGTCGTTGCGCTGGCTCCGTGTACCGACGAGGTCCGCGACGGTGGACCACGGCTCGTCGGGCCCGAGGAACTGATGGGGACATTCCCGGATTGGGACGATCGCGCCCACGCGATGCTCTCCAAAGCCGACGAGAACGTGCTGTGCCAGGCGCTCTACTACCGCAGGCCCGACCCACGGTGGACCGACGGCCGCGTTGCGCTGCTGGGCGATGCCTGTCATGCCATGCTGCCGTATCAGGCGCAGGGGGCCTCGCAGGCCATGGAAGACGCGGCAGTGCTGGCCGAGGAGCTCGCGAAGGTCACCCCGAGCGGGATCGACGAGGCGTTGGCGCGCTACGTGTTTCGGCGGGCCAGGCACGCGCGGATGGTGCAGGACGCGAGCCTGCAGAACAAGACTTTTTATCACATACCCGATGGACCCGAGCAGCAGAAGCGGGACGCGACACTGGCGTCGTTCGATGGGGAATCCGACATCTCGTACGACTGGCTGTGGAGCGGTACCCCGCTCGACGACAGCGACGACGAGAAATTCCATTACTCGTTCGTCCGATGACGACCTCGGACCACAACACCGCGCCGGAGGCTGCGATGAAGACTGGTGATCAGGTAGTACAGGAACTCCCCTGGAAATGGGGTGTGCAGGGCAAGATCTTCATCATCGGTGGGCTGGGCTACATGTTCGACGCCTGGGACGTGGCACTGAACGGATTCTTGACCCCGCTGCTCGGAAGCTACTGGGACCTGTCCCAAGCCGAGCGCGGTCTGGTCGCCACCGGCAACCTGATCGGCATGGCCGTCGGGGCCGTCGTGTGGGGCACGATCGCCGACCGAGTCGGACGGAAACGCGCTTTCTCGTTGACGCTGTTGATCTTTGCGCTGTTCTCGGTCCTCGGAGCGTTCGCGCCGAGCTTCGAGATCTTCATCATTCTGCGGTTCCTCGCCGGGTTCGGTCTCGGTGGCTGCATACCGGTGGACTACGCGTTGGTCAGCGAATTCTCACCGCGTCGCATTCGCGGCAAGATTCTCTCCGCCATGGATGTCTGGTGGCCGATCGGTGCCACCATCTGCGGCGTCGTCGCCACGCTGCTCGTCCCGATCGACGGCGACGTTCGCTGGCGCTACATGCTGCTGTTCATGGTTCTGCCTGCGCTGCTGCTGTTCTGGGTTCGACGCGGTATCCCCGAGTCACCGATCTACCTCGCCAAGGTCGGCCGTGAGGTCGAGGCCCGCGCCGTCATCGACGACATGGTGACCCGTACCGGATCCGAGGCAGTCGAGTACGTCATCGTTGCCGATACCGCGCCGAAGGGGCCGGGCGGTATGAAAGCTGCACTGACGCAGCTGAAGTCGGTGTGGCGCTACAGCCCGCGCATCACCGCCGCAGCCTGGATGCTGTTCGTGTCCATCATGCTGCTCTACTACGCAGCGCTGAGCTGGATGCCGTCCATCCTCCGCGCCGAGGGCTACGGAGAGTTCGCAGCCTTCGCCGGTACGACGCTCATGACCGGAGTCGGCATCGTCGGTGTGCTCACGTCCGCATTCATCGTGGAGATCTTCGGACGCAAGTGGGTCATCGGACTGTCCGGCCCGATCGCGGGTAGCGCGCTGGTCATGTTCGCCGTCATGCTCGACATCCAGTCGGCTGCGCTGATCTGGCTCGGCATCTTCGGATTCGTCATTCAGCTGACCATCCCGGTCCTGTACTGCTACGTCTCGGAGTTGTACCCCACCAACATCCGCGCCTCGGGATTCGGCTACGCGTCCTCGGTCAGCCGGGTCGCAACCGGCTTCGCGCCGCTGTTGTTCGGCTCCGTCATGTGGCCGATCCTCGGTCTGCCGTTGACCTTCGGCATCGTCACCGCGTTCGTGTTGTTCGCAGTGATCTGGATGGCGTACTTCGCACCCGAGACCAAGGGACGCGAACTCGACACCCTCGTCGACGAACCCACCGAGGTAGTCGCAGGCGAGGCTCGGGTCTGATGAAGCCCGCACAGTTCGACTACCACCGGGCGCGCGATGTCTCGGGTGCAGTGCGGCTGCTGTCCGAGCTGGGCGAGGACGCGAAAATCATCGCCGGAGGCCAGTCCCTGGTCGCCATGATGAACTTCCGCCTCGCCCGGCCCGGGCACCTGGTCGACGTGGGTGGGTTGAACACTCTGCAGTACATCCGCCGAGAATCCGACGGCTTGCACATCGGAGCGCTCACCACCCACCACGACGTCGAATGCGGCGACGTGGGAACGGATTTCGGTGTCCTTCGCGAGGCCATGCGGTGGGTGGGGCACTACCCGATCCGTACCCGCGGGACCGTCGGGGGCAGCATCGCCCATGCGGACGCCACCGCGGAATGGTGCTTGTTGGCCATCCTGCTCGACGCCCGCATCGTCGTCGAGAGCGTGCGGGGGCGGCGAACCGTCGAGGCGGACTCGTTCTTCTTCGGGTACTACTCCACCGATCTCGCGTTCGACGAGATGATCGTCGAGATCGTGTTCCCGAACCCGGCACCGCACGCTGCGGTCACCGAATACGCCGAGCGGCAGGGAGATTTCGCGATCGTCGGCGCGGCCGTGTCCCTCGATCTCGACGGCGTGGCCGTGGTCGGCGGGCGGGTTGCCCTCGCGGGAGTGGGAGCAACTCCCGTGCGATCGCCGGCTGGGGAAGCCGTCCTGGCCGCAGGCGGGACCTTCGCAGACTGTGCGAACGCCGCAGCCGAATCACTGGAACTGGAGGACGAGGGCATGGTCACCGCCGAGTACCGCCGCACCCTGGTGCGCACGTTGGTCGCCGAAGCGTGCAGCGACGCACTGGTATCTCAGGGGGTGCCCACATGAGCGTCGATCAGGTTCTCACGCCGAAATTCGTCGGAACCTCGGTCGCACGCCGCGAGGATCCGCGGTTGCTCACCGGCCGAGGTAGATTCGTCGACGACATCGCGATGCCGGGGATGTTGCACGCTCAGTTCGTCCGCAGCACCGTCGCGGCCGGATCGATCACCGGTCTCGACGTCGGTGATGTCGCCGGAGTCGAAGGGGTGCGCGGCGTCTTCACCGCGGCGGACCTGGACCTGCAGCCGATCCGCGCCGAATTGTCGCGTCCGCTCAGCGAATTCGTGCCCACCGACATGCCCGTGCTGGCGCACGACATGGTGCGCTACGTCGGTGAGCCGCTGGCCATCGTCGTCGCCGCCGATGCCTACAGCGTCGAGGACGGGCTCGAAGCGGCACGAGTCTCGTACCGGACCGTCACCGCCGTCACCTCCGCAGACCAGGCCATGTCCGAGGGCGTGCCGCTGGTTCACGATTCGGTTCCGAACAACACCGTCGTGGACGTGCAGATGTTCGCCACCGACGGCATCGACGACATCTTCGACAACGCGCACACCGTGGTGTCGGTGCAATCCAGAACCGGCCGCCAGAACGCGCTTCCACTCGAGACCCGTGGATGCATCGCGTACTGGGACGACCGCGACGAGCAGTTGATCATCTACATCTGTACGCAGGTGCCACACCAGGTTCGGACGGTCACCGCGCTCTGCCTCGGGCTCGACGAGCGCCAGGTGCGCGTCGTGGTTCCCGACATGGGCGGTGGGTTCGGGCAGAAGTGCGTCGTCGGTCGCGAGGAGATCGCCGTCGCCGCAGCAGCGTTGAAGTTCCGCCGTCCCATCAAATGGATCGAGGACCGCAAGGACGCACTGACGGCGTCGTTCCTGGCGCGCGAACAGCAGTACGACGTGCGGGCAGCGTTCGATTCCGAGGGGCACATTCTCGGCCTCGACGCAGATGTCGTGTGCGACATGGGTGCGTACTCGTGCTACCCCTTCACCGCGGGCATCGAGCCGCTCATGGCTTCGGCCGAAATGCCGGGGGTGTACCAGGTTCCGGCGTACCGGGTTCGAGGACGCTCGGTGTTCAGCAACAAGGCACCGACCGCGCCGTACCGCGGCGTGTCCCGGCCGCAGTACGTCATGGTGATGGAGCGACTCTTCGAGCGAGCAGCTCGCGAACTGCAGCTCGATGCGGTGGAGATCAGGCGACGCAACGTCATCACCGCTTTCCCGTACACGGGCGTCAACAACATCACCTACGACCCGGGCTCGTACCTCGAGGCGCTGAACCTGTGCGAGCAGACCCTCCGTGACGGCGGTTGGCACGACCTCCAGGACCGGGCAACCGCCGAAGGCCGGCACATCGGCATCGGATACTCGTGCTTCAGCGAGCGAACCGGCTACGGCAGCAGCGCATTCGCGGCGCGCAAGATGAACGTGGTGCCCGGGTTCGACATTTCGGAGGTCAGGATGGACACCTCCGGCACGGTCGTCGTGACCACCGGAACGATGAGCCACGGGCAGAGCCACGAGACCACGATGGCGCAGATCGTCGCCGATCGCCTCGGCATCGGCGTCGAACAGGTCAAGATCGTGCAGGGCGACACCGATCGGATCACCTACGGCTTCGGCTCGTTCGCCTCTCGCTCCATCACCATCGGCGGCAGTGCGGTGGCGTTGGCGTCGAACAAGCTGGGAGACAAACTCTGTGAGATCGCAGCGCACCTGCTGGAGACTCGCGACGACAACGTCCAGTTGGCATCGGGGCGCGTACGTCAGCGCGACGACCACTCGAAGTACGTCACCTACCGGGACATCGCCGACGTCGCGTATCTGAAGGCGCAACTGCTGCCGAAGGGCGTGGAACCCGGATTGTCCGCGACGGCAAGCTTCGACGTGTTCAACGACGGCACCTTCTCCAACGCCACCCACGGCGTTGTGGTCGAGTTGCACGAGGGCACCGGACGAGTGGAGATCCTGAAGTACGTGTGCGTCGAGGACTGCGGCGTCGCGATCAACCCCAAGATCGTCGAGGGCCAGTGCCGGGGTGGGATCGCCCAGGGCATCGCCGGGGCGTTGTTCGAGCAGGTGTCGTACGACGATCACGGAAATCCACTGTGTGCCAGCTTCATCGACTACAAGGTGCCGACTGCCTGCGAGATCCCGGACATCGAGATTCACCACCTCGAAACTCCCTGCCTGTTCACCGAATCCGGAGCCAAGGGAGCCGGTGAGGGCGGAACGATCGGTGCACCCGCCGCTGTGCTCAACGCCGTCAACGACGGATTGCGCTCCACCGGAGTCGAACTGAACGACACACCGATCACCCCCGTGGCAGTACAGGCAGCACTGGCGAAGGGCAGGCCATGAGCAACAAGCAACTGATCGAACTGAACGTCAACGGCACCGTCCGTGAGGTGATCACCGAACCACGCCGCACCCTGGTCGACGTACTGCGGCACGATCTGCAGCTCACCGGAACCCATGTCGGCTGCGAACACGGCGTGTGCGGAGCTTGCACCGTGCTGATCGACGGCAAGCCGGCTCGCGCGTGCCTGACATTCGCAGCGCAGGTGGAGAACTCGGCCATCGAGACCGTCGAATCACTTGGCATCGACGGTGAATTGAACGACCTGCAGCAGGCCTTCGCGGATCACCACGGCCTGCAGTGCGGGTTCTGCACACCGGGATTTCTGATGCTGGCCGAGGGCTACCTGGCCGACAACCCCGATGCCACCAAGGAACAGATCCGCGAGGTGGTGGCGTCGAACTACTGCCGCTGTACCGGGTACCAGACCATCGTCGAGGCCATCGACTCGTGCGCCGAGCAGCGCCGCTGCGCCGGCTGTGTGAACGGAGTTCCCAAGTGATACTGACCAATACACTCGATATCGACGCGTCCGCCGAGGACGTGTTCCGGCTGATCAACGACGTCGAGAAGGTCGCGACCTGCGTACCGGGGGCGGCCATCACCGGTAAGGACGGCGAGACCTACCTCGGCGGAGTGAAGGTCAAAGTGGGCCCGATCAGTGCGTCGTACGCCGGCACGATCAGGTTCCTCGAGGTCGACGCGGAGACCCGCACGCTCACACTCGAAGCGAAGGGGGCGGACTCGCACGGCAACGGCGACGCCGAGGCCCAGGTCGATCTGGCGGTCGAGGCGATCGGCGACCGTTCGCGGTTGACCCTGAACACCGACCTGGTGATCAGCGGAAAGATCGTCTCGTTCGGCAAGGGCGCGATCGTGGCGGTGTCGAACAAGGTGCTGCAACAGTTCGCCGTCAATCTCGGTGCGCTGCTGAGCGGTTCGGCTCCGGCCGAGCCGACCGCACCGGCAGGTGTGAGAACTGCTGTTGCGAGTCCGGTCGGCGGCGAACTGAACGCGATGAGCCTGATGCCCGAACCGGTGCGCAAGTACGGACCGATCGCGGGCATCTTCCTCGCGGGAATGGTCGAGGGCTGGCTGGTGTCCAGGGCCTTCGGACGCCGATAGTTCAGCTGCGTACCGCGTACGAGATTCTGTCGACGACCATCGCAACGGCACTCGGAACCGGCTCGATGACGTCCACGTCGGTGCGCAGCGCCAGCCGCCGGGCCGAGTCGCTCAACGGTCCGCCGCCGATGACGACCGCGCTCGCTCCGGCGGCGACTGCTGCATCGACCGCTGCTCCCAGTTCGACAATGCTCGATGCGAGGTCCTCGGCCAGGACCAACGGTGCTGACGCGGTGAGGAACACACCCGCGAAATCGCCGTCGGGCACGGTGGCACGGGTCAGTGCATCGAGTTGGGCGGCGAGATCGGCTGTGGTGGTGGCGATCGCGAAGCGCCGACCACCTCGTGCAGCGTGAAGGATTCCTGCCTCGCCGATCCCGACGACCGGAATGTCGACGAGGGTTCGGAGTTCGGCGGCACCGGGATCACCGAACGCGCCGACGATCACCGCTGCCGGGCCATGGTGCTCGATCGCGTCGAGAGCCGCGGTTACGACATCCGGTCCGGCAGCACGCAACTGTTCGGTGCCGGTGATCATCGCCGGTCCGGTACCCGCGGTGACCCCGACGACGGTGAATTCTGTGTCGTGGAGCCAACGCCGCGCGACGTCGACGAGCAGCTGCGTCGTTGCAGTGTTCGAGTTGGGGTTGATCACGAGAATCTTCACTGCTCAGCCATCTTCCGGCATGGGTTGTCCGAAGGTCTCTTTCGGGAACTGCACGGCAATTCCGCACACGATGAAGAGGCCGGCCAGCATCGCGAACATGGCACCCACGCCGGACGAGTCCAGTACGGCTCCGGCGATGAGCGGGAACAGTCCGCCGGAGAGGGAGCCCAACGCCAGGATCACCGAGGTCGCGAGGCCACGGATTCGTGTGGGGTACTGCTCGGGTGCGAACAGCCAGATCGTCGTGTTGAGGATGATGACCGAGAAGTTGAACAGGGCACCGAAGAACAGTACGAGCCCGATGGACGTTGCGAAGAAGCCGAATCCGAGCCCGGCGACGATACCGAGCACAGCGCCACCGGTCAGCGTCACCTTGCGGGGGAGTTTGCGAGCGATGAGTGCGGCGGTCAGCGCGCCGATCAACGACCCGGACTGCATCACGAGGGTGTACCAGAGCGCACTCGAGATCGACATTCCCCGCTCGGTCAGGATGACTGGGATCAGCGTGAGCATCGAGATCTGTGCTGCGTAGGACATGCAGACGGCAATGCCGAGGGCGAGAGTGCTTCTGCGGTAACGCTGCCCGAACATCTCCGTCCACCGTGCGCGCGGTGCGGCGTGATCATCGACCGTGGTGTCGACGTTCAAGTACTGAACCTCGGAGTCGAGGGTGCCGCGAAGCTTGCCCTGTGCCAGGCGGTTGATGACGGTGTTGGCCTCGGCCACCCGGCCTGTCGCCGCGAGGAAGCGAGGTGTTTCCGGAAGCGAGCGTCGATAGAACACGACCGCGAGTGCGGGTAGCACCAGCAGACCGAACAGCCAACGCCAGCGGTCGTCACCGGTGAAGATCGCGAAGACGATGACCCCGAACAGAGGGGCGAGCATGTTGCCCAGACCTGCGGCCGCGACGTTGATCATGCCGACCGCAGTACCGCGATGCTTGGCGGAGAAGAACTCGGAGAGCATGATCACCGCTACGGCGATCTCACCGCCGAGTCCGAGCCCGACCAGGAATCGAGCGCCCACCAGCACCTCGTAGTTGGGTGCGAATGCGCACAGTAGCGAGCCGAATGCGAAGACGAGGAGGTTTGCACCGAGGAGGGTTCGACGACCGAATCGGTCCATCACGGCTCCGGCCAGGATGCGCCCGAGTGCGACGGCGGTGAACGTCGCGGTGTTCAGCAGTCCGATCTCGGTTCCGCCGAGGCCCCAGGATTCACGCAGGAGCGGTCCGGTGATGCCGACGGCATTCTGTTCGATGGCATCGAAGAACACACCGAACAGGACCATGGCGACGATGCCGAAGTGCGCTGTGGTGAGGCCGATCTTCGAGTACGACGCCTCGATCTGTTCACTGAGGCTGCCGGCCTCGGGCGGTGGGTCGATCGGTGACGGCTTCTCGTTCCTGGTCGGGACGCTCATCCCAGTGCCTCTCGCTAAGTGGTATACCAACAACGGAGAATTTACGGAGCATTGGGCCGCGAATGGTTTCTCGGCGGTAACGCTTGTGTTTCCAGGTCCTCTCACCTGGCTCTTGCTGTCTAGCTCTTCGTTGGACAAAGCTTGCCGATGACGCTGGCGGATGCGCGGTATACCTACAGTTCGCTGGTATACAAGCATCATGGCATCCACGGAAGGTCGCGAATCGCTGTCGCGATCGGTGTTCGACGCGATCAGAACACGCATCCTCGACGGCCGCCTCCGGCCTGGTGAAACGCTGAGCGAGCGCAATCTGGGAACCGAGTTGCAAGTGTCGAGGGTCCCGATTCGCGAGGCGCTTCCGTTGCTCGAAGCAGCAGGGTTGGTGACGCTGTCGCCGCGACGCCCTGCCGTGGTGACAGGAGTGACCAGAAGTTCCGTCGACGAGTTGTACGACATCAGGTCCGCGCTCGAGCCGCTCGTTGCTCGCCGGGCAGCGTCCGCTGTGGCGGCGGGCGCGGACTCGTCGTCGTTGGTCGACGCCGTGTCCCGTGCAGGTGCAGCCCTCGAACGGGGTGATCTGCTCGAATTCCATCACGCGAGCTCGGGGGTGCACTCGGGGATCGAGGCATTGTCGGCCAACCGGCTGTTCCCGGTCATCATGGAACCGTTGCGCGAGCGCAGCAATCGACTCAACATGGCCAATCTCGAACGGGATCCGTCGCTACGACACGGGGAGCATGTCTCCCTCGTCGACGCCATCGCCAAGGGGGACACGGAATTGGCTGCCGCTGTTGCGTTCGCGCACGTGGAATGGGGTCGAGCGCGAACGTTCGAGACTCTGGCGCAAGTTCCGGGCTACGACCCACAGCACTGAGCCGAGTCCGCCGTACTCACCGCGCCGCAGGCAGTCCTGCCGCGGTAGGTCCGATGGGCGGTGACTGGGCGATGACCGGGCGGTGCTCATCACCGTGATGCCCATGAACGTTTCTCGAAGCGGCCGGAGGGAACCGATCGGGGCACACTCGCGTCAAACCCGATGACGCCGATTCACCGGGCGTCGCTACGGTGCAACTCGGGGGAGCGTCATGACAGTGAATGTGGATCCAGCGATCCTGCGGCAGTTCTCGAATGTGTTGTCGGCAACTGGCGGGGTGATCCGTGAGGTGGATGCTCTTGCTCCGTTCCGTGCGTCGGAGAATGCGTTGCAGGGTAGTGACTTTCACGGAGCATGTGCGGCGGCAGCAGCAGCGGCGGCCGGAGCTGTTGCAGCTCTGGCCGGGCGGGCCGAATGCGTCGCGGACATCGCCCGCGGCGTCGCGCAGAACTACGAGATCGCCGACGACGAACTCGCCCGCCGCCTCGCAGCAATGGACCAGCCGAAATGACCCCGACGGTCCCGCACGTCGCGGGTTGGGAGCCGGAGTCGATGCGCAAGACGATGATCGAGTTGTCGGAGATCGTCGAGCGCGTCAACGGCCAGCGCACCGGAGTACTCGAGGAGCAGGACGTACTGGCCGAGACGTGGACCGGCGAAGCAGCCGACGCCGCAGCCGAGCGTGTGGTGAGCGAATGCTCCCGAATGAGCTCGGTGTGCAGTGAAATCGATTCACTCGGTAGAGCATTCGAGACCGCAGCAGGACTGGTCGATGCTGCGAAGGCCCACCTGCAGGCGCAGGTCTCGGCGGCGACGGCGAGCGGGTTCGCCGTTCGGGCCGACGGTGTAGTGGATCCAGACGGGATGATCGCATTGATACCGGACGTCCTGGGTGAAGAAAAGATACGGAAGGCCGACGAACTACGCTCTGCTGCAGCGCAGTTGACCGAGGACATTCAGGGAGCTCTGAGACAGGCCGACAGGGCCGCACTCGACGCTGCGCAGCAGTTGGCCGAGCCCACGAAGCTGTTGACCGAGCTTGCGCTCAGTAGTCCGGCCGGGAAGTTCGTCGAGAACCCGGACGGGTCCTTCTCGTGGATGCCGGATTGGCCGACGACCGTTGCAGCCACCGTCATCGGTGGTATGACCGACGTGACGAGGAGGGCTCTCGAACTTCCGGGTGTCGGTTCCGTCGACGATGTTGCCAAGAACATCGGTCGGGGGTTGGGGGCGTTCGGCGCGGTGGCAGGAACGGTGCCCTCGATTGGCCACGATATCGATGAGGGGGTGAGCCCCGCTGAGGCGATTGCGGTCAATACGGCGAGTACCGCCGCCGGCCTCGCGGCTGCGAGCTACGTGACCGGTGCTCTGGTGGGAGTCGGTAGCGCCGCGGGTTCGGTGTTTCCCGGGCCGGGCACGGTTGCCGGTGCTGCCGCAGGCGTTGCGTTGGGTGCCCTGGTCGGGGGCTCCGTCAGCCACGGCGTCTCGAAGGTCTTCGAATGGACACTGCGATGACCGATCGTGAGGACACAGGCGCGAACATGCCTGCGACAGCGAATCCGAGACCTGTGTGGGTGCGGAGGTGGCGCAGTGTTCACCTCGGCTGGCTCGCAGCGGTTTTCGGCATCTGTACGGCAGTGGTGGGACTGCTGGTTGCTGCCGTCCCTGTGATTGCCAGGACGGGCGCAGGCGGCCTCCTGGCACTGTTGTGGCTCGCGTTCTTCGTGCTCCTTCCCTTGGGAATGGCGGTGCCGATGTTCGGCATCGGAGCTGCGCGATTGTCACGTTTCGTGCGGCGGGTCGACGTTGCAGGCGTCGGCGCAGGTCTGTTGGTGCCCGGGCGCGGGGACTTCGTGGTCCGGGCAGGTCTACTCGCCTTCGCGTCGGTGGTGGGCCTGTCCTACTTCGTATTCAGAGACGACGGACCGGACCCTCGCCAAGAGAGGGCAGAGTTGCTGACGGCGATAGGCGCGCCGGCATGCCTGGCGTGGTTCGTGCTCGGGTTCGTCGTCGTCAACCGCACCTGGATCTCTCTGCACCCCGAAGGTGTTGTCCAACAGATCTATCGACGTCGTGGGTGGAAGGTGTCGAACGACGTGTCGGTCGTGCCCTGGAGCGACATTGCGGATCTGTGCCTGGAGGAGCATCCGAATCCAGCAGTACCGCACCGAGGTGACTTGCCGGTGATCAGAGTCTCGCGCCGATCGAGCGAGACCGACGAGCCGGAGCTGGTCATCATGGCGTGTGAGAAGAAGGTCGAACCGAATTCGCTGCTCGCGCTGCTTCTGTGGTGTCGCGACAATCATTGGGCTCGTGCGCAACTGGGCCACGACGATGCGCGGGAGTTGCTGCGCCCGCCCAGGCTGCGCGAGCGTATCCGCGCCGACCGTGCCGCAACGACTGTCGGTGGAAGGCACACTGTCCAGTGACGGTTCGACAAAGGACGGTATACACCTATCTCCAGCAGCAGGGTGTCGAACTGGCACCGGTGCACCGCGACGAATGCGACAGGTTCGGGCTCGAGCTCCCGGTGCTACCGGACTGGGAGGCTGTTTCCGAGCATCACTTCCCACACGCCACCGCGGTGCTGTGCTCGCCGGCGAACGCAGTCGACGGATTCGTACCGAATGCGGTGGTTCTGGTCGGGAAGCTCGCACGGTCGGTCGACCCGGATGCCCTACTGGAGTGCGGCTTCGGAGACGCGCGGGCACTGCCCGGCTGGGTCGAGATCAGTCACGACCGAGGTTCGTTCTGCGGTCTACCGTCCGTCTCGATTGCGGGTCGCTACGACTGCGCCGGTCGGTTGCTCTTCGCCCGGACCCGTTACGTCGTCGTCCACCACATCGTCGACCAGTACCTGGTTCAGGTGACGGTCACCGTGCCGGATTCGCTACGACAGAGATTGTCCTGTGTTGCAGACGAATTCGTCGACAAGGTGCGTATCGGTCGACGCTAGCGAATCGGTAGTGCGCGCAACAGCGCCGCAACGTCCTCTGTATCGCCGAGGGAGTCGACGATGTCCTCGATGACCGCGGTATCGGATTCGCCGACCAAGCGGGCGATCTTGGCGCGCACCGCGCTGTAATCCATCGGAAAATGGTCGATGTCGCCCAGCGGATTCGGGGCAGTCGCCGAGAGTGTGGTGCCGTCCCGAAATTCGATCGTCACTTCGGCGGCTCGGCGCTCGGGCAGCAGCGCGTCGAGCTCGCTCGACGATGCGACGTCGACTCGGGCGCTGAACGATTCGGCCGTCGAGAAGCCCGAACCTCGGGGATCCAGAGAATCCACGTCTATCGCGTCGGACACGAACGCGGCGGCCACCACGAACGGCAGTGAGAACATCGCGCCCAACCTGTTCGACGGATGTCGGCGGAACAGGGGCTCCGCCAACGAATGTGTCCGCACCCGAACATGTTCGATGTCGGCGGCGGACCATTCGGCGTCAGCGCGCAGGCTCTGCACAGCGTCCACGGCGGCGTGTGTGTACGAGCAGCTGGCGTGCTGTTTCGTGTAGCCCTCCAGCGTGAGCCATCGCTCGCCGAGATCCTCGGTCAGTCGGGAGGTGTCCAATGTCCCGACCAGAGCGCCCAGGGTGTGCTCGATGGCCCCCGAATTGTGGACGACCCCGGACCGGGCGAGCCTGGCCGCGGTCACGCCCGCCCGTGCGGCACCGCCGATCCACAGGTTTCGCGAGAAATTGCCGTCGAGAACCACCGCCCAGGGCGCTACCTGAATCAACGCAGACGACGAGTCGATCGCCGCGGCAACCTCGTTCGCATCGGCACCACGAATCGACGCGGCTGCCGTGGCCGCGCCAGTGGCACCCCAGTGTCCATGGGTGTGCCACGCACTGTGCCGGGTCAATGCCCAGCCGAATCGAGCGGCAACCTCGTATCCCGCTACGACGGCCGTCAGGAAGGCCCGGCCCGAGATCGGCGTGGATGCCAGCCTGGCCGCGGCGATCGCTGCAGGAAGCACATGCGCAGCAGGATGTCCGGCGGCGTACTTGTTGCCCTCGTCGAGTTCGAGGCAGCACGATGCAATGGCGTCGAGCTCGGCCGCAGTCTCAATGGTGGCGCCGGTGCTTCCGCCTATCGGGTACGTCGATCCTGGTTCCGCGTCCCAGTTCTTCCGTAGTTCGACCATCTCGGCGGTGCGGGCACCGGCAAGGGTGACGCCCAGCAGGTCCAACAGAATCAACCGCGCTCGGTCGCCGAGCGGCGTGGGGAGGGGTGACTTCCTTAGTTCGACCATCGCGGTGGCCAACGCGTCGACCGCAAGTACGTGTTCCGTTGAGCGAAACGCCGTTGAACCGTCCATTGTTGGACTGTAGAAGGCTCGGAAAGAAAGAGTCAATGATCGAGACGTGCAACCTGCCGACTGCTAGGCTCGGCCTACCGCCGGCGCGAGTCCATACCGCTCAGAACCGTTCCGGCTAGCGAAACAAAACAACGCTGGTGTGAGGTACGCACGCAGCGTCGAACGAGGAGACGAAGCAATGTCCGATCAACTTCTTCGTGCAGTCCAGGGGGGCGTGCGCGCAGTCGATCTCGGTAGACAGTTGAGGGTCGGGATGCCGCAGTCGCCCAATCATCCGCAGTTCTGGCATACGTTGCCGCGCAGGCACGGTGACGTGACTCGAGCAGACGGTGGCAGCGCCGCAAACGACATGATCACCACCGGAACGCACGTGGGCACTCACATCGACGCTCTCGCTCACGTCAGCCACGACGGAAAGCTGCACGGCGGTGCCGATGCCGGGCAGTCGTGCCTGGGCGGCAAGTATGTCGAACACGGAGTCCACACCATCGAACCCATGATCCGCCGCGGCGTGCTGCTCGACATCCCGAGGCTCCTCGGTGTCGGTCGCTGCGAGGGCGGGTACGAGATCACCGTCGATGATCTGCAATCGGCATGTGCTGCAGAGAAAATCGAGATCGAACGCGGCGATGTCGTGCTGATTCGCAGCGGATGGGGGCAGTTGTTCGCCGAGGGGTCACCGTATGTCGGCGGCCCGTCCGGAGTTCCCGGAGTGGGAGAAGCAGGCGCGCAATGGCTGGCGGACAGGGGTGTACACGCTGCAGGTGCAGACACCATCGCGTTCGAGCGGCTCGCCCCGGGTGGTGGTCACGCTCTGCTCCCCGCGCACCGAGTTCTGTTGGTGGAGAGCGGTATCTACATCATCGAAGCACTCGACCTCGAAGAGCTCTCGCAGCAGGAACTGTTCGAGTTCACGTTCGTTCTCGTTCCCCTGAACATCTTCGGCGCAACGGGTTCACCGGTACGGCCGCTGGCTGTGACGTCCGCATGAGCGAACGCACACTTGCGCAGCACCTGGCGCGTTTCGCCGCGACCACCCGCTATCAGGATCTGCCCGACGCCGTCGTCACCTCGGTGGGGATGCGGGTGCTCGATACGCTCGGGATCGCGGTTGCGGCCACCGACCTCGAGACGAGCAAGGCCGCGACCGCATGGGCCCGCGAACAAGGCGGGGCAGCAACGGCATCCGCGGTCGGCCTCGACATCGCTCTCCCTCCGGCCCTCGCCGCTTTCGTCAACGGAGTGCTCGCACACTCGCTGGATTTCGACGACACGCATCTTCCATCGATCCTGCATCCGAGCGCCAGTGTCGTGCCCGCGGCTCTTGCGGCTGCTCAGGAGCACGGTGCCGACGGCCGAGAACTCGTCCGCGGCATCGCGATCGGGCTGGAAGTGTGTGTGCGCATCGGTATGGCGGGGTTCGACCCGGAGACCAAGAACTCGGTGTTCTTCGAGCACGGACAGCACGCGACGTCCATCTGCGGTGCGATGGGTAGCGCTGTGGCTGCCGCTGTCATCGGTGGTGCGTCTGAGGAGCAGATCGTCGACACGATGGGCATTGCCGCGTCGATGGCGTCGGGCATCATCGAGGCCAACCGCACCGGGGGCACCGTCAAGCGCATGCACTGCGGTTGGGCTGCGCATTCCGCGCTCTCCGCGGCAGGGCTTGCCCGACACGGGATCACCGGGCCGCCGACGGTCCTCGAAGGACGGTTCGGCTTCTTCCAGGCCTGGCTGCACGAGCCTGGCCGAGCCAACGAGATTCTGGACGGACTCGGCTCCGAGTGGGCCGTTCCCGGAATCTTCTTCAAGCCGTACCCCGCCAATCACTTCACCCACGCGGCAATAGACGCAGGAGCAGCGCTGAGGGCGAGAGGAATCCGGCCGGAGCAGATCGAGAAGCTCGAGCTGGGAGTGCCCGCGGCGAACCTGCGGACCATCGGTGAACCCATCGACGTCAAACGCACGCCCGAAACCGGGTACATGGCGCAGTTCAGCGGACCGTACGCCGTGGTCGTCGGCTTGCTCGGCGGGGGAGGTCTCGGCGCAGCACTCGAGGACTACACCGACGAGTTGGCGAAGTCAGCAGATCGGCGAGCTCTGATGGCCAAGGTCGACGTCGTTCCGAACCCGAAGTGCGACGCCATCTTCCCGCATCAGTTCCCGGCGGTGCTGACCGCAACCCTGACCGACGGAACAGTAGTGGTCGAAGAGGTGCTCACCACTCGTGGCGGACCCGAACGGCCGCTGACCTTCGGTGAGGTCTCGACCAAGTTCACCAGCAACGCGGGGCCGTTCCTCTCCGACGTCGAGCTGAAGGAACTGGCCGGCCGATGCGATCGGCTCGGGGACCTGACCGACATCGGGACACTGCTCGCACCGTTGACCGATCTGAAATCGACCACGCAGCAATAGAACAGTTGTCCCACCGGCTCGGGCGCCGTCACTCGTGTGGCGGTGCCCGAGCTGCAGTTCGGTCGGTTCAGGCCCGGGCGAGGATTTCCCGTGCGCCCCGCACCACTGCCTCGTCGACGAAGCGTCCGTTGTCGTCGACGGTCGGTCCTCCCCGAGACACCTCGTACAGCTCCACCAGTCGACGTGCTGTGGTGATGTCGTCCGAGGACGGGGTGAGCGCGGCATTGATGATCGGAACCTGACTGGGGTGCAATGCCGTCCGGCCACGGAAACCCATCTGCACGAAACGGGCCGTGGTGCCGACGAACCCGTCCAGATCGCGAAAATCGGTCGACGTCGGGGCGATCGGTGCTGTCAATCCCGCCGCAGCACAGTCGATCACGACGTTCAGCCGAAGCGCGTCGATCATCGCTTCCGTCGATTCCGAACGGGTGATGCGCAGGTCCGCGAGGAGGTCGACTTCACCGATTCCGAATGTTCGCACTCTGTTGCATCGAGCCATCTCCGGCAGAGCACGCAAGGAGTGCGCCGTCTCGATCAGCCCGATCAGCTCGACCTCGGGCAGGTTGTGCTCGGTGAGCAATCGGTCTGCGCGCGTGAGTGACTCGACCGAACACTTCGCCACCATGATGCCGGTGACACCGCCTCCGGCGACGGCCTCGAGGTCCTGCGTCATGAATTCGGGGGTGATGCGAATCCAGATCTGGGTATCGGTCGACGGCGTCGAGGCCAACCACCCCGCGAGGTCGGCACGCGCTCGGTCTTTGTCCGCCATTGGAACCGCGTCCTCGAGGTCGATGATCACCGCGTCTGCGGCACCGCCAACGGCCTTGTCGAACAACTCGGGCTTGTTTGCCGGTACGTAGAGGAACGACCGGGCGGAGGTGGGGGTCATCGAGCTGCACGCGCTTCCAGGATGGTGGTGATCGACTGGGCCGCCGCGACGACCTGACCAGCATGAACGATGTGTTCGTCGTCCGCGGACGAGGAGTAGCGGAAAGCGGGGCCCGAGGAGCTGACCGATCCGAGTACGTGCCCTGCGGCATCGAAGAACGGGGCGGCGATCGACGCGGCACCGGTGTTTCGCTCGTTCGTCGAGGTTGCGTATCCGTTGGTGCGGATCTCTGCGAGGCGGGCGCGGAAGCGGGTCTCGTCGGCGTCGGGGGAACTGCTGCGAAGTTCCTGGAAGGCCTCGTCCGCGAATCGATCGGGGAGGAACGCCAGGATCGCTCGGCTCGAGGCTCCCGAGTGCAACGCGTACTGAGGGCCGATCTCGACCACCATCTTCACCTCCTGGGGGCTCTCGTATTGATCGAGATAGACACGGCGGTGCCCCACGAGTACCGACAGCGTTGCGGTCTCGCGTGTGTTCGCGCGAAGCGCGCGCAGCACGGGAGCCGCAATCGACCGGACGTCGAGCTGGCTCCACGCCTTGGTGCCGAGTCCGATCGCCGCCGGGCCGAGGGAATACGTCGACTCGCCCGCAACCGGCTGCACGATCGACCGCGATGCCAGCGACTGCAGAATGCGGTGCACCACAGCCTTGCTCAGGTCGAGAGTGCGAGCGATCTCGGACACGCCCAGTGCCCGATCGGATTGCGCGAAGGCGATGAGCACATCGGCGACACGATCGGCGGACTCTGTTCCCGTCGACGTCTCCAGTGCAGGCCTGCTGACCATAAGTGTCACCTTTCGGATGTGCGTGCGTTCCGCTGAGCGAACCATACCCGTAACAAGAAATTGACGGAAGAGCCTGTTCTGAGGCCGTGATGCGTGCCATACTCGATTTCAGCGAGATCAATCATCAATCTGATGGTGCGCTCAGCGGAACGGTAGGTTCCGCCCAGTGGTTCGACTCGGCGCCGATGGGCGCGGAAGGCAGACTCAACAATGAAGAAGCTCGTAGGCGTGCTGACAGCCGTTGCAGTCGTGGGTGCGGCAGCATGTGGCTCCTCCACCGGCTCGGACGACTCCGGCCCCATCAAGATCGGATCGGTTCATCCCACCACCGGAGCTCTGGCGGGAGTGGGCGGGCTGATGAACGACGGTGCTGCCCTCGCCGTGGCCGATATCAATGCAGCAGGCGGCATTTCGTCCATGGACGGTCGGCAGTTGGAGTTGGTGTCGGGCGACAGCCAGGGCAAGGCAGAGGTCGGACAGAGTGAGGCGCAGCGGCTGATCGACGACGGCGCGGTGTCGCTCATCGGCACGTACCAGAGCGACGTCACACAGAACGTCGCCTCGGTTGCCGAGCGATCTCGGGTTCCGCTCGTGATCGATGTGGCGGTGGACGACAAGATTCTCGACCAGGGTTACCAGTACTCCTTCCGCATGCAGCCGAATGCGTCCAGCATGGGAACCGACGGTGCCAAGGCGCTCGCCGCGATCGAGGAGCAGACCGGTCAGCCGATCGACCGCGTCTCCTACCTGCACATCGAGGGATCCTTCGGAGACAGCGTCTTCAACGCGTTCGAGGCCGAGGCCGCGAATCAAGGGATCTCGTCGGTACAGGAAATCACCTACCCGGCAACGAATTTCTCCGACGCCACCACGCAGGTGCGTGAGGCTGCGGTGTCCAACCCCGACGTCATCGTCGCCACCGGCTACTACCCGGACGGGCTGCTGATCGCACGTGCGGTCGAGCAGCTGAACCTGAACGTCAAGGGCGTCTACGGAATTGCCAACGGCGCGTTCGACGACAGCTCGTTCCCCAGTGACGCAGGTGCAGCAGGCGAGGGCGTGTTGAGCGCCAACTACCACTTCGACGCCACCAGCGACCGCGTCACCGACATCCGCTCGCGGTTCGAGGCCGAATACGGACGTCCGATGGAGACCGCAGCAATGCTGTCCTACCAGGCAGTCGAGGTCATCGCGGCCGGACTGAACGACGGTGCGTCGAGTGATCCCGAGGATCTGCGCGACGCCATCTCCGGCGTGTCGATCGAGGATCCGCTTCTCGCGTTCAACGGACCGATCGAGTTCGACGAGACCGGCCAGAACAAGAACGCCACCGTCATCGTCATGCAGGTTCGCGACGGTGCAGTCGCTCAGGTCTTCCCCGAAGAGTTCGCAACGGACGCAATCGAGTTCCCCGCAGGAGCCGGCCAGTGACGGCCGCTACCTCGACCGCGGAGAAGGCGGGGAACAAAGGTCTCGCGGGGCTCAACCCCGGTATCCCGGTCGCAGCAGCGATCGTCGTCATCATGGCGGTGATCTACCTCGTCGGTGGAAAAGACCAGGGCCTGGTCACGCAGTCGGTCGTCTCCGGACTCCTGCTCGGCGGTGTGTACGCACTGATCTCCGTCGGACTGACGCTGATCTTCGGTGTTCTCGGCATCGTGAACTTCGCCCAGGGTGCGATGCTGACGATGGCGATGTACATCGTCTACGCGCTGTCCACCGCCGGGTTGCCGGTCTACGTTGCAACACTGGTCGCCGTTCCGGTGATGTTCCTGTTCGGCATGGTCGTGCAAGCGACACTGTTGACGAAACTGACCATCAGCGGCAGTCACGACGGCCCGCTCCTGGTCACCCTCGGCCTGTCGCTGCTGATCATCAACGTGCTGCTGATGATCTTCGGTGGGCGGCCTCAATCGGTGCAGGCTCCGATCGACGGTTCGCTCGACGTGCTCGGTGCCGTCGCGTCGTGGCCGCGAGTGATCGCGTTCATCGGGGCCGCGTTGGTCGCCGTCGCGCTCACCGCGGTACTGAAGCGGACGCCGCTCGGATTGTCCATCCGCGCAGTCGCATCCAACTCCGAGGGAGCCAAGCTCGTCGGCGTCGACATCGGTCGGGTCTACGCGCTCACCTTCGGTATCGGCGCAGCCTGCGTCGCTGTCGCGGGCGGGTTGATGACACCGTTCACCAGCCTGACGCCGTCGGTCGGAGAACAATTCACCATCCTGGCGTTCGTCATCGTGGTTCTCGGCGGACTCGGAAGTGTCGTCGGAGCCATGGTCGGCGGGCTCGTCATCGGCCTCGTGCAGACCGTCGGCGCGCTGTACCTCCCCGGAACGGGTTCGCTGATCCTGGTATTCGCGGTGTTCGTTCTCGTTCTGTTTCTCAAGCCCGAAGGATTGTACGGAGCGCGCCGATGACTACGACAAGAAGCGCACCCACACCGGTGCAGCACGATCCGCGGTTGAAGGACACGTGGCTACGCCGCCAATTGATCACGCTGGTCATCGGATTCGTCGTCGTGGCGGCATTGCCGCTGCTCCTCGGCGAGCAGGCCCAGACGGTTGCCGTGCGCACGTTGATCTTCGCCGTGATGGCCGTGGCGTGGAACATCATGAGCGGGTTCGGCGGCATGTTCAGTTTCGGCCACGCCGCGTTCTTCGGAATCGGTGCGTACTCCGGTGCGTATCTTCTGGTCGAGCACGGAATCTCCCCGTGGATCTCGATGGTGGTCGCGGCAGTCCTCTCGGCCACGGTGGGCACACTCATCGCCTACCTGTGCCTGCGCTACCGACTCGCCGGGTCGTACTTCGCGCTGGCGACATTCGCCTTCGCGCAGATGTTTCTGCTGCTGGTGCAGAACCTCGAGGTGTTCAACAAGACCGAGGGCTTCAATGTGCCCATCCTGCCGCGTGATTCGTGGTGGATGCTGCAGTTCGAGAAGGGCAGCCCCAATTACGTCTGGATTCCGCTGGTCATTCTGACGCTCGCGGTTCTCGGCACCATCTTCTACACCCGTTCCCGCGCAGGGCAGTTCGTCCAGGCCACCCGCGACGACGAAACCGCTGCAGCCTCGCTCGGTATCGACACGATGAAGTATCGGTTGATCGCCGTGGCGGCGAGTTGTGCGCTGACCGCCGTAGCCGGGGTCTACTACACGCAGTACTACTTCTTCGTCGGTCCCGAGCAGGCCTTCGGTTCGGCGGTTTCCGTCGAAGCGATCGTGCCGGCCGTCATCGGCGGCATCGGAACGATCTGGGGCCCGGTCATCGGTGCCGCCGTGATCGGGCCGCTGTCGGAGTTGATCAACGAACTGCTCAGAAACCCGCCCGCCTTCCTCGAATTCCTGCAGGGAACAATCGGATTGGACGTCGCCGCGTACTCGGTGATTCTGATCGCGATCGTGATCTTCCTGCCCAAGGGAATCTTCGGCACGATCCGTGAGAGGTGGAACCGATGAGCTTGTTGACCATCGAGAACCTGAGCAAATCCTTCTCGGGAATCCACGCGGTACGCGAGGTCAGCCTCGACGTGCCCGAGCACGAATTTCTCGGCATCATCGGCCCCAACGGGGCAGGCAAGACGACCCTGTTCTCCCTGCTGTCGGGTGAGCAGCCCCCGACAGCAGGCCGAGTGATCTTCGACGGTACGGACATCACCGGATGGCCGGCGAGCAAGATCGCGCGCGCCGGGCTGGTACGTACGTTCCAGCTCATGCGCCCCTTCGAGTCGATGTCGGTGCTCGAGAACGTCACCATCGCCGCACTGTCGAAGCGCAAGTCACGCAAAGACGCCCGGCAGCATGCCCTCGACGTCCTCGACCGCGTGCAACTGTCCGACCAGGTCGGCGGCAAGGTCTCGACCATGTCGACGGCAGGCCTGAAGAGACTCGAACTCGCTCGCGCCCTGGCCATGGAGCCACGCGTCGTGCTCCTCGACGAGGTTCTCGCCGGGCTCGTCCCGGCCGAGCGAGCACCGATGATCGAACTGCTGCGCACGGTGCATCAGCAGGGCCAGACGGTGCTGTTCGTCGAACACATCATGGCTGCGGTGATGGCCCTGTCCGAACGTCTGGTGGTCATGCACGAGGGGGCGGTGCTCACCTCGGGCGACCCACGCACGGTGGTTGCCGACGACCGCGTCGTCGAGGCATACCTCGGTGAGGAGAAGACGGCATGATGCTCGAAATCGACAACCTGCACGCCGGATACCGTCGTCTCGAGATCCTGCACGGGGTGAACCTCTCGGTCGATCGGCACGAGATCGTCTCCCTGATCGGCGCGAACGGTGCGGGTAAATCGACCACGCTGCGTGCGCTGTCCGGCATGGTATCCACCTCCGGTGGCAGAATCATGCTGGACGGCAACGCGATTCACGGGATGCGGGCGGACCGGATCGTGCGAGCGGGGCTGGTGCACGTCGCCCAGGACCGGGCGTTGTTCGGCAGCCTCACCGTCGCCGACAACCTCGAGATGGGCGCGTACACCCAGAAGCGCAGCGGCGTGAAGGAATCCCTCGACCAGGTCTATGCCCTGTTCCCCATTCTCGCCGAACGACGAGAGCAGCGGGCCGACACCATGTCCGGCGGTCAACAGCAGATGCTCGCCATCGGCCGCGCCATGATGTCCAAGCCGCGAGTACTGACACTCGACGAACCGTCCGTCGGGCTCGCTCCCAAGCTGGCAGCTCAAGTGCTCGAGGCGATCGTGCGTATCCGTGACTCGGGTGTGACCGTACTGATCGTCGAACAGAACGCCGCGCAGGCACTCGCGATCTCCGATCGGGCCTACGTCATCGAGAGCGGGTCCATCGTGCTGACCGGCACCGGGCCCGAACTGGCACACGACGAGCGGGTCAAAGCTGCCTACCTCGGCATTTAGGAGTTCACCTCACATGCATCTCTTGGCTTTCACCCCGATCGACGTCGACGCGGCAGAACTGCAGCGCCGGCAGGATCGGTACGACCACCTTTCGCCCGCGGGGATCACCGTCGAGCTCCGCAACATCGGGCCCGACGCGCCGAGCGCACTGGATACCGAACTCGACGTCAGACGGTCGGAACAGGTGCTGTCACAGGCCTTTCGTTCCGTGCCGGACACGCACGCCGACGGGTTCCTGCCCGACTGCGTGCTCGACCCCTGCGCCGAGGAAGCGGATTCGTTCGCTCGGCCGCTCTACGGCCTCACCCGGCTGACGGCCTCGTTCTATGCCTCCCAGGGGCACCGGATCGGTGCACTGGCGAGAAACGACGCGATCGCGGCGGAACTGGACCGCCGACTCGGGTTCTACGGGATCGTCGCCGAGGCCACCGAAGTACTCGGGCTCGGTGTGCACGACATCGCAGACACCGGCACGTGGGGGAGAGCGGTCTCCGAACACGCGGGCAAGCTCCGCTGCACCATCGCCATCAATGCCTGCTCTGCAGTCGATCTCGTCGATCCACCGACGTCACCGCAGGTGGTGGACCCGACCGGCACGGCGTTGCGGCTGCTGGGTCTGCGTTCCGAGCTGCAGGTCTCCGCGTGAGCGAGGACGGCCCCGACCTGGTGGTGGCCGGCGCGGGCGGTGGCCTCGTCGCTGCTCTGCGTGCAGCCGAGCTGGGGCTCGACGTGCTGGTCGTCGAGGCCAGTGCGCACTTCAAGCGGGGCAACAACACGGCGATGTCCACGGCCATGATCCCCGGTGCCGGCTCACGGTGGCAGCGAGCGGCCGGAATCGACGATTCGCCGCAACAGTTCCTGGACGACGTCCTGCGCAAAACGAAGGGCACTGCCGATCTGCGGCTGGCGTCCACCCTCGCCGATGTCAGTGCGCCGTTGGTGGAATGGCTCGCAGATCACGTGCAGCTGCCCCTCACGCTCGTCACCGATTTCGCATACCCCGGCCATTCGCAGTTGCGTTGTCACACGGTCGAAGGCCGTCACGGCAGTGGGATGCTCGAGCATCTTGCGCGAGCGGTCGCCGCCGAGCCGCGCATCGACATGCTGATGCCCGCCCGGCTGACCGATGTGTCCGTCGATTCCGACGGGGCCGTCGACGGCGTGACGATCACGATGCCCGACGGCAGCGTCGACCGAGTTCCGACGCGCGCAGTCCTGTTGGCCACCAACGGCTACGGTGCCAACGCCGAGTTGGTGGCAGAGCACGTACCGGAGATATCCGCGGCGCGCTATCACGGAAGTGAGCACTCCAACGGTGACGCGCTGACCATCGGGCACCGTCTCGGTGCCGATTCGGCGTATCTGGATGCGTACCAGGGACACGCGGCACTCTCGAAGCAGGCGACGACTCTCGTCGGATGGGCGACGGTGATGCACGGCGGCGTCGTGCTCGACGCATCCGGGCACCGGTTCGGTGACGAGACGACCGGGTACTCCGAGTACGCAGCCATTCTGGCCGCCAGGCCGGGCTCGGAGGGCTGGGTCGTCATCGACCGCGAGATCTACGACAAGTGCCTGTCGTTCAAGGACTTCCAGCAGACCGTCGACTCGGGTGCCGCGGTGTGGGCCGACGACACGGACGGCCTTGCTGCAGCAACGGGGCTTCCACCTGCGGCAGTGGCGGAGGAGCTGGCCGCTGTGCAAAAGTATTCACGGGGAGAGGCGTCGGATCCGTTCGGCCGCACCTCTTTCGAGCATTCGCTCACCGGACCGTACGCAGCCATCAAGATCGTGCCCGCGTTGTTCCACACCCAGGGCGGGCTCGTCGTCGACGAGAACGCACGTGTTCTCCGCACCGACGGTTCCGCCATCACCGGTCTGTTCGCTTCGGGCGGTGCCGCAATGGGCATCTCCGGCCACGGTGCTGCCGGGTATCTCGCGGGGAACGGACTGCTCCCGGCGCTCGGACTCGCATACCTCGCGGCAAGTTCGCTTCGAACAACCCAACTCTTGTGAAAAAATTCGAAAGGACCACCATGTCAACGCTGTTGATCACCAATGCGCGCGTAGTTCGACCAGGATCCGACGCCCCCGACGAGGGCGAATTTCTGGACCTGCTGATCGAAGACGGCAAGTTCACTCGCATCGAAGCGAATATCGATGCCTTGGCAGCGGATACCGTCATCGACGCGGCCGGCAAGGTCGCGTTCCCGGGTGTCGTCGACGCACACCAGCACTGGGGTATCTACAACTCCCTCGGTGACGACGCCGAGACCGAGTCGCGGGCGTGTGTCCAGGGCGGCGTCACCACGTCGCTGTCCTACATGCGGACCGGGCAGTACTACATGAACACCGGTGGTTCCTACGCGGATGTGTTCCCCAAGGTTCTCGCGGCCACCGAGGGACGCCCCTACGTCGACTATGCGTACCACCTCGCGCCGATGTCGAAGGAACACATCGACGAAATCCCCGCGCTCATCGCAGATCACGGCGTCACGTCGTTCAAGATCTTCATGTTCTACGGCAGCCACGGGCTGCACGGCCGGTCCACCGATCAGAGCGAATTCCTCATGACACCCGAGGGCGAGCGATACGACCTGGCGCACTTCGAGTTCGTCATGCGCGGCATCCAGGCTGCCCGAGAGCAGATGGGCGACAAGGCCGATCACATCTCGCTGTCGCTGCACTGCGAGACCGCGGAGATCATGAGCGCGTACACCAAGATCGTCGAGGAGGAAGGCACTCTCGAGGGCCTCGCGGCCTACAGTGCGTCGCGGCCGCCGCACTCCGAGGGCCTCGCCGTCACCATCGCGTCGTTCCTCGCCGACGAGACGCAGCTGCCCAACATCAACCTGCTGCACCTGTCCTCCCGCAAGGCATTGACCGCGGCGATGCGGATGGCAAAGGCGTTCCCGCACGTCGACTTCCGCCGCGAGGTCACCATCGGGCACCTACTGGCCGACATCGACACCGCCTACGGACTCGGCGGCAAGGTCAACCCGCCGCTGCGCCCGCGCGACGACGTCGAAGCGCTGTGGGAGCACCTGCTCGCGGGTGACATCGACTGGGTCGTCAGTGATCACGCCTGCTGCAAGGACGAGAAGAAGTTCGCCGAGGACCGGGGCGACATCTTCGCCGCGAAGTCCGGCTTCGGTGGTGCGGAATACCTGCTGCCTGGTCTCGTCAGCGAAGGACGCAAGCGCGGCCTGAGCTGGCGTCGTATCGCCGAGCTCACGTCACTGAACCCGGCCCGCCGTTACGGGCTGCCGGGCAAGGGAGACATCGCCGTCGGCATGGACGCAGACATCGCCCTCATCGACCCCGATCACACCTGGACCGTGCGACCGGAGGATTCCGAGTCGGCTCAGGAGTACACGCCGTTCGAGGGATTCGAGCTCGGTGCCAAGGTGACCGACACGTTCGTCCGTGGTCAGCGGGTACTCGCCGACGGTGCCGTCGCCGGTGCTCCCGCAGGCCGCTACCTGCACCGTCCGTACCTGTGACGGGCCCACTGGAGGGCATCAAGGTTCTCGACATCTCGACGATCCTGGCAGGCCCTCTCGTCGCGCAGATCCTGGGCGACTTCGGGGCCGAGGTCATCAAAATCGAGCACCCCACCAAGCCGGATGGCATGCGCGGACACGGTCTGGACAAGGACGGTCACCCACTGTGGTGGACGATGATCGGTCGCAACAAGCGGACGATGACCCTCGACCTCGGAAGCGCGCAGGGCGGAGCGCTCTTTCGCCGCCTCGCCGCGGAGGCCGACGTGGTGGTCGAGAACTTCCGGCCCGGGACCCTCGAACGCTGGGGGCTGGGATACGACGTGCTCTCCGAGCTCAACCCTGGCCTGATCCTGTTGCGTGTCACCGGCTTCGGTCAGACCGGACCGTACGCCACCAGGCCCGCCTTCGGCACGCTCGTCGAATCGATGAGTGGGTTCGCGCACCTGACCGGTGAAGCCGACGGGCCGCCGACACTTCCGGCGTTCGGATTGGCCGATTCCCTCGCTGGGATCGCGGGCTCGTCGGCCGTGTCGATGGCTCTGCTGCACCGCACCAACAACGGCGGCATCGGCCAGCAGATCGATCTGGATCTGTTGAGCCCGATCATGGCCGCGGTCGGGCCGGGCGTCATCTACGCAGACCAGCTGGGGATCGATCAGGAGCGAACCGGGAACCGGTCCAGCAACAACGCGCCCCGCAACCTGTACAAGACCGCAGACGGGCATTGGTTGGCCATCTCCACGAGCGCCAATTCGATAGCCGAACGCGTGCTCGTGCTGGTGGGTCACCCCGAAGTGCTCGACGAACCGTGGTTCGCCACCGGGCGTCAGCGCGCCGCCCACGCGGACCTGTTGGACGAGTACGTCGGCGGCTGGATCGGCGAACGGACGAAGGACGTGGTGATCGACGAGTTCGAGAAGGCAGGGGCCGCAGTCGCTCCCGTCTACAAGCCGAGCGATCTGTTGTCCGATCCACAGGTCAACGCCATCGAGATGGTGACGACCGTCGAGGACGACGACCTCGGTCCCGTCCGGATGCAGAACGTCATGTGGCGAATGGGTGGCAGCCCCGGCCGCATCAGGTACACCGGCCGCAAGCACGGGGCCGACACCGACGAGGTGCTCACCGAAATAGGCTGCAGCGCCGACGAAATCGAGGCCATGCGGCGCGACAGCGTCGTGTAGAGCACGGCCAGTGCCCGGCAACGGTCCCCTTCGGCAGCACTGCCGAGGGGGACCATTGCCGATGGAACGCTATCGGGCCGGTCCTCGGTTCACACTGAAATCTGTTGCACGACGACGGAAGGCCGCCGTGGCCGGCTGACGCGTTACCCCATCGTCGCTGGGTGCACGCCGGAATCTGTCTCACCACATCGGAAGGGGGCCGTGGCCGGCTGACGCGTTACCCCATCGTCGCCGGGTGCACGCCGGAACCTGTCGCACCACATCGGACGGCGGCCTTGGCCGATTAGCACCTTACCCCATCGTCGCCGGGCTCACGCCGGAATCTGCTGCAGTGCAGCGGAAGGCGGCCGTGGCTGGCTGACGCGATACCCGATCGTCGCTGGGTTCACGCCGGAACCTGTCTCACCACATCGGAAGGGGGCCGTGGCCGGCTGACGTGCTACTCCGTCGCTGGGTTCACGCCGGAATCTGCTGCACCACTGCGGCGACGGCCTCGACCTGGTCCGCGATGCGGGGACCCCATCGACTCGACAGGTCCTCGTCCATCGGGAAGATCCTGCCGTCTCGGACGGCGGTCATCGATCCCCACCCCGGCCGAGTCGCAACCGATTCGGCTGTGACGCCGCAACATTGGGCGTCGGCCAGGAACACGACATCGGGATCCGCGGTGATCACCGATTCGGCGGACAGTTGCGGGTAGTCGCCTGCGCCGGAGCCGTCGGCGATGCTGGTCAGACCGAACAGACCGTAGATCTGACCGACGAAGCTGGCGCTCGACACCGTGTACAGCGTGTCGTCGAGTTCGTGAAAATACGTCAGGGGTTCGTCGCGCGCGGGGACGCTCGCCACGGCGGCATCGATTCGGTCGCGCATCTCTGTGACCACCGCGTTGCCCTCGGCGTCGTGCCCGGTCGCGTCCGCGACGAGCTCGATCTGCGAGTACGCGTCGTCGAGGCTCGTCGCGGCCGGGACCAGCAGCGTCGGAATACCGGCCTCGGCCAGAGTGGACGTGACCAGGCCGAGGTCGGTGGAGGTGATCACCAGATCGGGGTCGTACGCGACGATCGCCTCGAGGCTCGGCGTGAACGCCGACAGCCCGGTCTTCGGTGCGTCGGCGGGATAGTCCGACTGATCGTCGACCGCCGCCACCTGCTCGCCCGCTCCGACGGCGTACAGGGTCTCCGTCGCCGTCGGGCTCAGCGAGACGATCGAACGAGGCATCGCGTCGATGGTGACGGTCCCGCCGTCCGAGCCCGACGCGATCGTCCTCGGGAACTCCCCGCTCGACGCCGCGGCCGAGGTGGTTGCCGGCGGGGAGTCGGTCGTCGTGCTGCCGCAGCCGGTCGCGACCAGCGCGACGACCGCGAACCCTGCTGAGATCATTCGTGCCGATCGACGCTGCACTGCCACTCCTGTGTGTCCGATGCCCCTGGAGCGCCAACACTATCGGGTTGTGGTCACCGGCCCAGGCTCCGTGCCAGGTACGTGCCGGTGTGGGTGTCGGAGACCACCAACTCGTCGACGGTTCCGGTGAAGGTGATCAGTCCGCCGTTGTGCCCGCCGTCGGGGCCGAGGTCGATGACCCAGTCGGCGGCGGCTATGACGTCGAGGTTGTGTTCGATGACGATCACCGACCTGCCCTCGTCGACCATCCCGGACAGCAACGCGATCAGGTTCGACACGTCCGACGGATGCAGACCGGTCGTCGGCTCGTCGAGGACCAGCACCGGTGACGACCCGACCAGTTCGGTGGCGAGCTTGAGCCGTTGTCGCTCGCCGCCGGAGAGCGACGACAGGTTCTGGCCGAGCGAGAGGTAGCCGAGCCCGACGTCCCGGCACCGGCGGAGGATGTCGCGGATCTTCTTGACCTCGAAGAAGTCCTGAGCGTCCTCGACGGACATCTCGAAGATGTCGGCGATGCTGATGCCGTCGACGGTGTGCCGGATCGCGCCCGACCGAAATCGCCTGCCCTGGCACGTCTCGCAGGTGCTCGTCACCGGGTCGGTGAACCCGAGATCGGTGAAGATGACACCGCTGCCCTGGCAGTCGGGGCACGCGCCGTCGGAGTTGGGCGAGAACAGCGACGGCGGCTGGCCGGTCTTCTTGGCGAAGTACGCACGGATCGGATCGAGCAGACCGGTGTACGTCGCGGGGGAGGAGCGCCGCGATCCGCGGATGGGTGCCTGGTCGATGATGACGGCGTCCGGTGCGGCCTCACGGAGGTGCCCGTGGATGAGACTCGACTTCCCGGAACCGGCGACGCCGGTGACGGCCGTCAGGACTCCCAGCGGAATGTCGACACTGACGTCGCGCAGATTGTGGGTGCTGGCTCCGGTGATGCTCAGCCAGCCCGAAGGGGTTCGGGGAGTACGCAATACGACATCCTCGCGCCGCAACGCGGCACCGGTCCTGGTGTCGGCGTCGCGCAGCTCGTCGTAGGTTCCCTCGAACACGACCGTGCCGCCCGCCTTTCCCGCGCCGGGGCCGATCTCGACGATGCGGTCGGCGATGGCCATGACCTCGGGGTCGTGCTCGACGACGAGGACGGTGTTGCCCTTGTCGCGCAGCGCGAGCAACATGTCGTCGAGACGGTGGACGTCCCGGGGGTGCAGGCCTGTGGTCGGTTCGTCGAAGACGTAGAGCATGTCGTTGAGGGTGGCTCCGAGGTGCCGGACCATCTTGATGCGCTGGGATTCACCGCCCGACAGCGACGACGTTGCGCGGTCCAGGCTGAGGTAGCCGAGACCGAGATCGACGAGTCTTCGCAGCTGCGTGACGATTTCGGCGGTGACGGTACCCAGGCCGTCGATCTGCCACCCGTCGATGCGGTCGGCGAGTTCGGACACCTGCATCGCGAACGCGTCGGGCAGAGACAGGCCCTCGAGGGTCGCGCCGCGGATGGTCTCGTTGTAGCGGGAGCCGCCGCAGGATTCGCAGACGCCGCGCGTGACGATGCGCTCGAACGCGAGCTTGGCCTTGCCCTTCAGGGCGTCGGCGTCCTTGGCCAGGTAGCTGCGCCGGAACCGGGACACGATCCCCTCGTAGCTCTTCATGACGGCATCGGGGTTCAGTACCTCGAACTCGCCGGGTTTCGCGTCGAAGAACATGTGGCGCTCGCGGGCGGAGTACTGCTCGATCGGGACGTCGAGATCGAACAGGCCCGAGTCGGCGAACACCCGATACGGCCATTTGCCGACGTCGAAGTCCGGATGCTTGAACGGCCCCTCGCGCAAGGACTTCGACTCGTCCACCAGTTCGCCGAGGTCCACGAACTTCGCCTCGCCGAGCCCCTCGCACTCGAGGCACATGCCGGCCGGGTCGTTGAACGAGAACGCGTTCGCGAACCCGATCGTCGGGGTGACGCCGCGGGACCACAGCATGCGCAGCCAGTCGCCGATGTCGGTGATGGTGCCGACGGTCGAGCGCGGGCCGCCGAACAGGCGCTTCTGGTCGACGATGACGACGGCCGACAGGTTGGCGATGAGATCGGCGTCGGGACGGCCGTAGGACGGAAGGAACGTCTGCGCGAACGCGGTGAACGTGGAGTTGATCTGCCGTTGAGCTTCGGCAGCGATGGTGTCGAAGACGAGTGATGACTTCCCTGACCCTGAGACGCCCGCGAAGACGACGAGCGAGCGTTTGGGCAGGTCGAGGTTTACGTCGCGGAGATTGTTCTCGCGTGCTCCGCGAACGAGGATGGTGGACAGTTCGTCGATGGATGGCTGAGTTGGTGTCGTCGGCTGGGCCTGGGTCATGTGCGCTTCGGTCGCCTTTCGCCGCCCCCGACGCTGGTTCGCCCGGGGCCGACGCAGCTTACCGTACGGTGTACGGAAACGCCACCGATGGACGGGAAGTAACAGACTTACCGGTCTGGCGATCTCTCATGGGTACCGGTTGCGCCAGGCCATCGGTCGGTCGAAGGGTTTTCATGACGAGCAGTAGTCGTTCCCGCGTGCACTCGGTCCTCGCGCTTGCCCTTCCTGCGCTCGTCCTCGCGGGCTGCGGATCCACGGACTCCGCCGAGCCCGAAGTTCGGACCGTGACCGTGACCGTCGAGGCGACCACGCCCGCACCGACGCCGGTCGACAGGATCGTTGTCCCGGACACCACCGCGTCCGAGCCGCCCGCGGCAGAGCCCGTCCTCGCCGCCATGCCTTCGGTCGTGTGCATGAATCTGCAGTCCGCCCAGAACGCGATCCAGGCGGCGGGGATCTTCTACTCCCGGAGCGTCGACGCGTCCGGTGCGAGCCGGATGCAGGTCAACGACTCGAACTGGATTGTTGTGGCGCAGGATCCGCAAGCAGGGGTGCTCGTCGGTGAGGGTGATGCTCTGCTGTCCGCGGTGAAGATCGGGGAGCCGAACAACTGCTGATCTATCGGCGAATGCTGTGCTTGCCTGCCGGAGCCGGTTCCTGCTCGGTCGAGGTGTAGGCGAGGTGGCCTCCGATGAGACCGCCGACGCTCGCCGTTGCCAGACCGGCAGCGGCCAGGGCCTTGGCGATGCCATCGGTCTGCTTGCGGCGCCGCAAGTAGGAGCCGAGGAAGAGGAAGACGCCGGTCGCGTTGGACGCCGCGTGGATCATCCCGACGCGTCGCTGACGGGTGTTCATCGTCGACCAATCGGCCCATCCGGTGGCGATGGCTGCCGGCGCGGACACAAGCCCAAGGGAGATGACCAGCTTGCTCGCCCTGGACTGGTGGTTCAGCAGATCGAGGACGACGGCGCTCGTCCAGCTTCCGATGGTGACGTTGACGAGAGCCGGGTGGATGGGGTGACCGATCCACCGGCCGCGTAGACCTGCGCCGACGGCGGTGTCGTCCAGTGCGGGTTTCAGGACACTGTTGATCGCGTTGCTTGCTCCGTCGAGGAACGAGGCAGATTCGAGGCTGTCGAGGGCTTGTTTCGCTGTCATACCTTCTCGCATGCCCCAATGGCATCGATCGAACCCTGAGGGCAGCCAAACACGGCACGAGATGCTTGGACGTCCTATAACGTCGGGTGATGAGCAGCGGAACACGAGTGAACACCGTCGACGGCGTCCTTCGACGGTCTGCCGCGAAATTCCCGGACCGTCTTGCGGTGACATTCGAGGGACGCAGTCACACCTACTCAGAACTCGATACCGCGGTCACCCGCGCCGCTCGACGACTGATCGCGTTGGGATTGAACAAGGGTGACCGCGTGGCGGCGTACGGCGTCAACTCCGACGCGTACGTGGTCGCGTTCCTCGCCTGTGCGCGAGCCGGATTGGTGCACGTCCCGATCAACTATGCGCTCGTGGGCGACGAATTGCAGTACCTGTTGCAGCAATCGGGTTCTCGGGCAGTGTTGGTCGACCCGGAGTTGGCGGGCACGCTCGATTCGGTTCGCGGCAAGCTGAGCATCGAGCACGTGGTCTCCCTTCCCGACGTGCTGGGTACAGACGGTGACGGCTCCGAACTCGACCCCGTCGCCGATGCGACCGACCCCGTCGCCGATGCGACCGACCTCGCTCAGTTGCTCTACACCTCCGGGACGACGTCGAAACCCAAGGGCGCGATGATGTCTCACGGCGCGCTGGTCGCGGAGTACGTCTCGTGCGTCATCGCGCTCGGGTTCACCCAGGACGACGATCCGCTGCTGGTGATGCCGATGTACCACTCGGCGGGGATGCACGTGTTCATGCTCCCGTACCTGTCGGTGGGTGCCACCGTCCGTTTGATGCGCAGGCCCGACGTTCCGGAGATCCTGCGCCGCATCGAAGCGGAGAGGATCAAGTCTCTGTTCCTGGCGCCGACGGTGTGGGTTCCGCTCGCCAATCACCCCGATCTGGCGACGCGCGATCTCTCGTCGTTGAAGAAGGCGCAGTACGGGTCGTCGATCATGCCTGTCACCGTTCTCACTCGGCTGCGTGAGCGGTACCCGGACATCGAGTTCTACAACTGCTTCGGGCAGTCCGAGATCGGGCCATTGGCAACGGTATTGCAGCCCGAGGAGCACGAGGCGCGGCCGGCGTCGTGTGGACGTGCGGTGTTCTTCGTCGAGACCCGCGTCGTCGATGCCGACGGCAACGACGTGGCGGACGGCGAGCCCGGTGAGATTCTCTACCGTTCTCCTCAGCTGTGCGACGGCTACTGGGACAAGCCGGAGGCGACGGCAGATGCGTTCTCGGATGGGTGGTTTCATTCCGGTGACTTGGTGACACGCGACGGCGAAGGGTTCATCACCGTGGTCGACCGGATCAAGGATGTCATCAACACCGGCGGCATCCTGGTCGCGTCCCGCGAGGTGGAGGATGCGATCTACACCCATCCGGCGGTCGCCGAGGTCGCGGTGATAGGGATGCCCGACGACAAGTGGATCGAGGCGGTGACGGCCGTCGTCGTGCTCAAGGACGGAAGTGAGCTGTCGTCGCAGGTGTTGATCGACCACGTGAAGGGGCGGATAGCGCCGTTCAAGGTACCCAAGACCGTCACCTTCGTCGACGAATTGCCGCGCAATCAGAGCGGAAAATTGCTCAAGCGTGAGCTGCGCAGCTGACCTGTTGTCACGCTGCGCGACGTTTTCGGCGGTGGTAGCTGGGGATGGGTTGTCGTGTGGCGTCGATGGATTCGGGTGGGATGGCGTAGGGGTGTCCGTCGTCGCCCATGAGCAGTTGCCAGTCGCCGTGGTGGACGAGGCGGTGGCATTCTCCGCAGACCAGCGCGAGGTTGTTCAGGTCGGTGCGGCCGCCGTGTTCCCAGAACTTCACGTGGTGGGCCTGGCACCACTGTGCGGGGCGGCCGCACATCACGCAGCACCGATCGCGGATGGTCAGGGCGATGCGTTGGTTGTCGCTGGCGAGTCTGGTGGTGCGGCCGAGGGCGAGGGGGACGCCGTGGTGGTCGACGATGACCGGGGTGAGGTCGGCGTCGCAGGTGAGGAGTTCGGCGAAGGCGCGGCTCATTGGCCCGGTCCAGTCGAAGTGGAACGGCCAGTCGGCATCACCGGGCTCAGGTGCAGACTTCTGCCCGCAATGGTCACCGGCACCAGTGCTGGGACCGACACGATCGCCGCGGGGATCACCGGTCCGTGGACCGGCACCGACACTCCCACTCACGTGGTGCCCGCCGTCAGCGCGAGCAATGGGAGGCGTGTCGGTATCACCGGTCTGTGAGTCGCCACCGGAACCGTCTGTCGTCGAACCCGTTGTTGCGCTGTTCGATTGCGTGTGTCCGCGGTCGGCGAGCAGGTCCCGCAGCGGGACGATCAGGTGCGCCGATGCCCGCGACCCGCCCGCCGATCCGCGGCCACCACCGCTCAGGTGCCGGTCGAGGATCCGATCGAGTGCATCCGCCCGCCGCTTCGACGGACCACGTAGATCGCGTTCACCTCCAGGGCCGGGCTGCGGCGCGGTCAACGCCGACAGCGCGGTGAGCAGCTTCTCGGCCAGGAGCCGGTCGACGTTGCCACCCATCTGGAAGCGGCCACTGGCAAGCGGGTGAACATCGAAACGGTTCAACTCCGGGTTCTCCGACACCGGTATCGGCGGCGGTCCAGCTGGAACAGGTTCGGGCCCAGCAGGTTCGGGCTCGCCCGCGCCACCTGCATCACCCGCGCCACCCGCGTCAGCTCGGCTCGCAGGGTCTCGCTCCCGTTCCCGCTCCTGTGTCCGCTCCCGTTCTTGTCGTTGCTTCTCGGCCTGCTCGTGGCGGGCTCTGGCGTCCTCGGCCGCGGAATGCGCCAGTGCCTGCGCGCGGGAGGCGACCTGCCCGGCGGTGCTGCGCATGGCGGTTTCGAGCAGTTCGGCGACGACAGCGTCGCGGCGTTGTTCGTCGAGGGTGGGGTCGGCGACCACCACGGTGGCGTAGCCGTCGGCGATCGCCGAGGCGTGCGCGGCGTGGATGTCACCACATGCGAGGGCGTTCAACACGCTGGGCCGGTCGGTGAGCCACTGCCCCAGCTCCATCTGACGGGCCGCGGACCCGTCGGTGATGCGCACCGATCGCGCGTACCACCGGGTGATCGACGAGTAGCCGAGTTTCATGGCAAGACCGCGTCGGTCCATCTCCGCCAGCAGCGTCAATCGCGTTGCAGCGAGCTCGTTTTCGAGGGAGGACACGCCAGCGAGCTCGGAGACCAAATCCTGGTCGCCGAGCCCGAACACATCCCCCCATGTCTTCACACCACGAAAGCTATACCCACCCACCGACAACTTCCGTGTCGCAGGTCAGCGTCTCCATCGGATGCGGATGGGCCCCTTCGCGGTCGACGGATCGACGACGGATCCCTTCTGGGTGATCTCGACTTCTCCCGCGTCGACCATGCGGCGGGCGGCGCGGCGGACGGGCTCCATCAACTCCCGCCAATTGTCGTCGGACAGTGCACGTGCGACGTCGGAAGGGCAGATGGTGGAGTCGCGGGACCGGGCGTCGAGCAGGGAACGGATCTTGTCTTCGAGTTCCTTGTCGGTGGTGCTCACCTTGTGCCGGCGGCATGCGTCGCTGCAGTACTTGATGTCATCCCAGTTCTTCTCCCACTTCTTGCGCCATTCGATTCGCCGCCCGCACGATGCGCAGACCTTGTCCGCGGGGTGAGCCGTGGGGGAGCGACGGGAATGAGCCATGCTTCGACAGTAACCTTCTCGCATGGCGATTCGACCCATTCTCATTGCCGGTGACCCGAGGCTGACGACGGTTGCCGAACCCGTCACCGTGTTCGACCCGGAGTTGGCCGGGTTCGTGGAGGACCTGTTCGAGACCAACACTGCGGCGCACGGCGCCGGTCTTGCCGCCAACCAGGTCGGTGATCCGCGTGCGGTGTTCGTCTACGACCTGCAGGACGGCGGAGTCCGTCATCGCGGGCACGTGGTCAATCCAGTGCTTGACACGTCGGCGATCCCGGAGACGATGCCGGACCCCGAGGACGGTGAGGGGTGTCTGTCGGTCCCGGGGGAGCGGTACCCGACCGGCCGTGCGGACTGGGCCCGCGTGACCGGTGTCGATGTGGAGAACAATCCCGTATCCGTCGAGGGGCACGGCTACCTGGCGCGGTGTCTGCAGCACGAGTCCGACCATCTGGCCGGTCACCTGTACCTCGACCGTCTGATCGGCCGCAGTCAGCGCGCAGCGAAGAAGATGATCAAGGCCCGAGGGTGGGTCGGGCCCGGCAACAGTTGGATGCCCGGGTCCGACTCTGACCCGTTCGGATGGTGATCTGATCCGTCGGTCAACATGCCCCGGTGATTCCGCACGCCGCTGCGCGTTCCAGCTTCCAACGGCCCTCGGAGACAACGAAGTCGATGGAGGACACTCGCCCGACGGACGTTCCGCTCGCCTCGACCCGGCCGGGTGCGACGACGTCGATGCGGTCGAACGACGCCTCCGACATGATCCCACCGCTGTCGAACACCGCGGCATTCTCCTCGGCAGATCCCTCGAGCGCGTCGGCGCGGTCGGACCGCTCGGCGGTCCAGTCGAAGACGGTGCGGAAGATGGCGGTCGCCTCGTCCGGGGTCGGGATGGCGGAGGATGCGACGGAGGGAGGAGGTGCCGGGAACGACGACGGCGCAACGTTCACCGCCGCCTCGATGGTCGGCTCGGGTTGCGTTGCAGCGCAACCGGTAAGGGCGACGAGAGCCAGTCCGCACAGGGTGCGGCCGGCGATCATCAGAACGGGTTGTAGACGTAGAGCGTCCGATAGTCCCATTCCGACGATCCGGCCGGGATTCGAATCTGAGTGAGGACTCGCCCGTTCTGGGTGCACCAGCTCTGGCCGTGGAACGACGAGCAGTCGATCTGCTGGCTCGTGCCGAACGGGCTGACGATCAACGATTTGGCGCTCGCTGCACCGTATGCCGCAGGGTCGAGGGCGCTCACGAAGTTCGCGGTCGAGTCCTTGGGTCCGAACGGGTTGTCGTCGGGTGCTGCGGACGCTGTCGACGCGACGAGCACTGCGCCGCCGATCGCCAGCGCGACTCCGGCGAGGACCTTCTTCAGCATGGTGGCTCCGTTCGTTTCGAGCGCGAATGCTCAGTGCTCATGGAATCGGCTGCAACCGACCGCGCGTTACGAACCGGCATCTCCCCCGAGGCGGCACACTGGAGTGCATGACAGCACTCGAAGCGCCCATCGTTGCCCAGCAGCTCGGCCGTCGCCTCGCGGTGTGGGGCGGTGGGAGTGTGCTCGCCGGAACGATGTTGGCGTTGCGCGGGTCCTCGCCTGCCCGGCGGGCGTTCGGGTTGCAGACGGCGGGGTGGGGCGCGATCGATCTGGCGATCGCGGGTGCAGGCGCGCTGAGCTCGAAGCCCCCGACGGCCGCGAGTTTGAGTCGGCTGCTGTGGATCAATGCCGGTCTCGACGTTCTCTACATCGCGACCGGTGCGCACATCGCCGTCAGGAAGCCTCGGTTCGGCGGCCGGATCACTGCTGACCAGGCCGTGGGTCACGGCACTGCCGTCGTCGTGCAGGGCGCTGCACTGCTCGCGCTGGACACGACTCACGCCCGCATGATTGCCGGCTAATCACACGAGTGTCATTCTCTCCGTAGGTGTTTTGTCAAGTACCGACATGCCCGATTTGTTGCGCGATCAGTAGATTTGCGTAACACTCGTCCCATCAGTCACATCAGTATCGTGGGTCACACGGGAAACGGTGGGTTCGTCTATGCGTGTACGTAGTCGGCAGATCGCTGTCGGGGCTGTCCTGGCGCTGGCAGTGAGCGGACTCAGCGCTTTGACTGCGCCCACCGTGTCGGCCGAACCGTGTGGTGGGCTCGGCGGGCCGGGCTCGTCTCCGCTGTTCGGGTCGTCGGGCAGCGCGGGCATGTCGGGTAAGAACCCGCAGGGTCCGCAGGGGCCGCTTCCTCGGATCACCGGCAACACACAGAGCATCGCTTGGGTCACCGGTCCGCAGAGTGTCAACAACACCTACAACGACCTCGCGATGTCGGGCACCGACCTCGGCATCAGCTGGGACAACGGTGCCGGCCAGATCCTGATGGCGTTCGGTGACACGTTCGGCGACTGCTCCTCCGGCAATGCCCAGTGGCGCAGCAACGCGCTCTTCCGCTCGGACAAGGCGTCGACGAACTTGGCGCAGGGCATCGAGATCGGTCCAGCCGATCCCGCGGACAACACCTCCGGTGCCGTCGTGCGTGCAGACAACCCACGCTATGCGGCCGAGATCATCTCGAGTGCAAAGCTACCCAGCGTCGAGGACACGACCATCCCCACGGCGGCCATCGCGATCGGCAACACCCAGTACATCAACTACATGTCGGTGCAGAGCTGGGGCACACCCGGGCGCTGGGTCACGAATTACTCCGCGACTGCAAAATCCACTGACAACGGCCAGAATTGGTCGACGGATCCCAGGACCATCCGCGTCAACAAGGGTGTCACCATCCCGGGCTTCACCAACGTCCACGAAAGCCAGGGCAAGTTCCAACAGAGTGCGTACGTCCTGGGCCGCGACGGCGAGTACCTGTACCAGTTCGGTACTCCGAACGGTAGATTCGGCGACGCCTTCGTCTCGCGGGTCGCGCCTGCGGACATCGAGGATCTCGACGCGTACGAGTACTCGACGCAGGATCCGGACCCGACGAAGCAGTGGTCGAAGAACATCGGCGATACGGTCGCCGTCGTCAAGGGCCCGGTCAGTGAGATGTCGGTTGCGTGGAACGACTACCTCGGCCGCTACGTGATGATGTACGGGGACGAGAACTCTCGCACTCTGGTTGCTCGCACGGCAGACAATCCCGAGGGTCCGTGGAGTGCGCCGAGGACCATCCTCGACGCCAATCAGACGGCCGGCGGAATCTACGCGCCGTTCATTCACCCGATGTCCAGCGGAAAAGACCTGTACTTCACTGCTTCTCGGTGGTCGGACTACAACGTGCTGCTGTTGAAGACGAACCTCGATGCGCTGAAGTGATCTGCATCGATCGTTCGATGGCCGCGTCGAGGTAGGCGTCGACGTCCAAATCGAGGTCTGCGCCGAGCAGTCCGCGGCGAATGGTCGAAAGATACCTGCTCGACGGTTCGCCGGGCTCGCGCACGGTCGAACTGGTCAGCGTGAAGGCGGACCTTCCGTCGATGTCCGGAAGCCGTAGCAGTGCATCGTATTTCCCGCGGAAGCTCTCGCCCTCGCGGTCCACTGTCAGCTGCGACCACTGTCCGATGGCGAGCGTCTCCGTCGCCCCGATATCGACGGCTGCGACGACGTTCTCGACTGCGGCCAGATGAGCGAACTGGGCTCGCTCGATGAGATATCCGCGCCCTACAGAACGATTCGCCGGATCGACCGTCGTCGAGACGAATGCGGATGCTCCGGTCCAGCGCCGGGAGACTCCCGCGAAATACAGCGCATGATCGATCCACAGCCATCGTTCTTCGGCGGGTGGTGACGCAGTGGGTGCCGGTGGGTGCGCACCGAATTCGGAGTGCTCGTCGGACCCGGTCAGGTAGGTATGGAACCTCTCGCGCAGCAGGTTGGACCCGTACGAGACGTACCACAGCCGATCGGTCACTCGGTCTCGAACAGCTGCCGGTATGCCTCGGCGAGCAGGTCGGACGCGAGGTCGTGATTGTGTGATGCTGCGCCCGTTGAGTTTCCGGATCGCATCAGCCGGGCGTTGAGACCGTAGGCGAGGTCGTCGAACGTGTCGTCGTCGATGCCGAGGTCGACGTCCACGTCTTCTTCCAGCAGTGCGCCGAGGTCGATCGACCACGACCACACACGTTCGTCCCGGTGCGGACCGCGTCCTGCGCTGACCGTCTCGTTGGAGACCTCGAGTTGCTCGTCGGTGCGGTCGCGCGGAACGTTGGTGTTGATGCGCAGGTCGAGTTCTATGGTGTCGTCGTCGTGCACGATCTCGTCGACGCGGAGCGTCTCGAAGCCGCCGCACGTCAGCGTCACCAAGCGTCGCGGACCGGTCTCGGCGAGATCGTCGGACAGGGCAGCGATCTGCCACAGATACTTCTCGGTGTTCGCCGGGTCGGGGATCGAGGAATTGATGTAGTCGGCCACGATGCTGCGGATGGCGGGGTACGCGATGTGGTCGGACAGTTCCCAGAACTGCTTGCGTGCCTTGCCGACTGCCGTGTCGAGCAACGTCGCCCGCTTGGCTCTTTCTTTCGGCAGTGCGGATTTCGCGCTCGGTGCTTCGCCGATCGCGCCAGGATCGGAAGGGCGTTCGCGGAGGCGGGTCAGGCGCGACACGAGCTCCTGCAGCTGCTCCAGCTGATCTGCAGTTCCGACCGCAAAATCGAGTGCCTCGATGTCGGCCCACACGTCGAGGTCCGCGGCGAACCGCGCGGCGACCGAATCTGCGTAGCCCGCGTAGGCCGAGCCGTCGGTGAAGTGCAGAACGTAGAGCCCGGCTCGGTGTTCCTTGGCCGCGAAGACCGTGGCGATGGATCCGGCGTCGGTGACGTCGAATCGTTCGTAGGCGAATCCGTCGGGTGTGGCAGCTGCGGTCATGGTCGTGAATCTACCGATTCGAGTGGAGAGCACCTATTCCGCGCGTTGTCCGCATTGTCGGAATTTGCAGCCTGTATCGGTAAATGTCTCCAAACATGTTCTGACACCGCTATTTCCGGTTTGTCCGTTCCTCGGAAAGTATTTCCTCTTCCATGAACGAACAGCAAATTTCTGGTGCTATGTTGTGGAATGTCTGTTTCCGCCGCTAACGAAACAAGCAGGAAACACGCGGTGTGAACAATGCCGAGAGCAGTGCCAGTGGGCACCGCCGTGGTGTTCGATGGAAGGTGGTTGCGCGTGGGCGGTTATCTTGCGCGGAGGTTGCTGAACTACGTCGTACTGCTGCTCATCGCGACGTTTCTGACCTACCTTCTGGCGTCGCTCACGTTCGATCCGCTGTCCAATCTGCTCAGCCGTAACCCACCGCCCTCCGACGCGGTGCTTGCCGCCAAGCGCGCGGCTCTGCACCTCGACGACAATCCGGTGCTGCGTTATCTGAAGTGGCTGTGGGCGGTGCTGCACGGTGATTTCGGGCAGACGATCGCTGCCGGTTCGGTCAACGACGAGTTGTGGCGTCGCATCCTCGTATCGCTGCGGCTGGTGGTGCTCGGCACCGTGTTGGGAGCAGTGCTCGGTACGTTGATCGGGGCGTACGGAGCGGTTCGGCAATACAAGATCTTCGATCACGTCGCAACGGTCGTGACGTTCGTTCTCATCAGCACGCCGATTCTGGTACTTGCCCCGGTGCTCAAATACCTGGCGGTGCAGGTCAATCAGAGCACGGGCAGTCAGTTCTTCCAGTACACCGGCGAGACGTCGACAACGCTCGCGCCAGGCCTGATGAACGAAATCGTCGATCGTGCACAGCATTTACTGCTACCCACCGTCGTGCTGATGTTGTTCACCATCGGTGGCTACAGCCGCTACATGCGCAGCTCGATGCTGGACGAGCTGAACATGGACTACATTCGCACCGCCCGCGGCAAGGGGCTCACCCGCGGCCGCGCGATCTTCAAGCACGGCTTCCGTACTGCGCTCATTCCGATGGCCACGTTGTTCGCGTTCGGTATGGGCGCGGTGATCACCGGAGCCACCTTCACCGAGCGCGTGTTCGGTTGGTACGGCATGGGGGACTGGCTGATCTACGGCATCACCAGCCAGGACATCAACATCACGCTCGCGGTCTCGCTCTTCACCGCGCTCTCTGTCCTCGTCTCCGGAATGCTGACCGATATCTTCACTGCCGCACTGGATCCGCGCGTTCGCTACGCGGACTGACCCACCACTTCGATCGAGGAAAGGATCGGCGATGGCAACACCTGTGGTTCCCGAGATCGCTGCGGTGGACGGCCAGGGCGAGACGACGGCCCCGATCACCCGTCGTCGACTGGTACTGCGTCGGTTCCTGCGTAACAGGCCGGCCCTGGTAGGCATTCTGGTGTTGGTGGTGATGTTCGTCGGCGCCTTCGTGCTCCCGCGCTTCATCCCCTTCACCTACGAGGAACTCGACGCGTACGCGTTGAACTCTCCGCCGACCACGCGGCATTGGTTCGGCACCAACCAGATCGGGCAGGACGTCCTCGCTCAGACGCTGCGCGGATTGCAGAAGTCGCTGATCATCGGCATGCTCGTCGCGTTGATCTCCACCGTGCTCGCCGGCGTCGTCGGCGCGGTGGCGGGATACTTCGGCGGCTGGACGGACCGCGCCCTGATGTGGGTTGCCGATGTCCTGCTCGTCGTCCCGAGCTTCCTGGTCATCGCCATCTGCTCACCGCTGTTCCGCGACAAGAGCTTCTTCATTCTGGTGCTGCTACTTGCGGCGTTCGCGTGGATGATCACCTCGCGCATCATCCGAGCGATGACGCGGTCGCTCCGGGAGCGTGAATTCATCCGCGCCGCAAAGTACATGGGCGCGACGCCGGCGAGTGTGATCGGCAAGCACGTGCTGCCGTCGATGGCCTCGATTCTCATCGTCGACGTCACGCTCAATGTGGGTATCGCCATCATCGGTGAGGCGTCCCTGAGCTACTTCGGCTTCGGTGTCCAGCGACCCGACGTCTCGCTAGGCACGCTGATCGCCGACGGCACGTCGTCCGCGTTGACGTATCCGTGGCTGTTCGCGTTCTGCTGTGGCGCACTGGTGTTGATCGTGCTGGCAACCAATTTCGTCGGCGACGGTCTGCGCGATGTATTCGATCCGAACTCGACGAGGGGACAGGCACGTGGCTGAGATTGTGCCGGTGTTGAAGGTCAGCGGGCTCGAGGTCAGTTTCCCCAGTGAGGAGGGGCGCGTCACCGCGGTCCGGGGCTTGGACTACCAGGTCGACAAGGGTGAGGTGTTGGCCATCGTCGGCGAGTCCGGCTCGGGAAAGTCGGTGTCGTCCCTCGCCGTCATGGGACTTCTCCCGCAGACCGCGCGGGTCACCGGATCCATCGAACTCAACGGCCGTCAGCTGCTCGGCCTGTCCGACCGCGAGATGTCCCGCGAGCGCGGACGTTCGGTGGCCATGATCTCGCAGGACCCGCTGACTGCACTGACGCCCATCTACCGCATCGGTGACCAGATCTCCGAAGCGATCTCGGTACACAATCCATCGCTCAGCAAAGCGAAGGTGCACGAGCGTGCGCTCGAGTTGTTGGATCTGGTCGGTATCGCCGATCCGAAGACACGGGCCAGGTCGTACCCGCACGAGTTCTCCGGTGGCATGCGCCAACGCGTCGTCATCGCGATGGCCATCGCCAACGACCCCGACCTCATCATCGCCGACGAGCCCACCACGGCCCTCGACGTCACAATCCAGGCCCAGATTCTGGATCTGCTCCGTACCGCGCGGGACGTCACCGGGGCCGGGGTCGTGTTCATCACCCATGACCTGGGAGTCGTTGCCGGCGTGGCTGATCGGGCCATGGTGATGTACGCCGGTCGCGCTGTCGAGACCGCGCACGTGGACGAGCTCTATGCGCATCCGTCGATGCCGTACACCGTCGGGCTGCTCGGATCGGTTCCTCGCCCCGACCGGCCGGCCCAGGAGCGGCTCGTGCCGATCGAGGGCACCCCGCCGGCTCTGGTCAACCTGCCGACGGGATGTCCCTTCGGTCCTCGGTGCCCGTTGCACACCGACGCGTGCGACGCAGGCGAACCCCAGTTGATCGAGGTCTCACCGAGCCACAGTGCTGCGTGCATTCGTATCGATGCCGCTACGGCAGAATCGGTGGAGACGGAGTTCGAGGGTGCCCCGCGGTCGGAGGCCCCAGCGGAGCTGGTGGTGACGGTTTCGAAGGACGCTCCGGTGCTGTCGGTGACCGATCTGCACAAGAGCTACCCGGTGTTCAAGGGCTCGGTACTGCGGCGTCGGGCCGGGGAAGTGCCTGCGGTGCAGGGCATCAGCTTCGACGTGCACGCCGGGTCCACGCTGGCAATCGTCGGTGAATCGGGCTGCGGCAAGTCCACGACCCTGCTCGAGATCATGGAATTCGTGAAGCCGCAACAAGGTTCGATCCGGATCAACGGCGTCGAGCCGTACAGCCTGAGCCGCGTCGAGCAACGACAGCTCCGCGCGCACATCCAAATCGTGTTCCAGGACCCGATGGGCTCGCTCGACCCGCGGATGCCTGTGGGGGAGATCATCGCCGAGCCGTTGAAGATCAACGGTGTCCCGATCGACGAGCGCACCCGCCGGGTTCGGGAACTGATGGACACCGTCGGGATGCGTCCGGAACTCGCAGATCGGTATCCCACACAATTTTCCGGCGGGCAGCGTCAACGAGTCGGTATTGCACGGGCTTTGGCGCTGAAGCCGTCGATCCTGGTGCTCGACGAGCCGGTGTCCGCACTCGACGTATCGATCCAGGCGGGCGTGCTGAACCTGCTGCAGGATCTGCAAGCGGAGCTCGGTCTGGCATATCTTTTCGTCTCGCACGATCTGTCGGTGGTGCGTCATCTCGCCGACGAAGTGGCTGTGATGCGCAACGGGGTGTTCGTGGAAAAGGGTCCGACGGCGCAGATCTTCGACGCACCCGAGGACCCGTACACACGGGCACTCCTGAAAGCCATCCCCATCCCCGATCCCGTGCTCCAACGAGCTCGAATCGCCGAGGCCGCAGCACTGGCCGACGCCATCTGATCCTGCAGGTTACGTGCACACTGAGAAAGGTGAATTGATGAGAGCCAAGCTATTTCGGGCACTGGTCCCGATCGCGGTGGCCGTGACCACTGTGGGACTGGTGGCGGGGTGCAGCTCGGGGGATACCGGGCCCAACGCCGATGCGCCTGCGTCCTTCGAGAGCGGAGCGCAGATCAATCCGCATCCGATCAGTGACTTGCAGCAGGGCGGAAACATGAACTTCCCGCTCACGCAGGTGACGGCCAACTACAACTACTACCAAATCGACGGCACCACGGTCGATACCTCACGTTTCTACGCCGCGCTGATGCCGAGGTCGTTCACCGCCGCAGCCGATGCGAGCCTGTCGGTGGCCACGGACTTCTTCACCGACGTCACCGAGTCGGAGGTCGACGGCAAGCAGGTCATCACGTACAACATCAATCCCAAGGCCAAGTGGAGCAGCGGGAGGCCGCTGGATTACACAGACCTCGTGGCGACGTGGACGTCGAACAGCGGTAAGGACCCGGCTTACGAGGCGTCATCCACGGCCGGGTACGACAAGGTCGAATCCGTGGTGCGCGGCGAGAACGACCAACAGGTGATTCTGACCTTCGCCGAGAAGTTCGCAGACTGGCGCTCCCTGTTTTCGCCGCTGATGCCTGCGGAGTCCGTGAACACTGTCGAGGCGTTCAACACCGGTTCGGTCGAGACCATGCCTGCCACCGCCGGCCCGTTCCGCATCCGCACGATCGAGCCCGGCGGCAAGCGCATCGTGGCCGAGCGCAACCCCGATTGGTGGGGCGAAAACCCAGCGGTGCTCGACACCATCACGTTCCTGCCACTTGATTCGACGGCTTCCGTTGGCGCGTTGCAGAGCGGTGAGATCGATTACTACGAACTGGGCAGCAGCGCAGACGCATTCAAGGTCGCGCGCGGTATCCCGAACGTCGACCTCCGTCAGAGCCTGGGGCCGCAGTACCGGCACTTCGACTTCAACGGTGCGCCCGGTCGTATCACTTCGGACAAGGCCGTCCGGGTAGCGTTGATGAAGGCGATCGACCGTGACTACTTGGCCACCTCGCAGCTCGGCCAGATCACCTCGAACCCGACGGTCCTGAACAGTCACATCTACGTCGACGGTCAAAAGGGCTACCAGGCGAACAACGGCGACATCACGTTCGACCCGGAGAAAGCGAAGTCGGAACTCGACGCGGCTGGTTGGACGATGAACGGCGAGTTCCGCTCCAAGGACGGGCAGCAGCTCGATCTGCACGACATCATTCCGGCGGATACCCCGAATGCGACGCAGGAAGCGCAGATCATCCAGCAGAACCTCAAGGCCGTCGGTGCCAACCTCATCATCGACGCAGTGCCGTCCGACGACTTCTTCGAGAAGTACATTCTGGTCGGAGCGTTCGACGTCACCCACTTCACCTGGGAGGGAACGCCGTACACCTCGAGCAGTGACGGCATCTTCCGGCTCACGCCCGGCAGCACGCTGCAGAACTACGGCCAGGTGGGATCCGAGGAGATCAACGGTCTGCTCGACACGGCTGCCGCCGAGCTCGACGACGATGCACGCATCGCCGACTACAACGAAGCGGACAAGGCGATCTGGGCCGAGGGCCACAGCCTGACGATGTTCCAGCGTCCATCGACGTACGCGACCAAGTCGAATCTCGCGAACTTCGGAGCTCCAGGATTCGGCGACCTCGATATGTCGAAGGTCGGGTTCCTGAAATAGCTCACGGTCTCGGGTATCCGGTCGGTGCCGCGGCAATCACTCTGGTTGTCGCGGCATCGACCGTTGTCGTCATTGCGCCACTGAGCGTTTTCGTGGCCCTGATCGTCCTCGTCTGGACGGGCTGGTCGACAGCGTGCGCCGTGCTGGCCGGGAGGTCGATGAACACCTCGACCACCGTGCGGCGAGTGCGGTTTCAACACCGTATGCGTTCTCGCGGATACCTGGAAGTACAGAAGAACGGTGGGCGGGCCTGGTACCCCGTCTACTTCCACACCGGGCTTCTGGCGATCGTCCCCGACGCCGACGCGCGTGCGAGTAGGTCGATTCTCGGGCGGCGCGCTTTCGTCATCGAACCCGGAATTGTTGCGCTGCCGTCGGGGCGGCGTTGTAATTCGTTGCCTCCCGGCGCTCCGCTCGACGCGCCGCGGTTGAACGAGTCCGACCTCCGTACGCGCAGTGATCGCTTCGGGTCGCTGCGGCGTCGGATCATGCTGGACGCTCCCGCCGCGGTGGCAGGTCCGATCATCGGATTGCTGTGGCTGGTCGTCGACGGAGGCGGATTCGCCGAGTTCGTGGCAGTGAGTCTGTTGGCTGCAATCACCGCCATCTGGTGGTCGGCAATCGGCGGCAGCGATCCAAGCTGAGCAATTGCCGCGACGCGTGATCGTAACTGCCGAGAAACACCTCCGGTCTACGTTCGGGTTTCGGACAATTCAGGAGGCATCATGGCGCGGTCGATGGCGGAGCAGGCAGCGGAGACGATCACCAAGGGGATCGGACGTCGCGGATTCATTCAGGCGGTGGCCGCGCTGGGCGCGGGCGTCGGAATCGCCGGAACGGCAGCCTGTTCGACGTCGACGTCGACGTCGACGAGCACCGCCGCCGCGAGTTCGTCGGCCCCGGCACCGGTCGGCATTCTTCAGCCCGGCGCGGGCGATATCTCCGGCGATCACTACCTGAGTTCCGAAGTCGACAAGGTTCTGTGGGGGTACGTCCCGACGGTCGAGTCCGAATCGGTGCTGCGGATGAAGTCCGGTGAGACGGTGACCATCGATGCGCTCAGCCACGAGGGAATTCTCGAAGACCAGGGCCGCGATCCCGTTGAGTTCTTCGGCGGCAAAGGTGTATCCGAATCCGATGTGCTGCAGGACGCCATCGACATCGCCGGCGGGTACGACCGGACGGTCCGCAACTTCGACGTCGACGGTCCGCACGTGGTGACGGGGCCGGTGTTCGTCGAAGGTGCGCAGCGTGGTGATGTGCTCAAGATCGAGACGCTCGAGGCGATTCCCCGCGTGCCGTACGGCGTGGTGTCGAGTCGGCACGGCAAGGGTTCCTTGGCGGTGACCGCGTCCGGTGAGGCACCCGCAGGTATCAGCCTGGACGAGGTGATGCCTCCGATCGGCAGCGATGGCAGGCCGTCGGGTGATCCGACGCAGTACGGCAACGTCTCCACGTTCACCGCCGTCGAGGACGGGCAAGGTGTGATGCGTTACGGCGATGCCGCCGTGCGCTTTCCGCTGCGCCCGTTCATGGGCATGATGGGCGTGGCGTTCGCCAGCGACCCGGGTCTGACGTCACCCAACGCGAACTCGATTCCGCCGACGCTCGGCGGCGGCAACATCGACGTCGGTTTGCTCGGTGTCGGATCGACGTTCTACCTCCCGGTATTCGCGGAGGGTGCGTTGTTCTACGTCGGCGATCCGCACATGGCGATGGGCGACGGGGAGGTGGCGCTGACCGCGATGGAAGGTTCTCTGCGTGGCACCTTCCGGCTCACTGTCTGCAAGGCGGGCAGTGGAGATGCCCCGTCCGTCGCGTACTCGTATCCCTTTGCCGAGAACGAGGACTCGTGGATTCCGATCGGCCTGTCCGATCCGGACGGTGCCGTCGGCGGCCAGAGTTCGGACCTGAACGCCGCCATGCGTCGCGCCGTGGTCAACGCGCTCGACTTCCTCGAGACCGACCTCGGTATGGACCGGGCGACGGCGTACGCGTACCTCTCCGCGGCCGCGAACTTCACCGTGTCGCAGGTGGTCGACAAGACGGTCGGCGTGCACGGTCAGATCTCCAAGGCGCACTTCGACCGGTAGGAGTGCGCCTCCGGCGCAGTGGTGCGGGTAAGTGCCTCAGGGGGCACTTAATCACGCCACTGCCGAAGGCACCTCAGCGGTGTGCCGTCGCGATGAAGTGGCGGGTGGCGGCGTCGACGATATCCGCTGGGGTGACGGCTATCTCGTCGTTCAACCACGCGATGACCAGTTCCGCGAGTCCGCCGATGAACAGCAGGCCGTTGATCTCGGATTGTGGCTGCGGCCAGGCCTGTTCGCCGAACAGCTCGCGTGACTGCTCGGCGACCAGATGCGCGAACGCGCGCATGGACTGTCGTCGATAGTCCCGCAGTGAGTCGACGGCCAGTGACTCGATCATCGCGACGCGGCCCTTGCGGCGGTCGTCGGTGAGCACGCCGACGAACGCGGCGATGGCGTTGTGTACCTGGTCCTCGACGGTGGGGGCGGGGGAGTGCAGAGCGTCCAGGGCAGCGGCCCGGATCTCGTCGGATACCGACTCCACCACTTTCTCGAGCACATCCTCTTTGCTGGAGAAGCTTTGGTAGAAGTAGCGCTCGGTCAGCTTCGCCTCCACGCAGATCGCGGTCATGGTCGTGTTCTGGGCACCGGCCGTCGAGAACACTTCGAGTCCGGCTTCGAGCAACCGTGCGCGACGGTCGGCGGTGCGATCGTCTGCGCTCATGCCGTTGTAGCGGCGCGTGGAAGCCATGAGTAGATCTTGACAGAGGGAGCAGGTGTGACGCAGACTACATCCCATCTGACAGGACGCTCTGTCAGATTGACGGAGGTCGACAATGGCACGTGCTCTCGCTGCTCCACCTGCTGATTCAACGCTCCAACCGGTCTACGGCGACGGCGGTATGCCCGTCGTCGGGCACACGCTCGAGTACATCCGAGATCCCCTCAAACTGCTCGGGAGTCGGTGGGAGAAGTACGGCGAGGTGTCGTGGCTGACGATGGCCGGTCAGAAGTGGATCACCGTTCTGGGTCCGGACGCATGCCAAGAGGTGTTGCAGAACGCCGACAAGGCGTTCGCGAACGGTGACGGCTGGTCCCTGCTGATCGGCCCGTTCTTTCACGGCGGATTGATGTTGCTCGACTCCGAGGAGCATCTGAAGCACCGACGGATCATGCAGCAGGCCTTCACCAGGGACCGGCTCACCAAATCCGTCGAGGCGTTGAATCCTGTCACAGCAACAGGTTTGGACGCGTGGCAAGGCGGGCGCGACGTTCAGGTCTACCCGGCGCTCAAGGCGTTGACCCTGGAGGTGGCAACGAGCATCTTCATGGGCGGCGCAGAGGGCAGCACCGATGCCGAGATCGCCGAGCTGAACTCCAGTTTCGTGGCGTGCGTTCAGGCGGCGACATCCATTGTGCGCTTTCGGGTTCCCGGAACTCGGTGGAAGCGCGGTCTCGACGGCCGCGCCATGCTCGAGGAGTTCTTCCGGCGGTACCTTCCGTCCCGGCGTGCCACCGAGACCGACGACCTGTTCTCGGTTCTGTGTCACATCGAGGGGAACGACGGCGAGCGTTTCTCCGACGACGAAGTGATCGACCACATGATCTTCCTGCTGATGGCCGCGCACGACACGTCGACGATCACGCTGTCGACGATGATGCAGTACCTCGGTCAGCATCCGCAGTGGCAGGACAAGTGCCGTGCCGAGTCCGAGGCGCTCGGTACCGATGCGCCGACGCTCGCGCAACTCGACGAACTGCACAGCGTCGATCTGGTGATGAAGGAATGCTTGCGTTTGGTCTCGCCCACGCCGGTGGTTGCGCGCCGCGCGGTCAAGGACACCGAGGTGCAGGGCAAGTTCGTCCCCGCGGGGACGTATGCGTCGGTCGCCCCACACTTCACGCACCACATGGCCGAGTACTGGCCGAACCCGGAGAAATTCGATCCCGGCCGGTTCGCCGACGACCGCCGGGAGGACAAGGTGCACCGCTACGCGTGGGAGCCGTTCGGCGGAGGCGTGCACAAGTGCATCGGCATGTTCTTCGCCGGAGCGGAGATCAAGACGATCATGCATCATCTGCTGCTGCGGTTCGACTGGTCGGTCGACCCCGATTACGTTGCGCCGCTGAACTTCACGTCGCTGCCCTTCCCGGAGGACGGGCAGCCCGTGCAGTTGCGAAAGCGGTAGGTCTATCCGGCGCGGTCGGTGAGCCAGCCGATGATGTTCGCGGTGACCTCGTCCCGGTTGGTCTCGTTGAGGATCTCGTGGCGGGCACCGGGGTAGAGGGTGACGGAGACGTCGCTCATTCCGGCCTCGCGGTATCGGGCAGCGAGGGTCTCGATCAACTGTCCGCCCCCGGCGAGCGGGTCGTCGGTTCCCGAGGTGATGAGCAGCGGGAGATCGGAGCGGATCTGCTCGAGGTTGTGCGGGTCGGCGAGCTTGTCGGCCTCACCGAACAACGCGGGGACCGTCGACTCCGGGAGGTCGAAGCCGCACAGCGGGTCGGCTACGTAGGCGTCCACTTCGGCCTCGTCGCGGGAGAGCCACTCGTATCCGGTGCGGTGCTCGAAGGCGGCGTTGAACACGCTCAGGTCACCGGCTGGGGCGTCGGCCATTCCGGCGGCGAGGATGTTCAGCGTGGTCGAGCCCGACAGCACCACACCCTCGTACAGATCGGATCGTTCGATCAGAACATGCTGCGCGGCAAACGATCCCATGGAATGGGCGAACAGGAACAGCGGCAGGTCGGGATATTCGTTCAGCAGTGATTCGCCCAGCTGCTCGATGTCGGCCCACAAACCCGCGAACGCTGCAGCACCGAAATCGCCGGGGGTGTCGACGATCGACTCTCCGTGGCCGCGATGATCGGACGCCACGACGTGGAATCCGGCGTCGTTCAACGCTGCGGCGAAGCGGGCGTAGCGGCTGCCGTGCTCGGCGAGCCCGTGCGCGATCTGTACGACTCCGCGAGCCGGGTCGGCGGACGTCGCCCAGATGTAGGTACTGATCTCGGTGTCGTCCTGCTTGGATACGAACGACGAAGCATTGGCCACGGGTGACTCCTCGAAACGGCGATGGGGACGAGAAACGAACTTATCTCCTACGCCCTGAGCCTCGGAGCGAAATGCTCGACGACGGGGAAGGGGTCGTAGAAATGATGCAGCAGCGTCTTCCACTTCTGGTACTCGTCGGACTTCCTGAAGCCCTCGGTGTGGTCTTCGAGGCGTTCCCATTCGACCAGCAGTAGATACGTATTCGGCTGCTCGATGCCCCGCGACAATGTCAGATTCACGAACCCCGGCATCGAGGCGATGATCGATTTCGCGTCGGCGAACGCGGCCTCGAAGTCGTCGGTTCGATCGGGGACGACGTGCAGCAGAGCATGTTCGACGATCATCGGGACAGTATGACCGCGGCATGACAAAGCTCCCCGGGCAACTGCCCGGGGAGCCTTGCCGACAGGATCTACTTCGCGGAGACGCGCACGAGCTTCTTGTTCACGAACTCGTCCATGCCCCACGGTCCCAGCTCGCGGCCGACGCCGGAGCGCTTGACGCCGCCGAACGGCAGGCCGGGGAGCGTAGTGCCGTGCTCGTTGACGAAAGCCATGCCCACTTCGAGCTGCTCGGCCACGTCACGGGCCTTGTCCAGGTCGGCGCTCCACACCGAGCCGCTCAGGCCGTAGGCCGAGGAGTTCGCCAATTCGATTGCCTGCTGCGGGCTTTCGACCTTGTAGATCACCGCTGCCGGTCCGAACAGCTCCTCGCTGTACGCACGCATGTCCGGGGTGACGTCGGTCAGCAACGTCGGCTGTACGAATGCACCCGGTCCGTCGATCTTCTTGCCGCCGGTCAGCAAGGTTGCGCCCTTGGCGACGGCGTCGTCGATCTGTTCGATCAACGTGTCGGCTGCGGTCTGCGACGACAGCGGGCCGAGAGTGGTGTTCGCGTCCAACGGATCGCCCGTCTGCACTGCCTCGAACGATGCGGTGAGCTTGGTGACGAAGTCGTCGTAGAACTCCTCGGCGACGAGGATGCGCTTGGCGGCGTTGCACGCCTGGCCTGCGTTGGACAATCGCGCCCGGGTCGCGGACTCGACGGTGGCATCCATGTCGTCGGAGTCGAGCATGATGAACACGTCCGAGCCGCCGAGTTCGAGCACGACCTTCTTGAGGTTGCGTCCGGCGGTTTCGGCAACCGAGGTTCCGGCCCGCTCGCTACCGGTGAGCGAGACACCCTGCACGCGTGGGTCGGCGATCATCTCGGCGATCTGATCGTTGGTCGCGAAGATGTTGATGTACGCGTCCTGGGGGAGTCCGGCCTGTTGGAAGATCTCCTCCATCAGCAGAGCCGACTGCGGGCAGTTCGGTGCGTGCTTGAGCAGAATCGTGTTGCCCACCATCAGGTTCGGGCCGGCGAATCGGGCCACCTGGTAGTACGGGAAGTTCCACGGCATGACGCCGACGAGCGCGCCCACCGGCTTGCGCTGCAGCACAGTGTCTTCCGCGCCGGGGACGTCCAGCTTCTCGTCCTCGAGCAGCACAGGACCGTTGTCGGCATAGTAGTGGTAGATGTTCGACGACAGCTCCACCTCACCCTGGGATTCGGTGAGCGGCTTGCCCATTTCGAGCGAGATGGCCCGCGCCAGTTCGTCCGAACGTTCGGTGTAGAGATCGGCGACCTTGTGCAGAATTTCGGCGCGGTGCTTCGGTGAGGTCTTGCGCCACGTCTGGAATCCGGCGTGTGCGTCGGCCAGTGCGCGCTCGACGCCGGCCGCGTCGAGAGTTTCGAATTCCTTGACAGTTGTGCCGTCGGCAGGATTGACAGTTTTGTAGGACGTCATATTCGGTTCAACGGTCGGGGAGGGGTCCGTTGTTCCGATCCGGGCAAATCGGATGCTCCGACGGTGGTCAGAGGCGGGGCAGGGGTAGGCGGCGAAAACCTTTGAGCGCCCTACCGGTCGGTAACTTGGAACCGCCGATGGAGTGATACCCCACTGGCACGCACAGCGGCGGGTTCAAAGATTAAAGTCGACGGTGGACGCATCCAAAAGACGACGTTGAAACTGAGGCAAAGGCGAAACATGACTGCGAAGAAGCCGACCATCATCTATACCCTGACCGACGAGGCGCCCATGCTGGCGACTCACGCGTTTCTGCCGGTCATACGTTCTTTCGCCAGCGCGGCCGAGATCAACGTCGAGTCGAGTGACATCTCCGTTGCCAACCGCATCCTCGCCGAGTTCCCCGACTACCTCAACGAAGACCAGCGAGTGACCGACAACCTCGCCGAGCTGGGCAAGCTGACGCAGCTGCCCGAGACCAACATCATCAAGCTGCCCAACATCAGCGCGTCGGTTCCGCAGCTGCTCGCTGCCATCAAGGAACTGCAGGACAAGGGCTACGCGATCCCCGACTTCCCCGGCAATCCGAAGACGGACGAAGAGCGCGAGATCCGCGACCGGTACACCAAGTGCCTCGGTAGCGCGGTCAATCCTGTTCTGCGTGAAGGCAACTCGGATCGCCGCGCGCCGAAGGCCGTCAAGGAATTCGCCCGCAAGCACCCGCACAGCATGACCGAGTGGTCGATGGCGTCGCGCACCCACGTCGCGCACATGCGCGAGGGCGATTTCTACCACGGCGAGAAGTCGACGGTCGTCGACGGTGACCGTGAGATCAAGATGGAGCTGCTGCCCGCCGACGGCGAGCCGATCGTGCTCAAGGAGACGGTCTCGCTCACCGACGGTGACGTCATCGACTCGATGTTCATGAGCAAGAAGGCGCTCCTCGATTTCTACGAGCACGAGATGCAGGACGCCTACGACACCGGCGTCATGTTCTCCCTGCACGTCAAGGCGACCATGATGCGGGTCTCTCACCCCATCGTGTTCGGCCACGCTGTGCGTGTGTTCTACAAGGACGCGTTCGCCAAGCACAACGAGCTCTTCGAGGAGCTGGGCGTCAACGTCAACAACGGCCTCTCGGACCTGTACACCAAGATCGAGACGCTCCCGGCGTCCAAGCGCGACGAGATCATCGAAGACCTGCACAAGTGTCACGAGACCCGTCCGGAGCTCGCGATGGTCGACTCCGCCCGCGGCATCTCGAACTTCCACTCGCCCAGCGACGTCATCGTCGACGCATCCATGCCCGCGATGATTCGCGCCGGCGGCAAGATGTGGGGAGCGGACGGTCGTCCCAAGGACACCAAGGCCGTCAACCCCGAGTCGACGTTCTCCCGGATCTACCAGGAGATGGTGAACTTCTGCAAGACCAACGGCCAGTTCGACCCGACGACGATGGGCACCGTTCCCAACGTCGGACTGATGGCTCAGAAGGCCGAGGAGTACGGCTCGCACGACAAGACCTTCGAGGTGCCGAAGGCAGGCGTCGCGAACATCACCGACAAGGCCACCGGCGAGGTGCTGCTGACGCAGACCGTCGAAGAGGGCGACATCTGGCGCCTGTGCATCGTCAAGGATGCCCCGATCCAGGACTGGGTCAAGCTCGCCGTCACGCGTGCGCGTGAATCCGGAATGCCGGTCGTCTTCTGGCTCGACCCGTACCGCCCGCACGAGAACGAGCTCATCGGCAAGGTGCGCAAGTACTTGAAGGACCACGACACCGAGGGCCTCGACATCCAGATCATGTCCCAGGTTCGTGCCATTCGGTACACGATGGAGCGTCTGGTCCGCGGACTCGACACCATCTCCGCCACCGGCAACATCCTGCGCGACTACCTCACCGACCTGTTCCCGATCCTCGAACTCGGCACCAGCGCCAAGATGCTCTCCATCGTTCCGCTGATGGCAGGTGGCGGTCTCTACGAGACGGGTGCAGGCGGCTCGGCTCCCAAGCACGTCAAGCAGCTCATCGAGGAGAACCACCTGCGGTGGGATTCGCTCGGCGAGTTCCTGGCCCTGGCCGTGAGCCTCGAAGATCTGGGTACCAAGACCGGCGACGTCAAGGCGACCATCCTCGCCAAGGCACTCGACTCCGCCACCGGCAAGCTGCTCGAGAACAGCAAGGGCCCGTCGCGCTCGACCGGTGAACTCGACAACCGTGGCAGCCAGTTCTACCTCGCTCTGTACTGGGCACAGGAACTCGCCGAGCAGACCGAGGACGCCGAACTGGCCAAGCACTTCGCTGCACTGGCGAAGACGCTTGCGGAGAACGAGGAGAAAATCGTCTCCGAACTCAACGAGGTCCAGGGCACGGCTGTCGACATCGGCGGCTACTACTACCCGGACCCCGAAGCCACCGCTGCAGTGATGCGCCCCTCGAAGACCTTCAACGAGGCTCTGGAGTCGGCAAAGAAGTAGTTTTCTCTGGCTCACCCCCCCATCGAATGAATGGTCCATTCACGCGCTCAGACGTGTTGAATGGACCATTCATTCGTTCAAGGCGGGCACCAAAATATCCAGAAATGCCGAGCAACTTGCACTTTGGCGACGCCCGGGCAACTGGACAACAGAGATGGTCCGATGGATGGTCGGCTCGATGGGCAGGTAGATCAGGTTCGCGAACGACATCATCGGCTCCACCAGTTCCGGGATCACGGTGATGCCGAGTCCGGCAGCGGTCAGGCCCGCCACGGCGGCCACGTTGTGCGCCTGAACCGATGGTCCGACGTCGACTCCCGCGCTTTCGAGCCCCAGTTGCACGTGCGAGGCGATGCTCGATTCGGGACCGAACGCGACGAACGGCTGGTCGGCGAGGTCGGTCCACAGCAGGCTTGTCCGTTGTGCAAGCGCATGATTCGGCGGTAGCGCGCAGACGAATGCGTCGGTGCTGACCGTCGTGCGCATCAGATCGTTCGCTCGCCCCGACGCGGCGACGACTGCGAAGTCCACGGAACCGTCGCGAACCGAGGCCACCACGTCGTCGCGCAGCCCGTCTCTGATGTGTACCGAGACGTCGGGGTGACTGCTGCGGAAGTCCACGATGTACGGCGGGAGAAACGTCGCCGCGATCGAGGGCAGGCACGCGATGGTGACGGTTCCGCGGTCACCGGATACGAAGCGCCCGATCTGCTCCAGGCCGTCGTCGAACTCGAGCAATACCCGACGGGCATAGGCCGTGACTTCGTGTCCGTCTCCGGTGAGGTCGACGCTGCGGGTGGTGCGCACGAACAGTCGGACGCCCAGGCGTCGCTCGGCCTCGGCGACGGTACGGCTCAGATTGGGTTGCGAGACCTGAAGCCAGTTCGCCGCTGCAGTGAAGCTCGCATGATCGGCGAGTGCGACGACGGCGCGTAGATGGGCGATGCCCAGGTTTATGCCCACGATGCATGAATCTATACCCAACTGATGTTGGACGGAGTAAGTGATCTGCACAACACTCGTCGTATTCGATGAAGGAGATCACATGCTGTCACTGCTCGGCTTCGGGACGATTGCCATCATTCTGCTGCTGTTGTTCACCCAACGCGTTGCGGCGATCGTCGCGCTCGCAGGTGTCCCGCTCGCTGCGGCGTTCCTGGCCGGCAACTCGCCATCCGAGGTGGCCGGGTTCGTCAAGGACGGACTCGGCGGCGTGGTGGGCGTCGCGGCGATGTTCCTCTTCGCGATCGTGTTCTTCGGGATCATGCGCGACGCGGGACTGTTCGATCCCATCATCGCCCGCATCGTGCGCTGGGCAGGTAGTGCCCCGCCGACCGTGGCAGTCGCGACCACTGCCCTCGCCGTGGTGGCTCACCTCGACGGTGCCGGCGCAACCACGTTCCTGATCGCCGTCCCCGCCATGCTCCCGATCTACGAACGCCTCGGTATGAGCCGGCTCGTCCTGGCCACCTGCGTCGGTCTCGGTGCCGGAGTGATGAACATGGTCCCCTGGGGTGGTCCGACGGCTCGCGCTGCAGCAACTCTGGGTGTCGACGCCAACGAACTGTGGGTACCGTTGATTCCTGCTCAGATCGCCGGAGTCGTGTTCGCACTGGGCGTCGCCTACTACCTGGGTCGGCGTGAGCGGACCCGCCTGGCCAAGGTCGCCGCGGGCGATGCGTCGGCCGTCGTGGAGGAGTCGACGGCGCGAATCGCCGAACGAATGTCCGTGGGATCCGGGGATACCGGATCCGCAGTCGGTGACGCGAACGAGGAGCCCGGCAGCCCGGCGACCGGTGGCGACGATGCGGACGGTCCGGCAACCGCGTCGAGTGACCGAGCACTGCTGCGGCCGAAGTTGTTCTGGGTCAATGCCTTCCTGGTAATCGCGACGTTGGCTGCGTTGATCGCCGCCATCGCCCCTCCGGAAACGTGCTTCATCATCGCCACTATCGTGGCGCTTCTCGTCAACTACCGCGGAATGAAGGCCCAGTCCGCCCGCATCGAGGCCCACGCTGTCGGCGCGATGCTGATGGTCGGCACGTTGTTGGCTGCAGGGGTACTTCTCGGTGTGCTCGACGGCAGCGGCATGATCGAGTCCATGGCGGTCAGCGCAGCGAATGCCATTCCGGACGCGATGGCCCCCGCCTTGCCGCTCATCGTCGGCGTGTTCGCCGTCCCGATGAGCCTGATCTTCGGGCCGGACGCCTACTACTTCGGCGTGCTGCCGGTCCTCATCGAGGTGGGTGACCAATTCGGAGTCAGCGCAATCGATCTGGCGCAGGCCTCGATCATCGGTGAGGAAACGGTCGGATTCCCGATCAGCCCGATGACCGGCGCGTTCTACCTTTTGGTGGGTCTCGCGAAAGTCGACATCGGAAAGCACATTCGGCACACGTTGGGGTGGGCGTGGCTGATCAGTCTCGGCATGCTCGGCGTTGCCATGGCCACCGGCGCGATCCCGCTGTGGTCGTCATGAGCGCCCGCGGAACCGTCCGGTTGGGTGCCGGCGCAGGTTTTGCCGGCGATCGCATCGACCCGGCGCAGATCTTGGCCGAGCGGGGCGAGCTCGACTATCTGATCTTCGAGTGCCTCGGAGAGCGGACGGTGGCGACAGGGCAGGCCCGAAGACTGCTCGATCCCACGGCGGGCTACGACCCGCTGTTGGCAGCGCGGATGCGTGCAGTTCTCGGGGCGACGACCGAGCAGGGCATCACCGTCGTCACCAACTCCGGAGCCGCGAATCCTGTTGCGGCAGCGGCCGTCGTTGCGCGCGTGGCCGAGCAGGTGTGTTCGCGTTCGGTACGTATCGCTGCCGTCACCGGTGACGACGTACTGGACGCGGTGCGACGGATCGACCCGGTGGTGTGGGAGACCGGTCGCCCGCTGTCGGAGCATTCCGAGGAACTGGTGTCGGCCAACGCCTACATCGGGGCCGATGCAGTGCTGCCCGCACTCGATGTCGGTGCCGACGTGGTCGTCACCGGCCGTCTCGCCGATCCGGCGCTGTATCTCGCACCCCTGATGCACGAGTTCGGTTGGGCCGGGCAGGATTGGGAGACGCTCGGTGCAGGAACGGCCGTCGGACATCTTCTCGAATGTGCGGGCCAACTGACCGGTGGTTACTTCGCCGATCCGGTCACCAAGCCGGTGCAGGGTCTGGCGAATCTGGGCTTTCCGTTCGGCGATGTACATGCAGACGGTACAGCAGAATTCGGCAAGGTCGACGGTACCGGCGGGGAGCTGACGCGTCGAACGTGCGCCGAGCAATTGCTGTACGAGGTCGGCGATCCCGCCAGTTATCTGACGCCGGATGTAACCGCCGATTTCACCGGGGTCTCGTTCGAGACCATCGGACCCGATCGGGTGGCGGTGTCCGGGGCGACGGGCAGCACGCGGCCAGAGGAGCTGAAAGTGACCCTCGGGTTCCGGGGCGGTTGGCTCGGTGAGGGGCAGATCAGCTACGCGGGTCCGCGCTCGCTGCAACGCGCCGAGCTCGCCGGAGAGATTGTGCAGCAACGACTGTGGGAGGTGCACGGTATATCCGCCGAGAACGTGGGTATCGAGTACATCGGTGCGGGCGCTGCATTCCGTGGACTCGTCGCCCCCACCGATGTCCCTGAAGTGCGGCTGCGCGTAACCGCGAAGGTGCCCGACGCCGAAACTGCGGCTCTCGTCGGCTGGGAAGTCGAGAGTCTTTACACCAACGGGCCCGCCGGCGGTGGCGGTGCGCGCAGCAGCAACACGGAGGTCTTGGCTATCAGATCCTGTCTGATTCCACGTGCACAGGTGACGACCGCCCTGCACATCACGGAGGTGACGGTATGAGGACTGTCGACGATCTCGCCGACGTGCGAACCGGGGACAAGGGCGACACTCTCATTCTTGCTGTCTTCCCGCGGACCGACGAAAGCTACGAAGTGCTGACTCGCGCAATGACTGTCGAGGCCGTCGCTGCGCATTTTGCGCCGCTGGTCACGGGAGAGGTACGCCGAACCGACATGCCCCTGGTCTCCGGACTGGTGTTCGAGCTACCCGGCGTGCTCGGTGGGGGAGTGACGGGTAGCCCGGTGCTCGACGGACACGGCAAATGTCTGAGCTACCACCTGCTGAGTATGATTGTGCCCGAGCAGATCTAGTCGAGTTGCTTGACTTCAGCATCCGGCAGCACCGGCAATGTCACGGGGTACAACTGAAATGTTCCGCTCATTCCCTTGAGTTCGACGTCTCGGGGCGTACCGAGGCTCAGGTCGTGCGCGGCGCCGATGGCATTGCGCACCGGTTCGCTGACCAGTATTTCGCCGCCGTCGGCTTGATTCGCCACTCGGGCCGCCATCGCGACGTTAAGCCCGAACAGGTCGTCACCTCGGCGCACCGAGCTGCCGACGTGCACGCCCATACGGACGCGGATGCGGTCCCAGCGATCGGGGTTCTTCAGCAGCGCTTCCTGCACCTTCACCCCGCAGCGCACGGCCTGGGCCGGGTCGGAGAAGGCGATCATGTAGCCGTCGCCCTGGCTTTTCACCACGTGACCGCCGTGATCGTCGACGTGTTTGCGGATCAACTTGTTGTGCTTCTCGAGCAGCTTCACCCAGCCGCGGTCGCCGAGTTCCTCGTTGCGGGCGGTGGAGCCCTCGATGTCGGAGAACATCACCACGATGTCCCCGTCTGCCGTCATACGCGCCAGGTCGGGGCGTTCCACCTTCGCCCAGCCGGCGAGGTCCTCGACGGAGTTGCGGACCGTTGCGCCGAAGCCCTTGTTGATGAGTAAGTCCGTGGTGTGGAAGGCGGTTCTGATCGCGAAGGGCACGATGCCGCGTCGCTTACGGCGTTGCTGCGATTCGAGAGCGCGGTCCAGCGCACGACGTGTGTGCTTCAGCTTTCGACGCGAGACGATCAAGACCACACCGAGCGCGATGATGGCAGCGAGCTCTACTCCGGCAACTATCCACAGGATCACGTCGCTCATCTTTGCCTGTCGACGATGCTCGTGGTTGTTGAACCGACGGCGAACTGCCGTCGGTAGGCCGTCGGTGTCACCGCGAAGGCCGAGCGGAAGTTCTGACGCAAAGTGACGGCGCTGCCGAATCCGCAAAGCGCTGCGATGTTCTCGACGCTGCGATCGGTCGTTTCGAGCAGGCTCTTGGCCTCGTTCAGTCGCTTCTCCAATACCCAGCGGGCGGGGGTGGACCCCGTCTCGAGGTGGAACTGGCGGATGAAGCTGCGTCGGCTCATGCGTGCATGTTCGGCCAGTCGCTCGATCGGCAAGGGCTCGTCCAGTCTTTCGAAGGCCCAGCTCAGCACGTCGGCAATCGCGGTACCTCCGGATGCCTCCGTGACCGGACGCTCGATGTACTGGGCCTGGCCACCGTCGCGGTGAGGTGCGACCACCAGACTCCGCGCCACCCGGGTCGCCGCCGCCGAACCGAGGTGTTTGCGCACGATGTGGAGGCAGGAATCGATCGACGACGCGGTGCCCGCAGACGTCATCACGTCGCCGTGATCGATGTAGAGCACCGACTCGTCGACGCCGGCGTGCGAATTTCGCTCCCGCAGTTCGGTCATCTTGGTCCAATGAGTGACGGCCGGGCGGCCGGCTAGCAATCCGGTATCTGCGACGGCGAACGAGCCGAGGCACAATCCAGCGATTTCCGCTCCACGCGAATGGGCGTCGCTGAGCGCCGCCGACAAGTCTTTCCCGATGTGCGGCAACGACTCCGGCCACGACGTGACGATGACGATGTCGGCCCAGTCGACGGTATCGGGGCCGGCGATCTCGCCGACCGGGAAGCCCTCCTCGGTGCTGATCGACCCGGCTCGGTCGGACCACACCCGCGTCTCCCAATCCGGGGCGAGTCCGAGTCGAGTCACCTCGCCGAACACCATCAACGGCGCGGCGAGGTGGAACATCGTGATGCCGTCGAACGCATAGAGCGCGATTCGCATGGCTGTCTCCGATCTCCACCGTTGGCCCGAATCAATCGAAAGTATGCATCCGTGCCACTCGTGGAAGCAAGTCCGCCACCGCAGGATGAGAAGCGACCGAGATCGCCAGTCGAAGGAGAACACCATGACCGCACCACGCAGAGCATTGATCGTCATCGACGTCCAGCAGGAGTACTTCGAGGGCGTGCTGAAGATTCAGTACCCGCCTCGTGACCAGTCGTTGGCCAACATTGTCCGGGCGATCGAAGCCGCTGTGGCGCAGGATCTTCCCGTGGCGATCGTGCAGCACGAGATGCCCGACGGCGCTCCGGCGTTCGTGAAGGGCACCCCGACGTACGAGCTGCACCCCGATATTCAGGCGCTCGTACAACCCTCGTTCGAGCGAGTCGAGAAGAAGTACAGCAGCGTGTTCGCCGGAACCGGTGTCGCGAAGTGGTTGCAGGGCAACAATATCGATACCGTCACGATCGTCGGATACATGACCAACAACTGCGACCTCGCATCCAGCGCCGACGCCGAGGTGCTGGATCTGACCGTCGAAATTCTGTCCGACGCCACCGGCGCGATCAATCTCTCGAACGAGGCAGGCACCGTCTCGGCGGAGCAACTGCACAAGGCGTTGATGGTGCTGCTGCAGTCGAACTTCGCAGCGGTCGCGTCGACAGATCAGTGGATCGACGCCGTCAAGAACGGAAACGAGCTGACCGCAAACAATCTGGTGGTCTCGTCGGCTCAGGGCAACGACGCGGTGGGTACCGCCTGAGTCCGCATTCGGCTTCAAGATCCACTGACCCGAGGTATCTATCGTCAGTCGATTATCTTCGCCGCCCGAGCCTCACGTATCCAATCCGGGAATTCGCTGAGGATTCGTTCGTACAACTCGGCGTCGGAGACTTTGTCGATGTCGTCGAGCGCGAAGAACCCGGCGTTGTCGACGAGCCTGCCCTCCATGGTGTCCAGCTTTTCGAGGAGGCCGTAGTTCGCTTTGCCGACACCGATGAACTGCCAGAAAATGGGCGCGCTCGACGCCGTCCGCATGAAACTCGCGATCGGGCCGCGTTTGGTGAAGCCACCGTCGGTGAAGAACAGCACCAACGTGGGCTGGCGCGAGACAACCGTGGACAGGATCTGTTTCATGATCGGCAGTTCGTCGTTGGTGCCGCCGATCGACGAGTAGTCGATGCCACCGTGATGGCCGTACAGATGGAGGTAGGTGTCGGCCCAGGCATCGGTGTCGGCGACGGTGATGACCGGCAGCTGCGCGTACCACGAGCCGTACAGGTAGGGCTCGAGCTCGCCGTCGTCGTCGAGTTGGGTCGCAACAGGAACCATGCGTTCAACGACGCGATGCACGACGCGCGTCGAGTACTGCTTGCTCATGCTGCCGGTCTTGTCTATGACGAGAATGATGCGAGCCCGCAGCCCCACAGCGTCTTTCTTCAGCAGCACCTTGTGCACGTGATGCTTGCGGAGATCGAGCTTCTCGCGCTTGACCATCGACAGCTTTTCCTCGCCCGCCACAGAACGGACTTTTGGGTTCTCGGTGTCATCGACGTCGACCCCGTGTTCGCGCACTAGATCGGCAAATCCGGCATCCCAACCGGCGCTCACGTTGCGTACCTTCCAGCCGCCGCCTCGGCGGTAGATTTCGATCAGAACTGCCGCAGTTTCTGTGGTCAAACCCGTTGCTGGACTGACGATATCGCTGCACCTTACGATCAATCCAGCGCGAGTCGACAGTGCGCTGCCCGATGCGATCGCGACTACGATGGCGTCGACGTCTCCAGGTACGAGTCTCAGGTCGATGCTGATCGACTGCGTCGATGACAGTCGGACCGCGCCTTCAGGCGACGACGGTTGGTTGAAGAACACGAAATCGTCGTCGTTGCGTACTTTTCGACCTGTGTCCACTTGGAACGCAAGTAGGTCGACACCGTTGGCATCGTCGACGGTGACCTCGAACGTCTGTGCCTCGATTGGGGTATTTCCGCCTCGCGCCAGGGTTGTCATGGTGTCCGTTCGGTCTCGCGAGAACGCATGAGGCCAGCGTAGTGGCGACATGAATTGCTGTACGTGTTTCGCAAGCAGCTTGCCGGTCACGGTCGCCGTGCAACTGGAGACGAAGAGTTCCGAGTAGGTGCGGGAGTCCCTCCGGGTATCTCTCGGGCACAGCCGGCGAGCGCAACTCATTGATCCAGTCGTGCTGCCGTCCACACCCGATGTGTTGGCAATCGTCCACGCGGTGCAGAGCAACGACGCGGTTGCTCAGTTCTTCATTACGATGACGATCATGACGGCGCGCGCGATAACCGACCGGACCCTCGGTGCGTGGGTGATCAAGTGCAATCCGCACAAGACCGATCTCGCACCGATGGTCGACGCCGGACGTGCGCACGAGCAGTGGTGCGTCGCCGACAACTATCGAACGCGTCTGATGGCACCCGGGCAGCCGGTTCTGTTCTGGGTCAGTACCCATGCCCGACGCGGAATCTGGGGTGCCGGCACCTTGACCGGTTCCCCCGTCCCGGGTCCGCAATGGAAGGTCTCGACGGACATCACGCTGTTCGATGAGCCGATTCTTGCGTCGGACATTCAATGCATCGCGGAACTGTCGACGCTCGAGGTGTTCCGATCACCGCAGCAGTCCAACCCTTCCTGGGTCGACGTGTCCGCGTGGGCGACGATTCGTCCGATGCTGCCGGCGTCATGATGATGTGATGGTCGGTATGACATCGAACGATGCCCCGACGCAGCACGGGATGTTGGATGTGGGCGACGGCCAGCGCATCTATTGGGAGCAATGGGGTCCGTCAGACGGCGTGCCTGCGGTTTACCTGCACGGCGGTCCGGGTGGCACTCTGAACGCGAGCCAGTTTCGTCGTCACTTCGACCTATCGCGAGTTCGCGCAATCGGATTGGAGCAGCGCGGGTGCGGACGGTCCACCCCGCACGCGTCCGATCCCTCGACGTCGTTGTCCACCAACACCACTGCCCATCTGATTGCCGACATCGAAGCGTTGCGCGAGCACCTCGGCGTCGACGCCTGGATCGTCAACGGCGCGTCCTGGGGTTCGACTCTCGCTCTTGCCTACGCGCTCGCGCATCCGACGAGGGTTCTCGGCATTGTCCTCGTGTCGGTCACGACGACCAGCCGCGCGGAGGTCGACTGGATCACCGAGGGCGTCGGCGCGGTCTTCCCCGAAGCGTGGGATCGTTTCGCTACCTTCGCCGAGCAGGCCGGCGTTGGCTATTGCCGCGGGCACGGACGAATAGTCGACGCCTACGGCCAACTGCTGAACTCGGACGATCTTGTGTTGCGGGACAGCGCATCCCGTGAATGGGCATTGTGGGAAGATGTCCACATCTCGATCGGTACCGGAGGTATCAGACCCGATCCCAGGTGGGACGATGACCGGTTCCGCCTTGCCTTCGTCCGACTGACCACGCATTACTGGTCGCACGACGGGTTCTGCGATCCGCCTCTGCTCGACCGCGCCGCAGGTCTGCGCGATATCCCGGGCGTCCTGATCCACGGCCGACGCGACGTGTCCGGACCCGCCGTCACCGCGTGGCGTCTGCACCGGGAGTGGCCCGGATCGACACTTCACGTCGACGAGGGCGACGGGCACGGTGGCAGGTCAATGGCCGCGCGTTGGGACACTGCGAACGATGAATTGACCAACCGGGCCCTGCAGGGGTCGAATGGTGCATGATCGAGGAGTGACTTCATTCCCGATCATCGACCTCACTCCCGACGAGCTGCTGACCACTACGCGCACCGTCCGTAAGCGTCTCGACCTGACGCGACCGGTTCCGATGGAACTGATCAAGGAATGCCTGGAGATCGCGTTGCAGGCCCCGTCCGGATCGAACAAGCAGGGGTGGCAGTGGATCGTCGTCACCGATCCTGATCTTCGCGCTCGGATCGGTGCGATCTACGGCGAACTGTTCACCGCGTATCAGGCGTCCAAGCATTCTGCGTCGGCCCTGTTCACAGACGACCCAGAACGTGCCTCGGTCCAGAAGCGTGTCGGAGACAGTGCGAGCTGGCTCGGCGAGCACATGGGTGAGGTTCCGGTTCTGCTGATTCCGTGCATCCAGGCCGGCAAGACGCTCCCGGCCGGCAATCAAGCCGGTCTGTGGGGCTCGTTGCTACCCGCGGTGTGGAACTACGCCCTGGCCGCACGGGCGCGTGGTCTCGGAACAGCATGGACCACAATTCATCTCGCGAAGGAAGCCGAGATCTCGGAACTGCTCGGCATCCCCGACGACTTCCATCAGGGTGCGCTGATTCCCACGGCGTACTACACGGGGGAGACCTTCAAGGTCGCTCCTCGGGATCCGATCGAGACGGTGCTGCACGTCGACCGCTGGTGATTCGCGCGCAGCCCGTCCGATTCATGTTCGCGTCGAAAAAGCACTACCTGGGCAGCCCCATCTTGTACTGCAGGGCGTAGGCCAGTTTGCCAGGCTTGTCATCCGAGTACTGGGCCGACAGCTTTCCGAATTCACCCTTCGTGGCTGCCTTGCCGTCGTTCCACGCGGTCAGTGCACCGAGTTCCGCTGCGGTGCGGCCACTGTCGATCACCGCGTCTTTCGGAGTCGCGACCTGGGCGCGCGAGACCGATTCGACGGTGCTCAGGTAGCTCGTGAGGTTGTTGCTGTCCCAGCCGCTGATATCGGCTGCGCCGGAGTCGCGAACCCATGCACCCCAATAGAATTCCTGGAACGGGATGGTTCCAGGGGTGAATCCGATGTCGCGGGCGAAGTACGTCAGGCTGCGGTACCTGTCGTTCTGAAACTTGGCGAGTCCCACTCCCGACGGGAGCTGCTCCACCGGAACCTCGTTGCCGTCGACGTCGTAGTTCCACACCCACTTCTCGGCTTTCATCCGCGCCCAGAAATCGGTGGTGCTCAGATCGCTGAGATTCGCGACCACCCGCAGACGAAGATGCAGATTCGGTCCACCGTCGGCCGTTTCGTAGAACGAGGTGAGCGTGTGGTGTCCGTCGGTCAAGTACGGCACGCCGCCCGGGCCGATGACGACGGTCTTCATGGGCGCGATGGTGTCGGGCGTTTCCTGGCCGACGGGCACAGTGCAGGTGAACGACGACGGATTGTCCAGTCGCGCATCGGGCATCGCCGACGCGGCCTCTTCCTGGCCGTTGGCCTCGCACCAGTCGTCGAACTTCTTGTTGATCTCGTCCTTGCCGAGCGTGTACCGACCGAGCTTGTAGTACACCTCGTCGTACCCGAGCGACGGTTGTGTCGCGCGCACCTCACCGATCGGGAGATCGAGAAGCTGACCGGCTTCGGCACATTGGTAACCGAGGCCCGAGGACGATCCGCTGGGGATGAGGTCTGCGACCTGGCACAGCGGCGATGTGGTCCGTGCCGGCGCGGCAGTGGCAACGCCGGCCAGCGACGTGGATGCGATAGAGATCAGTGCGAGCGTGCCCAACAGTGCAGCTCTACGAAGCGAGGCCATCGGTAAAACTCCCATGAGTTCGAGTGAAGTTTCCGAGAGTGCCCCAGTCCGGTCACCGGTCGGTGTCGTGGAACCAACGCAGAGGTGAACGTCGCATGATGGACGTCAGCGATCCTCGCGCAACATCGCGTACACAAGGGTGTCGGTCCATTCACCCTTGCACCACCAGTTCTGGCGGAAGTGCGCTTCCTGCCGCATCCCGACCCGCGCGGCCAGGCGGGCAGAGGCGTCGTTGCGTCCGTCCAGCTGCGCGCTGACACGGTGAATCTGGGGTAGCGAGAACACGTGCTCGATCAGCGCATTCACCGCCTCAGTGGCGTATCCGCGGCCGGACACGGCAGGAGAGAACGTCCACCCGAGTTCGACGAGAGCCGGTGACCCGTCGATCAACCATGCCTCGACGTTGCCCACCACCGTCCCCTCGTGTTCGACGACCATCGCGAGTGCCTGAGTGTTCAATCCGGTTCGCTTCATCCGCTTGCCCACCGCAGCAACGGCATCGGCGTGTGTCCACGCTTCGTGCAGAAGGTATCGGCACACCTCGGGGTCGCTGTAGTAAGCGAGAATCCGGTCTGCGTCGTCGGGTTCGTACAGGCGCAGCGTCAGGCGCTCGGTATGGATGGGCTCGACGTTCATGAGAGCAATTCTGCCCGACCTAAATTCACGCTGATTCGAACCCTGGTCCTCGGCCCCGGTCTGACCGAAGGTGAGTAGTCGAACCTGCTCGCACTCAACCGGAAGGCCTGTACCCATGGTCGTGACGTCGTACGCCGTTCCCGCGGCACCCGTGGACACGCGTGTCAGCGACGTTCCCAACGGCGGCCCCGCGCATGTTTCGCCGAAACAGTCGGTGTGGCAGCGGTACCGATGGACCGTCGTGCGCGTTCTCTCACCCGTCGCCCTCCTCGTCCTGTGGCAGATTGCCAGTGCTGCCGGAGTTCTCTCCGAACGAGTACTGCCGGCGCCATCGCTGATCTTCGACGCGGGCCTCGAATTGCTACGCAATGGAGAGTTGGCCGATGCCCTCACCGTCTCCGGAACCCGTGTGGTGCAGGGACTCGTGCTGGGCGGTGTGATCGGGGTGGCCCTCGGAGCGCTCGTCGGACTGTCCAAGCTGGCGGAGGCAACGGTCGATCCGCCGCTGCAGATGCTGCGGGCACTTCCGCACCTCGGGCTGATCCCGCTCTTCATCCTGTGGTTCGGGATCGGCGAGACTCCCAAGATTCTGCTCGTGGCTCTCGGAGTTGCATTTCCGCTGTACCTCAACACGTTCTCGGCGATCCGCCAGATCGATCGCGACTTCCTCGACACGGCCGTCGTACTCGGCTTCTCGTGGCGTCAGCGGTTCACCACCATCATCCTGCCCAGCATCGCCCCGCAACTACTGGTGGGATTGAGGCAATCGCTGGCTATTGCGTGGTTGTCGCTGATCGTGGCCGAGCAGATCAATGCCGAATCCGGGCTCGGCTACATCATCAACAATGCGCGGGATTTCCTGCGCGTGGACACCATCATCTTCGGGCTCGTTGTCTACGCGCTGATGGGAATCGCCACCGACGGCATCGTGCGCATCCTCGAAAAGCGGGCTCTTCGTTACCGATTGGATGTCTGAATCATGACTGCGACGACGACGTCCGTTGCCACCCTGCACGGGATCGAGAAGTTCTACGGATCCAGCCACGTGCTGAAGGGCGTCGACCTGTCCATCGAACGCGGCGAGATCGTCTCGCTCGTCGGACGATCCGGGTCCGGCAAGTCGACGATCCTGCGCGTTCTGGCCGGGCTGTCGACCGACCACACGGGTGAGCGGCACGTCGCCGGGAATCCCGCGGTGGCGTTCCAGGAACCACGGCTGTTTCCGTGGCGATCGGTCCGCCAGAACGTGTCCTACGGCCTGAACACCGCAGGCGTCACCGGCAACGACGCGCTGACCGCGGCGGATGCAACGCTCGCCGAAGTCGGGCTGGCCGAGAAGCGAGACGCGTGGCCTCTCACGTTGTCCGGTGGGCAAGCTCAGCGCGCAGCCCTGGCGCGGGCGTTGGTGGGGGAGCCGGAACTGCTGCTCCTGGACGAACCGTTCGGGGCGCTCGATGCACTCACTCGACTGACCATGCAGTCACTCCTGCTCGACCTGTGGGGACGGCACCACTTCGGCATCCTTCTGGTCACCCACGACGTCGACGAGGCAATCGCGTTGGGGGACAGGGTGGTGGTGCTCGACGGGGGTGCTGTGGCCGAGACCGTCACCGTCGATCTGCCTCGTCCGCGCGACCGGGGAACAGCCGGATTCTCCCGCATTCGTACCCATTTGCTGTCCGCCCTCGGCGTCCACTGACCGATCAATTCCTCTCATAAGAAGGATCTTTCACGCATGTCGTCACACGCTCGTTCCAGATCCCTGCGCGCCATCGGTGTGCTCGCTGCGCTGTCTCTGACGGTCGTCGGACTCACCGGCTGCGTCTCCCGCGGCAGCGACACCACTACCACCGAAGCACCCGAACTCGTCTCCGACGACCAGCTCACCACGGTCACGCTCGACGTCGGCGACCAGAAGGGCGGCACCGAGGCGCTGCTTCGTGCGTCGGGTGAGCTCGACTCGGCCCCATACGATGTTGCGTTCTCCACCTTCACTTCCGGCCCGCCTCAGGTGGAGGCCGCAACAGCCGGCCAGATCGACTTCGCGGTCACCGGCAACACACCGCCGGTGTTCGGCGTCGCAGCCAACGCGCGCATCAAGGTTGTCTCCGCCTACAGCAACGACGCCAGCGGCGATCAGATCCTCGTGCCGTCCGACTCGACGCTCACCTCGTTCTCCGATCTGCGCGGCAGGAAAATAGCGGTGGGCAAGGGAAGTTCAGCGCACGGCCACGTGCTGCTGCAGTTGCAGAAGGCCGGGTTGACCGAGGACGACGTCCAGATCATCTTCCTCCAGCCGGCGGACGCGCTGACCGCCTTCACCTCGGGTGAGGTCGACGCCTGGGCGATCTGGGATCCCTTCACCGCGATCGCGCAGGTCCAGAACGGCTCGAAGACACTGACCACCGCCGAGGGCGTGGCCAACGGTTACGGGTTCGGCATCGCCTCACAGCAGGCCCTGGACGATCCGGCGAAGAACACTGCGTTGCAGGACTTCGTGGTTCGTCTGGCCAAAGCCTCGGCCTGGGCCGAGAAGAATCCGGCCGAGTGGGCGTCCGCGTACTCCACGGCCGTCGGGATCGACCCGGCTGCAGGTGAATTGGCGCAGGGACGAAGCCAACGACCCGCAATTGCTCTTGACGACACTGTGATCGAGTCCGAGCAGGCGCTCTTCGATGCATTCGTCGAGAGCGGGAGCATCCCCGGCGGCAACACGTTCGCGGACTTCGTCGACACGCGTTACAACGACGCCATCGCAGACGCATCCGCCGCCACCAACTGATCACCCACCACGTTCTAGGAGCTCCACTCGTGACCGCACGCATCTTCTGGTTTCTTCCCACCGCAGGCGACGGCCGCTCCATCGTCGGCGCGTCCCACGCATCCGGCAATCTCCGCGAACCCGCCGGCTTTCGTCGCCCGTCGCTTCGCTATCTCACCGAGGTTGCCCAGGCCGCGGACCGGCTCGATTTCGAGGGCGTGCTGACTCCGACGGGAACGTCGTGCGAGGACGCCTGGTTGACCACAGCCGCCCTTCTGCAGAGCACCCGTCGGCTGAAGTTTCTCGTTGCCTTCCGGCCCGGCCTCACGCCGCCCACGTTGGCGGCGCAGCAGGCGGCGACGTTGCAACGGTTCTCGGAAGGGCGAGTGTTGTTCAACATCGTCACCGGGGGAGACGACGTCGAACAGCGCCGTTTCGGGGACTGGATCGACCATGACCGGCGATACGCTCGCACCGACGAGTTTCTCGAACTCGTACAACGCATTTGGACCGAGACCTCGGTGGACCACGAGGGTGAGTTCTTCAAGGTTGCCGATGCGCGGGTGTCCGAGGCTCCGGACCCATTGCCGGAGTTCTGGTTCGGTGGCTCCTCCGAGCCTGCTCTGGCCGTCGCAGCCAAGCGGGTGCAGACGTACCTGACGTGGGGTGAGCCGCCGGCCGACGCCCGCGCGAAGATCGAAAAAGTACAGGCGTTGGCAGATGCCGAGGGCCGCAAGCTTACCTATGGCATCCGCCTGCACACCATCAGTCGCGACACCTCCGAGGAGGCCTGGGCCGTCGCGCAGAAGCTCCTCGACGAGCTTCCCGAGGAACAGGTGTCTGCGGCGCACGCGCTGCACTCGTCGTCGCAGTCCGAGGGGCAGCGCCGAATGGCCGCGTTGCACGGTGGCAGCAAGGATTCCCTCGAGATCTACCCGAATCTGTGGGCCGGTGTGGGACTCGTTCGCGGCGGCGCAGGGACGGCGTTGGTCGGTTCGCACGAGGAGGTCGCGAACCTCATCGGGGAATACCACGATGCCGGGTTCGACGAGTTCATTCTCTCGGGCTACCCGCACCTCGAGGAGGCGTACCACTTCGCCGAGGGAGTGCGGCCGATCCTCGACGCCCGGGGGATCACTGTTCCTGCACGTGGAGAGTAGCTTTCGATTCCTACCAACCCTGCGCAATACCCTGGGGAAGCAGGTGACCCATCTGAGAGCGTTTGGTTTCGAGGTAGTGGATGTTGGCCCGCGCTGCACCCACGACGATCGGTAACCGGGTGCTGACGTCCACGCCGTGCGCTTCCAGTCCGCGAATCTTGTCCGGGTTGTTCGTCAGCAAACGCACGGTCGTCAAACCCAGGTCCTTGAGAATGGCTGCTGCGCCGCCGTATTCGCGTCCGTCTGCCGGCTCGTCGAGTTCGAGGTTGGCCTGCACGGTGTCGAAGCCTTCGTCCTGAAGTCGGTATGCAGCAAGCTTCTTCAGCAAACCGATGCCGCGACCCTCGTGACCGCGCAGGTAGACCAGAACGCCTCCGTCGGTGGCGATTCGTTCCAGCGCGGTCGCGAGTTGCGGTCCGCATTCACAGCGCTGCGAGAGGAACGATTCACCGGTGAGGCATTCCGAGTGCACGCGCACCACAGCGTCGTCGCGGACGTCACCCGATACGAGCGCCACGTGTTCGGCTCCGGTCTGGTGGTCGAGGTAGCCGAACATCGCGAACTCGCCGTGCGGGGTGGTGAGTACGGTTTCCACGATCCGCTCCACGCGAGCGGGCCCGGCCACCGGCGCTGGGTCACGAAGTCTGCGATAGGCGATGAGCTCCTCGATGGTGAGGACCGGCAGCTGCATCCGAGCCCCGAGAGCTTCGATCTCGCGGAACTGCATCATCGAACCGTCGTCGGCGACGAGTTCGGCGATCACGCCCACCGCGGGCAGCCCGGCGAGAGCGCACAGGTCGACGGCTGCTTCGGTGTGGCCGGGCCGTTCGAGGACGCCACCGGGTCGCGCTCGTAGCGGCAGCACGTGGCCGGGGCGGATGATGTCGGTGGGGACGGAACCGGGGTCGGCCAACACCTGCAGGGTCCTGGCGCGATCGGCAGCACTGATTCCGGTCGTGATGCCCACGGCCGCATCGACGGTGACGGTGTAGGCGGTTTTCTTCGGATCCTGATTGTTGGCCACCATCGGCGGCAACTCCAGGGCGTCCGCGCGAGCGTCGCTCATCGGCGCGCACAGCAGACCCGAGGTGTTACGGACGGTCCATGCCGTCCACGCGGGTGTGACACGGTCGGCGGCGAGGATGACGTCGCCCTCGTTCTCACGGTCGGCCGAGTCGGTGACGAACACCGGCTTGCCGGCTCGAAGTGCATCGAGGGCATGTTCGACGGCACTCATCACAGATCCACAGCGAGGCGTCGGAACTTGCTGCCGTGGAACACGATCGGTGCGACGCCGTCCTTGATCTCGAGCTCGTTGATGCGCATGAGCACGATGTCGTGGTCACCGGCGGTGATCTGCTCGGTGACGCTCGCGTCGAGCCACATGCTCGCACCGTCGATGAAGACGGCACCGTCGTCGGTCGTCGTCGTGGTCAATCCCTCGAAGCGGTTTCCGGTCTTCGCCGCGAGGGTTCGTGCGGCGACGTCGTGGAGTTCACCGAGCACGCTGATACCGATGCGGGTGGCTGCCGCGAATTTCGGCCACGTGGTCGAGGTGTCCTGGACGCAGAAGGCCACGAGCGGGGGATCGATGGAGACCGCGACGAAGCTGCTTGCGGCCATGCCGATCTTGACTCCGTCGATCTCTGCACAGACGGCGACGACTCCACTGGGGAACTGGCCGAACGCGTTTCGCAGAACGGACTGGTCGAGGCTGGTGGTGCTCAGGGTCATGATGCATCCGTTCGGGTTCGGGCCGCGGCGACGATGGTGTCGCCCCAGCGTGAGACGTAGTCGGCGATAACAGAATCGGTGGTGTAGGTGCTATCGATCAGGTAGAGCCCGGGGGCGGGGGTGATCGCGCCCAGTTCGACCAGAACGTGCTTGAGGAACATGTCCGGTGCCATCGCATGAGCGGGCCCGGCTCCCAACATGAGCGGCACGGCCACGACGTTCTGTAGGCCGGTGCCCCCGGCGAATTGGTCGAGGAACAGTTTGAGAACTCCGGTGTACGTCGCCTTGAAGGTCGGACTGGCGAAGACGACGAGATCCGAGGATGCGACGGTCTCGACGGCAGCCTGCACCGACTCGTCGCCCCATCCGAGCAGTCCGGCTCCGAGGGTGATGACGTCGACGGTTCCGCCGGACTCACCGGTCAATGCGGTGGCGAGGACGCGCGCTGCGTCGAGTGTCCGCGACTCGGGCTTCGGATTACCTGCTACTACAGTGATTTTCATTCGTGAACCTTTTCTACGAGGTGACGAGTCGAGCCAACACGACGTGCGTGACGGGCGTGAGACTCGAACGTTGCGCAACCATTGCGCCGCTGGCAGCGGACTTCTCGGCCGTCTGCGCTGCGGCTGCACCGAATGGGTCGATCACAACGCCACCATCTCAGAAGGCGGCGAGGTTCTCGCGGAACGTGGTTCGTGAGTACCCGTCGCGAATCGCACCACGGCGACGCAGCGCGGGAGCGAGACCGTCGCTGATCTCGGAGATGACCTTACGAGTGACGGGGGATGCGATGAGGAACCCGTCGCCACCGATGAAATCCATTGCTTCGATCATCGTTTCGGCCACGGTCTCGGCTGTTCCGACGAGTTCCATGGACTCGGTCGTCGGGTAGTTGGCGACGATCTCGCGCAGCGTCTTGCCGGTCTTCGCCATGTCCGCCAGCGTGCTCTGGTGCCCGTTGTACTGGGTCAGGTCCGGTACCGGCGCGTCGATGTCGAACTGCGAGAAGTCCGTGCTGCTGAAGTAGGACATCGCGGAGAGTATGCCGTCGATGTTGTTCTTCTGGACTTCACGCATGCGGTCGCGCTTGACGGCGGCCTCGTCGTCGGTGTCGGCCATGATGGGGCTGACCAGGAACAGCACTTTGACGTCGTCGGGCTTACGTCCGTACTCGATCAGCCGTCGGCTGATGTCCTCTCGATATTCCTTCATCGCGTCGAGTCCGCGGACGTTGGCGATGATGGTGTCCGCGTGTTTGGCACCGAATGCGCGGCCGGCGGGAGAGCCCCCGGCCTGACAGATGACCGGGTGACCCTGAGGGCCACGCGGAACGTTCAGCGGGCCCCGCGAGGAGTAGTACTTACCCTCGAAGTCGATCTTGTGGATCTTCTCGTGATCGGCGAACACTCCGGACTCCGGATCGAGGACCAGGGCATCCTCGTCCCACGAATCCCACAGCTGCGAGACGACATCCACCCACTCGTCTGCCATCTCGTATCTGAGGTCGTGCTCGATCTGTTTGGGCAGTCCGTAGTTCTGCGCTGCGCCGTCGGCGCTGGCGGTGACGAGGTTGATTCCGACACGGCCCTGGGTGAGGTGATCGAGTGTCGACATCAACCGCGCGGCGAGAAACGGTGGGTAGAACGTCGTTGCGACAGTGGCGATGATGCCGATTCGTTCGGTGGCGGCGGCCATCAGTGGAACCAACGGCATCGGGTCGAAACGCACTGTCGTTCCGCGTCGGACCGAGCTCTCGAACGTACCGCGATAGACGTCGGACAACACCGAGGAATCCTCGAGCATGATGTAGTCGAATCCCGCGCGCTCGAGGCTCTTCGCCGCGTCGACGAACAGATCGGGGCGACCGACATCCGACGCCACGTTGCCCGACCACGGTTGGTTCCAGCCGTAGACTCCGAATCCCGTGGTGAAGAACCATCCGAGATGCATCATGCGCAATCACTTTGTCCAGCAGCATCGTTGGGAAGAACAGGTATCGGCGTCGGAGCGTGCTCGTTCACTTCGAGGTCCTCACGTGGTGGGTCGGCAGCCGTACGGGCTGATACACGATGAAGCTTCCCGGACGGGGATTACCGAACATGGCGCAGGCGTAAATGAGCTATTACGCCGTGGAACACCCCTGCTGGAGCTGCGCTACGGACCAATAACGCCACCCGGATCGGACGGGACTGCTGATCGAGACCTACGTCACTCCGGCGTTTAGCGCCGGGCTACACCGTCTGACCTGGTGCTGCGCACGGCGTAATACTTCATTTACGCCGGAGGTCACTTTCAGTAATGCGTGTCGAGAAAGCTATGCGATCAAGCAGCAGATCTGCTGGAGACAATCGGCATGGAGGATCTTGATGGGTGGCACTTCGCGCACTGCGTACGCCGAGATCGACGTCGAACACCTGGGCAAGAGTTTCGATCGCACGGGATCCAGCACACCGGCTGTCGACGACATCGACATGAAGGTCACGTCGGATTCGGCTATCGGAATCGTCGGTGAATCGGGATCCGGCAAGTCGACATTGGTCCGAATGATGTGCGGGCTGCTCGCGCCCAGCACGGGTTCGGTCTCTTACAACGGAGCCGAATTGAAAGGGGTGCTGTCGTCCCGAGCCGGCCGACGCGAATTCAGGTCGCGGGTGCAGTACGTCGCGCAGGACACGACGTCGTCCTTCGATCCCCGCAGAACATTGCGGGATGCGGTCCGGTTGCCGGCGTCACGGCTGCTGGGGATGGACACCACGGCCGCCGACGCACGAGTGAACGAGACGTTGGAGTCCCTCGAACTCGACCCGGCGATGGCCGACCGTTTTCCCTCGGAGGTGTCCGGCGGTCAGCGTCAACGTTTTTCGATAGCGCGGGCCTTGGTCGTCCGACCCAGGATATTGCTGTGCGACGAGGTGGTCTCTGCGCTGGACGTCTCGGTTCAGGGCGCGATCTTGAACATGCTGCGTCAGTACTGCATCGACTCGGAGTGCGGACTGGTGTTCGTCTCGCACGGGCTTCCGGCAACCGCCTTCATCGCGCGCGACATGGTCGTCATGAGGAACGGCGTCATCGTGGAGCAGGGCAGCACCGACGATGTCGTCGAGCGACCCCAGGATCCGTACACGGCGGAGTTGCTCGACGCCTACCGCGGTGACGAAGCAATCGAGCAACTCGCCGTGGCGGCTGCGCGATGACGGGATTTCTCGGACGTCAACGATGGTGGCTCGGCCGAGTGGCCGTCCTGCCGCTGCATCTGCTGGTCTTCGCGGTGGCTGCGTTCTTCCTGGTCCGGGCCATCCCGGGCGACCCGGCCCGTGAGGTGGTCGGACCCGAGGCCACGGAGGCCGACTACCTGGCCACGAAGGCCGAGCTCGGTCTCGACGGCAGCCTGGTGTCTCAGCTGATGACGTATCTGAGCGGTCTGCTGCACTTCGATCTGGGCAACGCGATCATGACCGGTAGGCCGGTGATGACCGATATCGCCGACCGGCTGCCGGGCACACTCGAGCTGGCGGGTATCGCGTTCTTCTTCCTGCTGGTCATCACGGTGGTGCTCTCGGCCGTGGTCGTTGCCTGGCCCAGATCCTTTGCCTCGCGTGTTGTCCGCGGTTACGCACAAGCAGCCGGTGCCGTTCCGGAATTCGTGGTCGGCGTGGTCGGAATTTTTCTGTTCTATGCCACGCTGCAGGTGGTACCCGCTCCCACCGGCCGAGTGCGGGCCGGGCTGACCGAACCCGAACCGCTCACCTCGTTCCCGCTGCTCGACGCAATTCTTCGGGGCGACACCGTGGTGGTGTCCTCGATGATCTCGCACCTGTTCCTTCCCATCGCGGTGCTCGTCGTCTCGGTCACCCCGATTCTGCTCAAACAGCTACTGACAGCCCTCGATTCGAGCCTGACAGCGCAACCCACGCTGTTCAAGATCGCCACCGGGTCGGCGCGCAAGTACATCTATGCCAGCGCGTACCGCCGGGCTCTGCCACCGACCGTCGCACTCTTCGGGATGGTGTTCGGGTCTCTGCTCGGTGGTGCGGTCATTCTCGAGACCCTGTTCGGACTCGGCGGGATGGGGCGGTATGCCGTGGAGGCCGTGGCCGCGACGGATCTGATTGCGCTGCAGGGGTTCCTGCTCGTCGTCGCGGCGATCTCCCTGATCGTGTTCCTGTGTGTCGATCTCGTCAACATGCTGCTCGATCCTCGGCGCAAGCCGGGTCGGCAGGGAGGTGGTTCGTGATGGTTGCTCTCGCACAGAAGAATTCGGTGCCCGATGCGCACATGCCTGCGTCGACTGGTCGTCGCAGAGTGTCGATCGGCACGATTTTGCTGTTCATCCCACTGGCGGCCATACTGCTGATCACTCTGATCGGGCCGTGGATCGTGCCGTTCGATCCGACGAAAGTCGTCGGCGCACCGTCGCTCTCACCCGATTCGGAGTTCCTTCTCGGCACCGACTCCAACGGACTCGACGTGTTCTCGCGGACGATCGCCGGTGCCCGCATCGATGTGACCATTGCTCTCGCCGTTACGATCGCGGCGACCATGGCCGGAATTCTGATCGGGCTCACCATCGGAATGAACGAGGCAGGACGCGGACTCGGCGGCTTCCTCGCCCGCGGCGCGGCGCGTTTCCTCGACCTGCTCGAAGCCGTTCCGACGGTGATCGTCGCGTTGGTCGTCGTGTCGTTCTTCGGAACGTCGTCGATCACCATGATCTTCACGCTCTCGATCATTCTCGCGCCGATTCAGGCCAGGCTCGTCCGTACCGAAGTACTCCGGGTGCGCGGCGACGCGTATCTCGATGCGGCCCGTCAGGCCGGACTGTCCGAGACACAACTGGTGTTCCGGCACGTGTTGCCCAACTCCTCGGTCCCGGCGCTGCAGAACGCATCGGTCGTGTTCGGCATGACGATCATCCTCACCGCCGCACTCGGCTTCCTCGGTGTCGGTCTGCCGCCGCCGACCCCCGAATGGGGTTCGATGATTACTCGCGGCGCAGGCGACGCCGCCATCGGAAAGCTCTGGTCGGCAGGCGCTCCCGCGTTCGCGCTGTGCTTGACCGTCGCCTCGGTGGCCGTCGTCGGCCGCAGATTGACGTCGGGAACCCGACGCTCCCACTGACCGAACACCCCTCTCGTACCGCTTGTTCCACGATCGACGCCACCGGCTCGACCGGTGATTCCGCGTGCCCCTGTGCATCCAAGAAGGAGACCGACCAATCGTGAAATCCTCTCATCGTCTGTCCATCGGGTTCAGATGGACCATCCCGTTGCTCGTCGGTGCCCTCGCCTTGAGCGCCTGCTCCGACGGCGGAACCGAGTCCTCTGCCTCGACCCCCGGTGAAATCGTCGTGGTGACGCCGGATCAGGCGTCGAACGTGGTGCGCGACTACGGCTACACCGCAGGCACCGACAACCAAGACGTCACCAACAACATGCACGCGCAGCTGATTCGCAAACCGTACGTCGAAGAAGAAGGCTCGAACGCGCTGGTGCAGGACTACTACAATTTCGAGCCCTACCTCGCCGAGAGCTACGAGGTGAGTCCGGATCAGCTCGTGTACACGTTCACGCTCCGTCAGGGGGTCATGAGCGAACACGGCAACGAGCTCGATGCCGACGACGTGCTGTGGTCGTTCGAGCGCAAGCTCGCCACTCCCGGTGGCGGTATGGCCGGCTACTTCAAGCCCATGCTCACCGACCCGGTGTCCCAGATCCAGAAGGTCGACGACTACACCGTCAGCTTCACTGTCGAGAAGGCCGGTTACGGGCTGACGTTGCTCGCGAACCTCGCCGAGAACATCGGTTCGATCTACGACAGCAACTACCTGCTCGAGAACGCGACACCCGATGACCCGTACGCGGTGGCGTGGGGCGCGGAGGACATGATGCGCGGCAACTTCGGTTACGGCGCATACATGTTGGAGTCCGTCACCCCCGGCCAGGAAATCGTCATGACCGCAAATTCCAACTTCGTGCTCGGTGAACCCGAGATCAAGCGGATGATTCGACGTGTCGTGGCCGACCCCGCCACGAGGGCCAACATGGTCACCCGAGGGGACGCCGATGTCGCACTGGCGCTGCGTTCGTCGGATCAGGCCACGCTGGAGGGCAACGACGCCGTCACGGTGCCGACGACCACCTCGAATCAGTACCTGCTGTTCTCGATGAACACCACCACAGCACCGTTCGACGACGTGCGCGTGCGACAGGCGATGGCCTACGCCATCCCGTACGACAAGATCATGTCCGACGTGTTCTTCGGCCGCGCGTACAAGTACAACCACGTACTCGACGACAAGGCACCGAACTGGGACGGCAGCGATCTTCCGCAGTACGACAGCGACCCCGAACGGGCGAAGTCACTGTTGGCAGAGGCGGGCCTGACCGATGGCCTGGCCTTCACCCTCAGCGTCAACAATCAGCTTCCGGCGACGCAGGACACGGCGATTCAGATCCAGTCCTATGCAGCCGAAGCGGGTATCGACGTCACGATCTCCGAAGTGCCTGCAGCGCAGCTCAATGCCGACACCTTGGCCGGAAAGGTACAGGCCAGCCTGACCATGGGCGCCTCGGTCACGATGACCCCGCCGTACTCGCTGCAACTGCTCACTCAGCCCGGCGGCGGCTCCAACGTGGCGCTGTGGAACGACCCGGAGTTCCTCACCATGATCGATCAGGGGCTGGATGCGGGCGACGCTCTGAGCCCCGAGGCCGGTGAGTTCTGGAACGCTGCGGAACTACGCATGACCGAGCAGGCCCCGTACATCTTCATCGCCCGGGTACGGCCGTCGGTGGCCCTGGAAGCCGGCATCGGTGGGTTCGTCCAGCGCACCGACTTCCGCATCGACTACTCCAATCTGACGCTCGATTCGTAGGTTCGGCGATCTCACGCGGTGCGGTCGGTGGTCATATCCGGCTCGCCGGCCGCACTGCGTGGGGAAACACCGGCGATCCGCGGCGAAATCCGACGGCTACCGAGAACGTGACTCGGCGAAACATCCGCGCGGTGTAGTTGACCGATACCGAGGAAGAACGACCAGCGAGGAACGAATGTGACCATGACAGACAACAGATTTCATCTCGGTTGGTTCGGCAGCTTCGTCCCGACGTCCTGGAACACCGCATTCGAGGGTTCCGACAGCGGGGACTGGCTGAACGGAGACTTCTACGTCGAGTTCGCCAAGACACTCGAGCGGGCCTGCTTCGACTTCCTGCTCCTCGAGGATTCGTCGATGGTGTCCGATACCTACGGCGGAAGTTCGGAAGCGACTCTCAAGACCGGCGGTTGGGCACCCAAGGGCGACCCGATGGCATTGGCTCCCTTGCTCACTCGGGCCACCAGCCATCTCGGTATCGCGCTCACCGCCTCGACGTCGTTCTATCCCCCCTATATGCTCGCCCGCTCGATCTCCTCGCTCGATCACCTGTCCTCGGGGCGCATCGGCTGGAACGTGGTCACCTCGAGCGAGGATCGCGCCGCCCAGAACTTCGGCATGGACGCCTTGCCGCCGCACGACGAGCGGTACGCCCGCGCCGACGAGTACGTGGAACTGGTCGAGAAGCTCTGGGACTCCTGGGATGCCGACGCCGTGGTGATGGACCGTGCCACGTCCACCTACGTCGACCACACCAAGGTGCACACCATCGACTTCGCCGGGAAGTACTACTCCTCGCGTGGACCGCTCAACACTCTGCCGTCACCGCAGGGGCGACCGGTGATCACGCAGGCCGGTGGTTCCCCGGCCGGTCGTGACTTCGCCGCCAAGCACGCGGACATGATCATGGCCCTGCCCAAAGGTGTTGCCGCGATGAAGGAGTACCGGTCCGACATCCGTCGCAGGATGGAGTTGCACGGCCGCGATCCCGACTCGGCGAAGGTCATGTACGTGGTCTCGCCCATTCTCGGCGAGACCCACGAGGACGCGCTGGCCCGCAAGGAACGCAAAGCGGCGGCGGTCCGCGCCAATCCTGCGGGCGTGCTCGTAGGTTGGTCCGCGAGCATGGAGATCGACTTCTCCACGTTCGATCTGGACAAGCCGATGCCCGATGACGTGCACACCAACGGCCATCAGTCCACGCTGGAGAACTTCCGCAACTGGGCCGACGGGCGAACGCTGCGCGAGGCGTGTGTCGCGTACCGAACCGAGTCGATGGAGTTGGTCGGGACGCCGGATGCCGTTGCCGCACAGATGGGTGACGCCATGGCCGAGGTCGGTGGGGACGGGTTCCTGATCTGGAGCCAGCCGCACAACCGTCGGTACATCGGTGAGATCGCGGACGGACTCGTGCCTGCCCTGCAGAGCAGAGGTCTGATGCGAACCGAGTACGGCAGCGATCATCTGCGCGACAACCTGCTCGAATTCTGACCCCTTCACTCGTCGCATATCTGGAGAAACGCTATGACTGCCAACAAATTTCACCTCGGCTGGTTCCTCGGTGCCGGCTTCGGAGTTCAGTCCTGGAACCAGCCGTGGTCCGGTACCGGCGCAACCGACTGGATGATGCCCGATCAGTACGTCGACCTGGCGCACTCGCTCGAGCGGGCCTGCTTCGACTTCCTGATCATGGAGGATTCGGTGCAGGTGTCGGACACCTACAAGGGTTCGATGGAGTACTACCTGGCCACGGCATCCGCGGCACCGAAACACGATCCTGCGGTCCTGGCCGGAATTCTGTCGTACACCACCAAACACCTCGGCATCGTTCCGACGCTGACCACCACCTTCTACCACCCGTACACCGTTGCGCGGTTGATGTCGACACTCGATCACATCGCCGAGGGCCGGATCGGCTGGAACATCGTCACCGGCAGCAACACTCGCGCCGCGCAGAACTACGGCTTCGACATGCCCGAGCACGATCTGCGGTACGACATCGCCGACGAGTTCGTCGAACTCGCCTGCAAGTTGTGGGACTCCTGGGAAGACGGTGCGGTGCATGCCGATACCTCTGCGGGCGGCATCTACGCCGACCACGAGAAGGTCAACCGTATCGACTTCGAGGGCAAGTTCTTCAAGTCGCGAGGGCCGCTCAACACCATTCCCAGCCCCCAGCGTCGACCGGTGTTCCTGCAAGCAGGAGGCTCGGACAAGGGCAAGGAGTTCGCCGCGAAGCACGCGGACGCCATCATCTCCAATCCCCACGGGACCGACAAGATGCGCACCTACCGAGAGGACATCCGTCAGGGAGCAGCCGAGTCCGGCCGTGATCCCGACGACGTCAAGGTCATGTACCTGATCTCGCCGATTTTCGGTGAGACGACGGCCGAGGCGCAGGCCAAGCAGAAGCGTCGGGCAGATGCCGCGTCGCGGAACATCGACGGACTCCTCGCCGGACGCTCGCACCTGTCGGGTATCGACCTGAGCCAGTTCGATCTCGACGAACCACTGCCGGCGGATCTCGAAAGCAACGGCCACCGCAGCAGTTTCGCCGAGTTCAAGGGCGACGGCACGCAGACGCTGCGCGAGCGCATCACCGGCCACAGCGCCATCGACACCCTGCAGTTCGTCGGTACCCCCGACGACATCGCGGACATGATGGACGGCGTCATGCAGGACGTGGGCGGCGACGGGTTCCTCATCGCCGGAGCGCCGATGAACCGACGCTACGTCGCCGAGGTCACCGACGGGCTGGTGCCCGCACTCAAGCGTCGAGGACTGACCCGAACGTCGTACGAGCACAGTCACTTCCGCGACAATCTGCGCGCATTCTGAACCCTGCGACCCTAATTCTGTAAGGAGAAACTCGCTATGTTTCACATGGGTTGGTTCTTGAGCTGGCAGGTGCAGTCGTGGAACCAGATGTGGTCGGGGGAGGGTGGCACGGAATGGAACCATCCCGAGCTGTACATCGACATGACGCGGTCGCTCGAACGCGCCGGATTCGACTACATCATGTTCGAAGACGGAGCGTTCGTTCCCGATTCGTTCGGTGGCTCCTCGAAGTGGTGGCTGGCCAACGCGCGGTCGGTTCCCAAGCAGGATCCGAATTCGTTGCTGCCCATCCTGAGTCAGCACACCGAACACCTCGGTCTGATCGCGACGATGACCACCTCGTTCCACCCGCCGTACATGGCGGCGCGAACCTCGGCGACGCTCGATCACCTCAGCAACGGCCGCGCGGGAGTCAATCTCGTCACCTCGCACAACGTGCGGACGGCGCAGAACTTCGGCTACGAGGAGATGTTCGAGCACGATCATCGCTACGAGATGGCCGACGAATGGATCGATCTGGTCAAGAAGTTGTGGTCCTCGTGGGAACCCGATGCCGTTCGCCTCGACCGAGAAGCGGGCGTCTTCGCGGACTTCACGAAGGTGCACAACATCGATTTCAAGGGTGAGTACCACTCGTCCCGCGGACCGCTGAACACCACTCCGTCGCCGCAGGGACACCCGGTGATCTGCCAGGCCGGCGGTTCGCCTGCCGGTCGGGGTTTCGCGGCCAAGCATGCCGAAACCATTCTGGCGCAGGTCGAAAGCGTCGAGGCGATGAAGGCCTACCGTGACGACGTCCGCACCCGCATGATCGTGGAGGGTCGAGACCCGGACAGCTGCAAGATCATGTTCATCGTCAATCCCGTTCTCGGGGAGACGGAACAAGAAGCGCAGGACAAGAACGACCGAATCCTCGACGGCTTCCGTAAGAACATCGACGTCAATCTTGCGTCGATGTCGTATGCGAGTGGCATCGACTTCTCGACGTTCGATCTCGATGCGCCGTTCCCGACGGTGGAGACCAACGCCGGCCGCGCCTCGATGGCGTTGATCGGTGCCAACACCGCAGGCATGACGTTGCGCGAGGCCGCGAGCTCGGACATCCGGAAATCCGTTCAGCTCATCGGAACAGCCGATTCCGTTGCCGAGCAGATGGGCGACATCGCGGCGGAGGTCGGCGGCGACGGCTTCCTCATCGCAGGCAGTGTGCACCGCCGGTACATCAGCGAGATCACCGACGGGCTCGCACCGGAACTGCGCAAGCGCGGCTTGATTCGCGACGGCTACGCGCACGAGCTGTTCCGTGACAACCTGATGGACTTCTGATCGTCACGGCAGGGATGCCTCCCACTCCGACGGTTCCGACGGACAGATATCCGTGGCGCGTGCTGTCGGTCACGGGGCTGGGAATGAGCATCACGTTCGTATCGGTGTCCATGCTGCCGGTGGCTCTGCCGGACATGAGCTCCGGTCTGAGCGCCTCTGCAGCACAGACCGATTGGTTCATGCTCGCGTACTTGCTCACCACCGCCGTGTTCATCCTGGTCCTCGGAAAACTCGCCGACATCGTGGGACGACGACCGGTGTACCTCGCCGGATTGGTCTGCCTGACAGTCAGTGCCGCGGTGATCGCGGCGGCTACGGACCCCGATGTCGTGATCGCGTTGCGCGTCGTGCAGGGTATCGGCGCGGCAGCGGTGATCACCAACACCACGGCGTTGCTCGTCGAAGCATTCGAGCCGCAGAAGCTCTCGATCGGCATCGGCTGGAACATCACGATCATGTCGCTCGCCATTTCCATCGGACCGTTGCTCGGTGGCGTACTGACCCAAACAGTCGGGTGGCGCGGGGTATTTGGAGTCGTCGTTCCGCTCGGCGTGCTCGGGACGGTGTGGGCCTGGATCACTCTGCGCCGCACACCACGTCCCACGTCAGGTGCATCGCTGGACTACGCCGGTGCGCTGGGCTCGATGGTGATACTCGGCGGCCTGGTCTACGGGGTCAACCGCGGTGGCAGTGACGGTTTCGGGGCCTGGCAGTCGTTGGTCCCGCTCGCCCTTGTGGTGATCGCCGTCCCACTGTTCTGGTGGTGGGAGAAGCGCGCCGCCGATCCGATAGTGGATCCGACGCTACTGATGGACAGGTTCCGTGGCAGTGCCTACACCGCGTCGTTCCTGGTGACGACGGCGGAAGGCGCGGTGGCGGTGACGATGTCGCTCTACCTGCAGGGCGTCGGGGGTTCGAGTCCCATCCACGCCGGACTGCAGATCACCGCACTTGCCGTCGGCACCACGGTGATGTCGCCCATTGCCGGCACGCTGGCCACCCGGGTCTCGACGCGAACGTTGACGACGGTGTCCACACTCGGCACCGCAGTGGTGCTGTCACTGCTCGCCATGCACATCGCCGGTCCGGCCCGAGGCATACCCATCGTCGCCCTGCTGTTCGCGCTCGGCCTCAGTGGGGGAATCTTCAAGACGGCCAATGCGGCGGCGATCAACGTGGGGGTGGCACCGAACCGCTCGGGCATGGCGAACGGCCTGCGGGTGTCCCTCGACAACACCGCGGTCACCCTGAGCACGGCGCTCGCACTGGTCCTCGTCGTATCGGCGCTGCCGGCAGCGCTACGCGAACTGGTGTACTCCGGCGACACCGAGATGTTGCCGGAAGGCGGAACCGAGCTGTTGACAACAGGATTCGTGATCGCCGTCGCCGCCATGGCGTTCGCAGCGCTACTGGCGAGCGTGGCGTCGGGCCTGCGGGGAATTCATCCGAAAGAACCTGCCGAGCTGTCTCGGCTGCACCGAAGTGATCTACCCACATCGAGAGCAAGGAGCACGGCATGACCAAATTTCATCTGGGGTGGTTCACCAACTTCTCCAATCCGCCGTGGAACACCACCTGGGCCGGCGACGAAGGTCGAACCTGGGCCAACGGCGAATTGCACGTCGACTTCGCTCGATCGCTCGAACGCGCCTGCTTCGACTACATCATGCTCGAGGATTCGTCGATGGTCTCGGACGCCTTCGAGCAGACGTCGCGGGTGGACCTGAAGTACGGCCTGTATGCGCCCAAACACGATCCGGTGACGCTGGTTCCGCTGTTGACGGCGTCGACCGAACACATCGGGATCATCGCGACGTGCTCCACCTCCTTCTACCCGCCGTGGTTGCTCGCTCGACGGTTCTCCACCCTCGATCACCTCAGTGGCGGGCGGGTCGGCTGGAACGTCGTGACCTCCAGCGAGGATCGCGCCGCGCAGAACTACGGTATGGACAAGCTCGCCGAACACGATCAGCGATACGAGCGGGCCGATGAGTTCGTCGATCTCGTCAAGCAGCTGTGGGCATCGTGGGACGAGGACGCGATGGTCCTCGACCGCGAGACCGGTACGTACGTCGACCACACGAAGGTCCACGTCACGAACTTCCGGGGGAAGTACCACGCCTCCCGCGGTCCGTTGAATCTGCCGCGTTCGCCGCAGGGCGAGCCGGTGATCTGCCAGGCCGGCGGCTCACCGCGTGGCCGTGAATTCGCCGCCCGCAACGCCGAGACCATCCTCAGCGCCGCCAAGGACCCGGCCGCGATGAAGGCGTTCCGCGACGACATCAGGATGCGGATGGAGAAGGAGGGCCGCGACCCGGACAGCTGCAAGATCATGTTCATCACCCAGCCCGTCCTGGCGGACACCGAATCCGACGCTCGCGCCAAGGTGGAACGTATGACGGCCGACGTCGATTCACGCATCGAGTCTGCGCTGGGCCACATTTCGGCGTTGACCGAAATCGACCTGTCGACGTACGAGCTGGACGAGGAGTTCCCCGAACTCTCCACCAACGGACACCGGACGACCCTCGGTGACTTCCTGTCCTACGGCAACACACCCCGTAAGGCGGCACTGGGCTGGTCCATGAAGAACGTGCATTACGTCGGCACCCCGGATTCCGTCGCCGAGCAGATGGGCGAGACGATGGACTTCGTCGGTGGCGACGGATTCCTGATCACCGGAAGCATCGGCCGTCGCTACGTCGGCGAGATCACCGAAGGCCTCGTTCCCGCGCTGCAACGACGCGGCCTCGTCCGGACCGAATACGAGCACGACATGTTTCGTGAGAATCTCATGTCCTTCTGATGCGGTTGCTGCGCAGGGATTCGGTGGTACCCGGCCCGGTGTACGCGTTGGCGTTCGTCAACGTCTGCATCGGCCTCGGCTACGGTGTCGTGGCACCGGTCATTCCGGTCTTCGCCCGAGATTTCGGGGTGTCCGATCTGGCCGCCTCGTCGGTGGTGAGCATCTACGCGTTCACCCGAGTGCTGGCCTCGTTCGGCGCATCTCGATTGTTGATGAGGTTCGACGAACGCACGGTCCTCACTGCGGGGCTGCTGCTGGCCGCCACCTCCTCGCTCGCAGCGGCATTCGCTCCGACGTTCCTGTCCCTGTTGTTGCTCCGCGCCGTCGGCGGTGTCGGGACCGCGATGTTCACCGTCGCCGGTCAGCAGTTGCTCTTCCGCTACAGCACTCCGGAAACCGGCGGCAGAACTGCGTCCGTCTTCCAGTCCGGATTCCTCATCGGCGGGGTACTGGGCCCGGTGATCGGCGGTGCAGTCGCCCTCGTCTCGCTGCGGGCACCGTTCCTCACGCATGCACTGACGTTGATCGTCGGGGTCGCCGTCGTCTGGTTCGCGTTCCGATCGAGTGACAAGAAGGACGCGGCCGACGGAATCGTGCACGACACGACGACCCGACCGGAACCGATGACGCTACGAACCGCCCTCGGCCACCGAGGGTTTCGCGCATCGATTGCGTCCAACTTCGCCAACGGCTGGGTCGGCAACGGGGTGCGGTTCACCCTGATCCCACTGTTCGTCGCGACGGTGCTCGGCGGCAGCCCGTTCGTCTCGGGTCTGGTACTCGTCGTCGGAGCCGTCGTGCAGATCATCGTCGTGAAACCTGCCGGTCGACTCGTCGACAGCTGGGGTCGACGGCCCATGCTGGCCTTCGGTTCCGGACTCATCCTGCTCGGCATCGTCGTTCTCGCCATCGTCCCGACCCTGCCGATCCTGGTACTGACCATGGTGTTGTGGGGCGTGGGCGGCACGTGCGCGATGGTGGCCAGCGCTGCGACCGTCGGCGACGTGCTGTCCGGTCGCGGCGGCAGTCCCATTGCCGTGTACCAGGTCACGTTCGACATCGGCACCATGCTGGGGCCGCTCGTCGCCGGCGCCGTCGTCGCTCAGGCGTCCTACTCCCTCGCCTTCACCGCCAGCATTCCCGTGGCGGCGTTGGCAGTCCTGCTCGCTCTCCGTCCGTGGCGGACCGTTGCGGTGTCGACTCCCGAATCGAAGGTGGTCGTCACCGAGGAGTCCGCCGTCCCTGCCCCGACCATTCACGACCACTACCTTGGAAAAGAGGACCGATGTCACAACCGTTCACCCTCGGTTGGTTCACCAACTACCTCGTACCCGACTGGACCGGACCCTTTGCCGGAACCGGTGGAACAGATTGGGCCGACGGAACTTTCGCTGTCGACATCGTGCGCGCATTCGAGCGATCGGGAATCGACTTCGTGATGCTGGAGGATTCCACCGCACTGACCGACATCTACGGCGGCACCTTCGAATCCGAACTGAAGTGGACTCCCCGAGCGCCGAAGCACGATCCGATGGCACTGGCGTCTCGGCTCGCCTACGAGACCGACCGAATCGGCATCGTCGTCACCGCGTCCACCAGTTTCTACCCGCCGTTCCTGCTCACACGGTTGTTGTCCACTCTCGACCACCTCAGCCGAGGCCGGATGGGCTGGAACATCGTCACCTCCACGGGAGATCGCGCCGCACAGAACTTCGGCAAGGACACGTTGCCGACGCACGACGCCCGGTACGAGATCGCCGAGGAATTCGTCGACGTCGCCAACAAGCTGTGGGCGTCGTGGGACGCCGATGCCGCCTCGCCCATCGGCCCCGGTCTCGAGTCCTACGTGGACCACACCAAGGTGCGGACCATCGACCATGTGGGCGAGCACTTCTCGGTCCGCGGCCCGCTCAACACCCTGCCCAGTCCGCAGGGCAAGCCCGTGATCTGCCAAGCAGGAGCGTCCAAGTCCGGTATCGATCTGGCAGCGCGAGTGGCCGATCTCGTGGTCGCCGCACCCAAGGGGCGAGACGCGATGCGTGAGTATCGAAAGACGGTGCGGGCCCGCGCCGCAGAATTCGGACGCGACCCCGACGACATCAAGGTGTTGTACATGGTGACGCCGATTCTGGGGGAGACCGAGGAGGACGCGGCGCGCAAGGCCGAGCGCTACTACAAGGCCACCGACGGGGCCATCGCGCGTCGACTGATCATGCTCTCCGGAGACATCGACTTCTCCACCTTCGATGTGGATCAACCGATTCCGGACGAGCTGCAGACCGAAGGCAGCACCAGCATTCTCGACAACCTGCGGAAATGGGCGAACGGCAGGTCGATTCGCGAGACCGTGGCCACGGAGCGGACGGAATCGTTGCGGCTCGTCGGCACGCCGGCCGGCGTCGCGGACGAGATGGAGAGCGTCATCGACGAGGTCGGCGGAGACGGCTTCCTGTTCTTCGGAGGTGGCGGCGGGGTCCTGAACCGTCGGTACGTCGACGACGTGTGCGACGGGTTGATGCCCGAACTCGCCCGTCGTGGGGTGGCGGGTACCGGATACCGCGGAGGCAACTTCCGTGAGCACCTGGCAGGTGCCCGATGAGCACACCGCGCATCCATCTGGGCTGGTTCACCAGCTTTCGTCCACCGGTGTGGAGTTCGCACTGGACCGGGTCCGATTCCGACTCCTGGGCCGACGGGCGGTTCCACGTCGACATGGCCAGGGCGCTCGAGCGGGCAGGCTTCGACTATCTGATGCTCGAGGACTCGTCGATGGTGTCCGACATCTACGGCGGCACCACGGAGTTCGATCTGGCGAAGGCGCAGTACGCGCCCAAGCACGACCCGGTCGCACTGGTGCCGATGTTGGCCGCGGCCACGACGCGACTCGGGATCGTGACCACGATGTCCACCAGCTTCTACCCGCCGTATCTGCTGGCGCGGGTGGTCTCGACACTCGACCACATGTCCCACGGACGGGTCGGATGGAACGTGGTGACCTCCAGCGAGGACCGCGCCGCACAGAACTTCGGTATGGACGCGCTGCCCCCGCACGACGAACGATACGAGCGGGCAGAGGAATTCGTCGAGGCAGTCGATGCGCTGTGGAAGTCGTGGGAGCCGGACGCGCTGGTGATGGACACGGCGTCGAACACCTACGTCGATCACACCAAGGTGCACGACGCGAATTACGTCGGCAAGTTCCATCGCACCCGCGGCCCGCTCAATACGCTGCCGATGCCGCAGGGCAGGCCGGTGATCTGTCAGGCCGGTGGATCTCCGCGTGGTCGTGCGTTCGCCGCTCGCAACGCCGACACCATCATCTGCCAGGCGCAGGGCATCGAAGCGATGAAGGCTTATCGCGACGACGTTCGGGCGATGGCGTCGGACGCGGGTCGGGACCCGAATTCGATCAAGATTCTCTACATCGTGTCGCCGGTGCTGGGGGAGACCGACAGCGAAGCCCGCGAGCTCGATGCGCGGTCCCGTGAGGCGACCGATGGACGCGTGCACGCAGCCTTGGCGCACATCTCCGCGGTGACCGGGAACGATCTGTCGACCCTGGACATGGATGCTCCGCCGCCGGAGCTGAGCACCAACGGTCACCGCACGACGCTCGCAGATTTTCTCGCGGGTTCGGGTGGTAGCAAGTCGAACGAGGACGGCACTCCGAAGACGTTGCGCCAGTTGGCTGCCACATGGTCGATCACGTCGGTTCCGTTGGTGGGGACTCCGGAGACCGTCGCGGAACAGATGGAGGAGGTCATCGATGCCGTCGGCGGCGACGGTTTCCTCATGACCGGTCGACTCGGTCGTCGGTACTACACCGAGGTGACCGACGGTCTGGTTCCGGCGCTCCGCCGTCGGGGATTGGTTCGAGAAGAATACGCACACAGCCAGTTACGTGACAATCTGCTGGATTTCTGAGCGGCTTGAATTCCGGTGATCGACAGGGGATCGGTTCGATACCGATCCCCTGTCGCGATTCGAAGGCGCGGACTACGCGGTGGCGGCGACGGTGGATCCGATGATCGCCACTCGGTCCGCTCGAAAGTGGGTGAAGCTGAGCTCGGACGGACGGCCATCGGTATCGCGAGTGATCAACTCGCGCAACAGTACCGGCGCACCGACCGGCATTTCCAGCAATTCGGCTGCTCGTTCCTGGCAGGAGATCGCCTCGACGACCGAGCTGCTGCCGCCGTAGCGGGTCCCGAAGATTCGGTGATGAGCCACGGCGATGGGTGGGTACTCGCCGTGGTTGCTCTCGACGCGTTCGATGAAGTCGTCGATCTCGAAGTCGGTGATGCAATATCCCACGCGCAGGTAGAGCGGATTGCCGCCCATCCTGCCGATCTGCTCCAGCAGGATCACGGTGTCGACCTCGGCGCCGATGAAGTTCCGAATGACCGCGGGCGCAGTGATCCGTCTGCACTCGAGGGTATCGACGGTCAGTCTGCCCTCGTCCGGCATGCCCGCCCACGCTCTGGGGCCGACTTCGCCGTCGTGCACCGCCACGATGTCGTGGGCGATCGATGTTCCTGCTCTGCGTGCACGGAGCACGACTCCGTCGTCGGCCAGCATCTGAAGTGCCTTGCGCACAGCGTTTCTGGTGGCACCGAGCGACTCGATGAGATGCTGCTCGGAGAGGATCTCGTCGTGTGGCATCGTGCCGCGTCGAATGCCGGAGCGAATCAGCTCGTACACCCGCCGCGGCGAGGTGACGAACTTCTCTGCCCGATGCCGTTGAGCACGTGCGTATCTCGCACGTTGCTCGTCCGATTGCCGTCGTCGATGGGCGGCAACGGATCCGGACTCGTCGTCGAAGAAGGGGCGGGTCATGGGTCAGGGCCTTCCGGTGATGCGCACGGAGGAACGAGGGTGGCCGCGACGGTGAGACAACCTGTACCGATGTCCGAGTCTATCGGAGATCGGCGCGTGGTCTCGGGTGGGTGCAGCGGCCTTTATGTCCGGTCTGCTCGAGAATATGCTGCTCAGGCCCTGTGATCAGTGGACCGTGGAGTGCGTAATGCGCTGTTTACCATCGACGTCGCTTCAAGAAACACCGTGACGCAACGATGGGACTCGTTCATATTCGACGGCGTTCGGTGGGAGCAATACATGACGACAACTACTGAGCGCGAATCTGTTTCGCTCGTAGATCACGGCGAGGATGTGCAGGCGAACCTGCCTCGGACAACGAACTCCTCGGTACTGAGTGTAGAGAATCTCACGGTCACGTACGGTACCGGCGACTCCGCCGTGGTTGCGGTGAAGGATGCGTCCTTCGATATCGCGCCGGGTGAGCGAGTGGCATTGGTGGGTGAATCGGGATCGGGAAAGTCGACTTTGGCCATGACCATCGCGGGACTGATCGACGCATCGGCAGCCGCGACGGTCGACTCGACGCGCCTCGAATTCGAGGGCAAGCCGGCCCAGCCGGAGACGGGACGCAGCGTGCCGCGGCGCACCGACGGCATCGCGATGGTGTTCCAAGACGCCATGACGGCACTCGACCCGGTGTGGACCATCGGGGGTCAGTTCAAGCACGTGCTGGCGGGAGCGGGCATCACGGGCAGGCGGGAGCGGGCGGACACCACCGCGTACTGGCTGAACAAGGTCGGTCTCTCCGACACGAAGCGGGTGATGCGGAGTCGGCCCTACGAGCTGTCCGGCGGAATGCGCCAACGGGTGATGACGGCCCTGGCGTTGTGCGGATCGCCACGACTGCTGATCGCCGACGAGCCGACCAGTGCACTCGATGCCTCTCTCGCGCGCGGAACCATGGAGTTGCTGCAGCACCTGACTCAGGAACAGGGGACCGCGTTGCTCATCGTCAGTCACGACATCAAGCTGTGCCTCGAATTCTCCGACACCATGCTGGTGATGTACCGGGGTGAGTTGGTGGAGCAGAAGGCGTCCGCAGAAATCGCTGCTACCGCGACGCATCCGTACACGAAGGGACTGCTGGGCTGCGTCCCCACTCTGGCGAACCGTTCGGCAACCAGACTCCCGGTGCTGCGAGACTTCATGCCTGCCTGACGGGTCGGTTCGGTGACGGCCTCGTCACGTAGCGGTGGACGACAGTGCTTCGTAGGTCGCGCGCACGTACTGCTCGGCCCGGTCGGAGCCGATGATTCCCGGCCCCATCCGGTTCATCACGTAGGAGACGGTCAGCTGCGACTCCGGGTGCATGACGGTCAGCGATCCACCCCATCCGCCCCAGAAGCAGATCTTGCCATCCGGGATATAGGGCACCGATTCCTGTTGTGGCAGAGCGAAACCAAGACCGAAGCGCAACGGGATGTCCAGGGCGAGATCGACTCCGTTGGACTGTTCCTCGAAGATCGAGTCGATCGTGCCGGGACTCAGCAGTCGAACGCCGTCGACGGTGCCGCCTCGCGAGATGACCGACAGGATTCTCGCGACCGATCGCGCATTGCCGTGACCGTTCAACGCGCCCATGTCCGCGGCACGCCATGCCGGTGTATTCGCGGACGAGGCCTGCACCAACGGCCCGAGAAAGGTCTTGCGACGCACCATCGTCGGATCGGGAACGGCATCATCGGTCGGCGGGGGCGGCGGTACGACGTCGGCGATGCGGGACCGGTCGGACTCGGCGGCACCGATCTGGAAGTCTGCCCCGAGAGGCCCGGCGATCTCCTCGGCCACGAACTGACGCAACGATTTTCCGGTGACACGACGGACGACTTCTCCGATCAGGTGGCCTTGGCTGGCCGCGTGATACCCCGACGTGGTGCGTGAATCCCACCACGGAGCCTGTGCGGCCAGGCGCGAGGTCGAGAGTTCCCAGTCGTAGAGGTCCTGTTCGCTGAACGGCCGGTCCCAGCCCGATACGCCGGAGGTGTGTGACAACAGATGCCGAACTGCGATGTCCTGCTTGCCTGCGGCCGCGAACTCGGGCCAGTAGGTCGCGACCGGCGAATCGGGATCGAGCACCCCACGGTCGATCAGCATCAGCGCCGCCAGGCACGTCACCATCTTCGTCGTCGACCACACGTTGGTGATCGTGTCCGCCTCCCACGGCAGGCGGCGCTCGGAGTCGCGATAGCCGCCCCAGAGGTCGACGGCGGTATGGCCGTCGATATCGACCACAATGGACGCGCCGAGTTCTGCCCCGCTGTCGAGATTGGCGGCCAATGCGTCACGCACGCCCACGAAGCGGGGGTCGCAGTGACCGTCAATTGCCATGTGAGGCACCGAGAACGCGATGGACCGCCAGTTCGACGTAGCCGTCGGCGACGTCTTCGATGCTCAGTGCGCCGCCGTCGTGGAACCAGTTGCTGATGCCGTTGAGCATGTCGGTCAGGGCGAACGACGCCAACCGGGCATCAGGGACGGTGAATTCGCCGCTGCGCATTCCGGCGGTGATCACGTCGCGCACGCGTCGTTGGTATCGGCGGCGGTAGTCCTCGATGACGGTGCGATGTTCGGGGGTCAGCGAGGCGAGCTCGTGCAGCCCCACGATGTACTCGACCCTTCGTCGGTTGAGATGCACCAGGTGCGCGCGCACCAGAGACGAGAGGCGCTCGGTAGGGGTTCCGGCCGCGTCGAGCAGTGGCAGGTTCTGCTCGGCCGGTTCTTGCGTGACCGTCAGGCAGATAGCGAACAGGATGTCTTCCTTGGACGGGAAGTGGTGGTAAAGGCTGGCACCCTTGATTCCGACGGCGTCGGCGATATCGCGCATGCCGACGTTCGAGTAGCCCTCACGCGCAAAGATGTTCGCGGCATTGGCGACGATGTCATCGCGCCGTTGGCGGGTGCGCTGCTGTCGGGGGAGAGCGGTGACCTCGGATGGCTGCGTCATACGGTCTCCTCGACCGCCACCAGCATTCGCAGTTCACGCTTGAGGATTTTGCCCTGCGGGTCGACGGGCAGCTCGGCCACGATGTGTACCGATTTCGGTGCCTTGTACGACGCCAACTCGGTGCGGCAGTACTCGATGATCGCGGCCGGATCGGCAGTCACCCCGTCGCGAGCGATGACGAAGGCGGTCACGGCCTCGGACCAGTACGGGTCGGGTACTCCGACGACGGCGGCACGCAGCACGTCCGGGTGCGTGTGGATGGTGCGTTCCACTTCCTGCGACGACACGTTCATCCCTCCCGACTTGATCATGTCCTTCATCCGATCGTAGAAGAACAGGTTGCCGTCGGCGTCGATGCGCACCATGTCGCCGGTGTGCACCCACCCGTCTCGGAACACCTCGGCGGTGCGCTCGGGGTCCTTGAAGTAGCCGAGCATCACCGACGGAGTGCGGCAGAGCAATTCACCGATCTCACTGTCGTTGCCCGCGGGGTCGACCACCTTGATCTCGAGGTGGGTGACGGGCTTGCCGATCCACGACGCGTCGCCGTCGGGAATGTCGTCGAGGCTCGAGAACCAGCCGACCGAGCCGAGCTGCGAGAGTTCCGACTGCCCCCAGTAGGTGCCCCAGATGGCCTCGGGTGCCGCGGCGGCCCAGGCGCTGATCGTGTGCGGTGAAACCTGGCCACCGTAGGTGAGGCAGCGCCTGACCTGGCTCACCGTCTCGGGGCCGAACTGCGCATCACGGGCCAGAGCCAGGTAGAACGTGGGGGTCTGCGCAATGACGGAGATCTTCTCGGCGGCGATGATGCGCAGCGATTGAGCCGGATCGACCGTCGCGGGCAGTACGAGGGTGGCCCCCATCAACGTCAAGGTTGTCATCGAGCCGAGTCCGGCGATGGTGTGGAACGGCATGACGAACAGCCAGGTGTCCTCCGGTCCGGTGCGCAGGCCCCAGCTCCACGCGGGCGCGGTGGAGATGAGGAAGTTACGGTGCGGAATCATCACGCCCTTGGGAGCCGCTTCGGTCCCGGAGGTGTAGATGACCATTGCGACGTCGTTCTCGTCCATCTCGACGTCCGGCTCGCTGGACGGGGTGTTCGCCGTCAGTGCTGCGTATTCGGGCCCGAACGTCACCAGGGTGGTGGTGTCCGGCTTCACCGAGGAGATGATGTCAGCGTAGGCCGGATCTGCCACCACGACAGTCGGTTCCGCGTGTTCGAGTTGATGCTTCACTTCGGGCGCGCGGTACATCACGTTGATTCCGGTGAACGCCGCCCCGGCTTTGAGCGTGCCGTAGTACGCCACCACCACGTCGACGCTGTTGCGAGCCATCGATGCGACGCGGTCACCCGAGGTCACTCCGAGATCGACCAGCAGGTTGGCGAACTGGTTTGCGCGAGAATCGAGTTCGCCATAGGTGGTGACCGCGCGGGTGCCGTCCGCCGCGTAGCTGATGAACGCGACCTTGTTCGGCTGCGTCCGCGCATGGCGACGTAGCTGATCGCCGATGGTGGCGCGGCCGATGGGGGAGCGGTGGTGAATGGCGGTACCGGGCACGGCGGACTCCTTCAGGTACGAGCTGTTACAGGGCGGGGGCGAGGGCAGCGGAGTCGAACATCGGCTGCGAGAACGTCTCTGCCGCAACGATCTGCTCTACCGGATCACGGGTGAGCTTGCGCGGGAACGACTTCTCCGGATAGCCGACGGCGATGTGCGCGGCGGTGATGTAGTCGTCCGGGATGCCGAGCAGTTCCCGAATAGCGGGCTCCTCGTGGCACAGCAGCGTCGTCACCGCGGTCGCGACGCCCTGATCGCGCAGGCTCAGGCACAGGTTCTGCACGGTCGGGTAGATGGATGCGCCGCCGACAACGGAAAGTCGGCCGAGTTCGTGGTCGGTGGGGTGCAGTCCGTCCAGCGCGGCGCAGACCACCACGATGGCGGGCACCTCGTGGAGGTGGCGGGCGAAGTAGTCGGCGTCCTGCACGGTTTTGGGCAGGGCCCCGACGGCGACGGTTCCGCCGGTGATGCCGGCGAAGTAGGCGTCCCACATCGGGAGGTAGAGATCGGCGAGGGCCTGCTTGCGGGCGGCGTCGCGCACGACGATCCACCGCACAGGCTGACGGTTGCCGCCCTGCGGGCCGAAGCGGGCGACGTCGAACGCGGCCTTGAACACCTCGTCGGGAACAGGATCGCTGAGGTACCGCCTGCAGGTGCCGGTGGTGCGCATCGCCTCGGTGAGTTCCATGGGTGTTTCCCTTCGCCTGTCCGCTGTTAGGTAGTGCCCTGAAGCATCGTGTGGCGTGGGCCACATTGTCAAGGGTCAAAAAGCTGTGAATCGAGAGATCGCGAATCCCTTGCGCGAAATTGCCTAACCATGGTTAGTTGAGCTGTCGGAGTCGGATAGAGCAGCTCGCAACAGGAGGTACCGGTGTCCACAGACGCAGCAACGGCAGCGGAAACCGTGGGTCGGATCGATCGAGATCGGCTCTCGCGCGCTCTCACCGCAGCCAACCTGCCCACGCTGGTCGCGGTGCTCTATCAGCTGACCGGAGATCCCACCTGGCTCGCTGATCCCTACCGCCCCACCCGGAGCCGGGGCATGGACAACAACGACACGGGCGGATTCGACGACGCGGTTGCCGCCCGCATCCGCGACGCGGCTCTCGACGCGATCTGTGCGTTCGATGCGGGTGCGCCCATGGCGGTGCCGTCACCCGACCCGGAGCACCTCGTCGAGATGATCAGCGTAGCCGTCGGTGAGCAGGTTCCTCCCGAGTTCGGCGTCATGGTCGCCGAGGACATGGGCTTCACCATCGCGGACACTCCGGTGGCTGCGCCGAACAACCTGTCGGTCATCGTCATCGGTGCCGGCGTCTCCGGAATGCTCGCCGCCATCAAGCTGCACGAGGCGGGTATCAGTCACGTCGTTCTCGAGAAGAACTCCGACGTGGGCGGAGGCTGGTTCGAGAACACCTACCCCGGTGCGGGCGTCGACACCCCCAGTCACCTGTACTCCTACTCCTTCGCGCCGCGGGCCTGGAGCACGCACTTCGGCAAGCGCGACGAGGTGTGGCAGTACCTCAGCGATGTCGCCTCCGAACACGATCTGCGGCAACGCATTCGCTTCGACACCGAGGTGGCGACCGCCGAGTACGACGCGCAGAGGCAGTGCTGGACCGTCACGACGGTCGACGGCGACACGCTGACCGCCGACGTGGTGATCACTGCGACCGGTCAGCTCAATCGGCCGAAGGTGCCGAAGATTCCCGGGCTGGACGCGTTCGAGGGGCCGATCTTCCACACCGCGAACTGGCCGGCTGATCTGGATCTGACCGGCAAGCGCGTCGCCATCGTCGGAACCGGAGCCAGTGCCATGCAGGTGCTGCCGGCCATCGCGTCGACAGTGGGGCACGCGACGGTGTTTCAGCGCTCACCGCAGTGGGTGTCGTCGAGCGATGTGTATTTCACCGAGATGGGCGACGACGCCAACTATCTGATGGATGTCGTTCCGCTGTATCGGCTCTGGTATCGGACCCGGTTGGCCTGGAACTTCAACGATCGTGTGCACAGCTCGCTGCAGGTCGATCCCGAGTGGGAGCACCCGCAGCGATCAATCAACCCGATGAACGACGCCCATCGACGGGTATTCACCCGCTACATCGAAGCCGAGCTCGACGGCCGACCCGACTTGATCGAGAAGTCGCTGCCCGATTACCCGCCCTTCGGTAAACGGATGCTGCTCGACAACGGCTGGTACGCGGCGCTCAAGCGCGACAACGTCACCCTCATCGCCGACGCAGTCTCGTCCATCACCGCCAACTCGGTTGTTGTGCATAATGGTTCCGAGACCGAGGTCGACGTGGTGATCCTCGCGACGGGGTTCGAGACCCACAAGCTGCTGACGCCGATCGATGTGCGCGGACGATCGGGGGAGTCCATTCGCGATATCTGGGGCCCCGAGGATGCGCACGCGTATCTCGGTATCACTGTTCCCGACTTCCCGAACTTCTTCATCACCTGCGGTCCAGGCACGGTGTTGGGCCATGGGGGTAGCTACATCACCATTGCCGAATGCCAGGTGCGCTACATCGTCGATGTGCTGATCGACATGGTGGACAAGCGAATCGGAGCCATCGAATGCAAGGCCGACGTGGAGGCGGAGTATGTCCGCAAACACGATGAAGCTCACGCGAAGATGATCTGGTCGCACGGCGGCATGGACAACTGGTACCGCAACGACGCCGGACGAGTGGTTTCGACTTTGCCATGGCGCATCGTCGACTACTGGGAGATGACGCGTCGGGCCGATCTGAACGACTTCGTGACCGAGGACAGGCGGGAGGACGCTCGCTGATCAGCGGGATGTCCCCTGAAAGCTGTTGGTACCCGTGACCGTTTGGACCCATACCGCCGAAGATGTCCGGATTCCATGCAAGGCTCGACGGTGCACAGATACCCGAACGATCGAATGGAGTGCGCGGCGATGGAACGAACGGCAGTCAACCCGGTGCGGTGGTCGGTGGACATGGGATTCAACCAGGGGGAGATCGTCTCGGGGCAGGCTCGGACGCTCTATCTCTCCGGCCAAACAGCGACGGCTGATGACGGCTCACCTCAGCACCCCGACGACATGGGCGCGCAGTTGTCTCTGTGTCTCGACAACATGGAAGCCGTTCTTGCCGAGGCGAATATGTCCTTGGCGAATCTCGTCCGGCTCAACGTGTACACCACCGATGTCGACGCGTTGCTGCCGCACTACGGCGACTTGGCAGCGCGACTGGGCGCGGTGGGCGTCAAGCCCACCAGCACCCTGCTCGGGGTCACCCGGCTCGCGATTCCCAGTTTGCTGGTCGAACTCGAGGGCACCGCGGTCGGGTAGATCGACCGCCGTTCATCCGCCTGTCGGGGCTGACTCCGGGGCGAGCACGATGTCGAATTCGACTCTGGACCAGGTGTTCTCGCCCAGATCGCGGCCGTCGGGCGTGGGTGTGCCCGCAGGTTGCTCCACGAAGTCTTTGATGAGCGTGTCCTTGACGCCGAACACCGAATCGCGATCGAGGAGTTCGTCGCCTCGGACGAAGATGTGTGTGATCAGTGTCCGTTGCCCCTCGGCGGTCACCATGAAATGCAGGTGAGATGCCCGCATCGGCGAGCGTCCCACGGCGTCGAGCATGCGGCCGACGGGTCCGTCGAACGGAATCGGGTACGGAGTGGGGGTCAGACCCCAGAATGCGAACCGGCCGTTGTCGTCGGAGAACAGATGGCCGCGAGCGGCAACACGTCCGTCGGAGTACTGGACGTCGTAGAACCCGTCGTCGTCGGCCTCCCACACCTCGATGCGAGCATGTGCAACGGGATTCCCATCGATGTCGGTGACCGTGCCCTCGACCCAGCAGGCCTGCCCCGGTGCGCCCTGGGAGATATCACCGCCAGACTCGATGGCGGGGGCGTCGTCGACGAAGAACGGACCGAACACCGTCGACTCCGTTTCACCGGCCACCGCTTCGTTGTTGACGGTCACGGTCTGCATCGAGGCACCGAAGACGTCGGACAGGAGAATGAATTCCTGACGCCGGTCGTCTGTGATGTGACCGACCGCGGTGAGAAAGTCGATGGCGCTGGTCCATTCGTCCTGCGTCAGCCGAACTTCTCTGATGAACGCGTGCAGATGCTCGGTCAATCCCGTGAGCACTTCCCGCAGTCGAGGATCGGGGGCACCCGCGAAGCTGGCGACGACCTTGTCGGTCAGTTCACGCTCCCGGTTGCTCTGCTCGGAGGAGACCTCGGTGCGATCGTCGATACTCATGTCAGTGGCTCTCCTGGTCGGAAGTCGTTCCTGCCCAGGCGTTGCGAAGCAGGATCGTGAGCGATTCGGTGGTGACCGGCCGTGGATTCGAGGCGTGAGCTGCGTCGAGGACGAGTGCGACGGCCTCGTCGAGATCGGACTCCTGCAGACCGTAGTCCCGCAGTGCGGTGGGTGCGTCGAGTTCGGTGCGCAGCGAGCGCAGTCCCTCTACAGCACTGGTGCTGCCGAACGCCTCCGCCATGCGCTGCTCGGCCGCGGGTGCATACGGACCGTTGTACTCGAGTACGTGCTGCAGCACGACTGCATGGGTTTGGGCGTGAGGCATGTTGTAGGTACCACCGAGCACATGGCAGATCTTGTGATGCAGTCCGGAGCCGGCCGACGCGAATGCCACCGCGGACAGGTAAGCGCCGTAGAGGGTTTGCTCGTGGCCGGACTGACTCGCCGAATCGTGCTTGATCTCCCGTAGCCCCCGTGACAGCGCGCCGATGGCCTCGACGGCAAGAGTGGAGTTGATCGGGTCGGCTCGCGGTGCCCACATCGAGTCGACGGAATGCGCCAAGGCATTGAGTCCGGACGCCACACTCAGCTCCACCGGAAGGGTCAGCAACGAGAGGACGTCGTAGATCACCGTGGTGGGGAGCACTCGCGCGTCGACGCCGGTGGTCTTGCGCGAGGCCTCGGTCAGTCCCCACACGTTCGTGGCCTCGGAGCCCGCGTACGTGGTGGGGATCGCGACGATGGGAATGCCGGTGGTGAGTGCGACTGCTTTCGCGAGACCGGTGGTGGAGCCGCCGCCGATGCTGACCAGCAGGTCCACCTCGTGCGTGCTCGCGGCGGCGCGCGCCTTCTCCGCCGTCTCGATCGGAACATGCGGCACCACATCGGAATACATCAGTCGAGGCTCGATCTCACGGCAGACCGATTTCGCCAGATCCGTTTCGGCAGGGCCTGCGATGACCATGACGGACGTCGCGCCCAATCGGTCGACCTCGGCAGCGAGGTGCGAGGACGACCTGCCTGCGCCGAACAAGACGCGTTGAGCGAGTGAATCGTGCTCGAATTCGAGCATCCGTGCCTCCGCAGTTTTTTCGATCGTGTGAGTGGAGCGAGCGTGTGAACCGGGACGAGTCAGCGCGAGGGCCGCGGAGTCGGCTGGTAGGCGAGGAGCAACCACTGGTCGTTTTCGTTGACCCACACTGCGATCGAGTTGTTCACCAGTTCTTTGTCCTTGCCGTTGGCAGTGATGCTTGCATTCATCTCGCCGACGACGACCGCGGTGTTTCCCACGACGAGGATGTCCTCGGTGGGGTGATCGATGCGGTGGTAGACGTAGAAGCCGGAGGTGACCTTCTCCAGGTAGGAGCTGACCGAATCTCGACTGCCGTCGGAGTGGGTGTAGACGAGGTCGGGGTGGCAGCAGCTGGTGAAGGTGTCCAGGTCTCCGTCGACGATCGCGGTGTAGCGCTTGTTCTCGAGCTCGGAGATCGTGGCCTTGATGGCGTCGATGTCGAGTTCCTGTGCCTGTGTCATGGGGGTTCTCCTGGGGAAGTCGAGCGGCCACGAGTGTGCCGGTAGGTGAGACGGTAGGCAGCCGATCAGCAAGTGTCAACTGTCACAGAACACCTTCGATGTCGGCGATCGGCTCGGTTTACGGTGGTTCGACTCTGATGTCGAACGCATACGAACCGACATTTCTGCAGTTGAAGGCCACTGCTGCAACCGCAATAGTGGCGTACCCCATGACCTGCTTGACAAAGTGACCCACTGCACAGTTCAATCAGGACAGGACATTCATGCAGCACTGGTGGACATTCTGAATCCTGCGTCGACGGGCACCGCCGAGTTCTTCGCGACAGAACATTCCGCCGACTCCATCACCCTCATCGCCCGATCAACGGAGAACTCTCGTGACATCACACGGTCAATCGGTTGGGGGACCCGCTCCCTCGACGGGCGTCGGGCCCACTCCCGGGAACGAACGATCGACGGCAGGCGTCCTACGCACGGCTCTGAGCGGCCGAGCCAGGGGTGCCGCCGCCATCGGAATCGCCACTGTCGTGCTGTTCCTGATCAGTGCCGTGCTCGCGCCCCAGAGCGTCAGCGGTGGCGCGATCTCCGCGATGTTGCCCTTCGCGGCCATCCTGGCGGTCGTTGCGATCGGGCAGACCCTGGTCGTACAGCAGGGCGGCATCGATCTGTCGGTACCGGGAGTGTTCTCACTGTCGGTCGTCGTGGTCACCAAGCTCGGGGCCAGCGGCACACCCGGTGCGATCCTCGCGGCGGTCCTCGCTGCACTGGCCATCTCCGCGGGGGCAGGAGCCGTCTCGGGCTTCGTCGTCGCTCGGTTGAACGTCGCTCCGATCGTCGCGACCCTGGGTATGAACGCGCTGCTCATCGGTGCGACCTGGGCGGTGTCCGAGGGCGCTGCGCGCCGCACCCCGACCGGACTGTCCGACGTCATCGGCTCGACGATCCTCGGAGTTCCGGTCACCGTCGTCGTCGCGGTCGTCCTGACGATAATCGTCGGGGTCGTCGTTCGGCTCACCCCCTCCGGCCGCATCTTCGAAGCCGTCGGTGCCAACCCGCGGGTTGCGGTCGCGGCAGGTATCGCGCCGCTGCGCTACACCCTGAGCGCGTATTCCGTTGCCGCCCTGCTGTATGCCGTCGCCGGCGTGATGTTGACGGGCATCGTCAACACACCGGGAATCAGCGAGGGCAACACCTATCTTCTGCCGTCGGTCGCAGCCGTGGTCCTCGGCGGCACGTCGTTGCTCGGCGGTAAGGGCAGCGTGCTGGCGTCGTTGATCGCCGCAGTGTTCTTCACCCAGGTTGACCGTCTGGCCTCGACTCTGGGGCTCGCGTACGGCTGGCAGATTCTCATCCAGGCTCTCGCACTCGGTCTCGGTGTGGCATTCCACAGTGGGTTCAGGCCGGGCGCGCGGCTTCGGTCGGGCCCGAAACGCCACGCGCCGGCCGCCGAGGAGCCGCGGGCATCGGTCGAGGTCCCATGACCCCGCGCATCCGACACCTGCCCCGGCACGACATTCGTCATTCCCCTGCGACTCGAGGACTCCATCGATGAAGCTCACGACCTACACCCTGCGGATGCTGACCCTGCTGCCCGTTGCCGCCCTGGTGGCGGGCTGCTCGGTGGGCGGTTTCGAGACCGTGTCCAGCAGCGAGCCGCGTCCGGATTGGTGCGGACCCACCCCGGCGGTCATCGGATTCGCCGACGGAAACGGCGGAAACAGTTGGAAGAGAACCAATTTCGCCGAGCTCAGCGACGAGCTGGCCAAGTGCTCGTCGGTGACGGACCTCATCACCACCGATGCCCAGGGAGACACTCAGAAGGCAATCGCCGACATCAAGAGCCTCGGCGCACAAGGCGTCGACGGGATGATCGTGTTCCCCGAGGCCGGAAAGGCCGTTCTTCCCGCGTTGCGCTACGAGTACAAGGCAGGCGTTGCCGTTGTCCCGTACCGAATATCTCCCGGTGGGGACGAGGGATCGGAATACACCACGTTCGTCGCGGCCGATTTCGCAGCGATCGGCCGGCTCTATGCCGAGTGGCTGGTGAAGTCACTGCCGAACGGTGAAGGCAACGTCCTGTTCCTCGGCGGTCCGCCCGCGAACTCCCAGGATCTCGCCGAATACCAAGGCATGCAGGAAGTTCTGGTCGACCACCCCGGCATCAAGTTGATCGGTGACCAGCCGTTCACGGTCACCAACTGGACTCCCGCCGAGACCCAGCAGGCCACGTCGACCATGCTCTCGCGTTACCCACAGATCGATGCGGTCATGACGGACTTCGCGGCGACCAGCATCATGACGGCATTCCAGCAGGCGGGCCGCCCGTTGCCGCTGATCGCATCGGCGGACTCCAACGGATTGTCCTGCCAGTACGAGCAGTTGAAGGCCACCAACCCGGGGTTCGAGCTGTTCACGGTCACCTCGCAGACGTACATGGTGCGGCTGGCAGTCCAGCACGTGGTCGCCGAGGCCACCGGAGGCACCGCGCCCGATTCGAAGGTCGACGTGCCGGTGGCCTTCGAGGACTCGCTGAGCGGTACGCCGAGCACCCCGATCTGCGATCCGGCTCTTCCCGAGGATGCGCTCCTGTCGAGCGAACTCGATCCACAACGCATCGGAGAGGTGCTCCGATGACACGTCCGATCACACCGCAGCCAGTGCTGTCAGGAGCTTCGATGAACGAGACTTCAACGTCCACAGCCACTCTCACCGAGCCGTACCTCCAGGTCCGCGGTATCGGCATGACCTTCGGCCCGGTCACCGCGCTGGCCGGGGTCGACATCGACATCCGGCCCGGTCAGGTGCATGCACTGCTGGGCGAGAACGGCGCAGGCAAGTCGACGCTGATGTCGATCATCTCCGGAACCCAGACCCCGACGTCGGGATCGGTCGTCGTCGACGGAGTCGAGCGAACCGACCTGACGCCGGCCGACGCACTGGCGCTGGGCATCTCGATCGTCCACCAGACCCCGGCTCTGTTGCCGGACCTGACGGTCACCGAGAACCTCGTGCTCGCCATCCCCCAGAGCATGCGGCCCTCGGTGTTCGAGATGGGCCCGTGGGTGACCGAGAAGCTGGCCGTGGTGGGGTGCACGGTGCACCCGGACACCAAGTGCGGCGACCTTCCCATTGCCGAGCGTCAACTCATCGAGATCGCCAAGGCGCTCGCCACCGACACCAAGGTGCTGATTCTCGACGAGCCGACCGCACCGCTGGTCCAGGACAAGGTCGACCTGCTCTTCGAGCGTGTGCGCCGGTTCGCTGCCGCCGGAGTTGCCGTCGTCTACATCACCCACCGCATCCCCGAGGTTCGGGAACTGGCGGACACGATGACGATTCTTCGTGACGGCCGGGTCCGTGGTTCCTACGACCCGCAGACGCTGACCGACGACGAGATCATCACGCTCATCGCAGGCCGTGACGTCGACGCGGTGTTTCCTCCGAAGGGTGCCGGGCCGACCGCGGAAGGCCTTGTCGTCGAGAACCTGTCGAGCCCGGACTTCGAGAACATCTCGTTCACGGTCGGTGCGGGCGAGATCGTCGGACTTGCCGGTGTCGCGGGCAACGGGCAGGTAGCTCTGCTCAGGGCACTGTCGGGTCTGACCGAATCCACCGGGACCGTGCGCTTGGGCGGTGAGCAGTTGACGCTGAAGTCCTCTGCCGACGCACACCGCGCCGGAATTGCGTTCATGCCGGCCGATCGCGCCGGTGAGGGCGTGCTGCCGGACTTCTCGATCAGGGAGAACTCCGCACTCGGCGCGTTCGGGAGATTCGTCTCGCACGGGATCATCGACAAGAGCCGCGAGAGCCGACTCACGACGGCCATGGCGACGGCACTGACCGTCAAGGCACCGAGCGTCGAGACAGCGGTGGGGAATCTGTCCGGAGGTAATCAGCAGAAAGTGGTGCTGGCTCGCGCACTGATGTCCGAGCCTGCTCTGGTGCTGGCCGAGGAGCCGACGCAGGGCGTCGACGCCGGAGCCCGCGCCGAGATCTATGCGCAGCTGCGTTCGGCGGCAGCGGCGGGGATGGCGATCGTCGTACTGTCCTCCGACGCAGTCGAACTCGAAGGTCTGTGCGACAGGGTTCTCGTCATCTCTCGCGGTGCCGTAGTCGAGTCGCTCAGCGGTGACGCAGTGACCGAACACAACATGATGCAGGCCATGGTCTCGGCCACCGGGCACCGAAGCAGCAGCGCGCCGACGCGTACCGGGGACGTGAGCGCACCGCCGAATCGACTCGTCCGGTCGTTACCCGCGTACACCTTGCTCGGTGCCATCATCGTGTTGTCCTTGATTGCGACCACTCAGAACGCTCGGTTCCTCGGTGAGGCCAACCTCGTGTCGGTTCTGCTCACGACCACCGCGCTGGCGTTCATCGCGCTCGGCCAGATGCTGGTGGTGATGACCGGCGGTATCGATCTGTCGGTCGGCCCGCTCACCGGGCTGGTGCTGGTCATCATCTCGTTCTTCTGGTTCGACGGGGCGTCGGCGGGGAGTTTGCTCGCCGGTGTCGCGGTTGCGGTGGTCGCCGCGGTGGTCGTCGGCGCAATCAACGGCGGTTTGATTCGAGGTCTCGGATTCACCGCGGTCGCAGCGACATTGGTGACCTACATCGGTATTCAGGGAATCTCACTGCTGTTGCGCCCGGAGATCGACGGCTACGTCGACTTCGCGATCCTCGACGTCATCAACTACAGCGTCGGTCCCATTCCCGTCGCCTTCGTCGTCGCTGTTCTCGCCGCCGTCGTGCTCGGTGTCGTCCTGCGCTTCTCTCGTCCCGGAATTGCTCTGCGCGCCTCGGGATCCGACACGGCGATCGCCGAGAAGATGGGCGTGCGCACCGGACTCACCGTCACAGCGGCCTACATCGGCTGCTCGTTGATGACGATGCTCGGCGGCATCATGCTGGTCGGTCAGGTCGGTGTCGGCGACCCGAATCAGGGCATCGGCTTCACCCTCTCGGCGATCACCGCGGTCGTCGTGGCCGGAACGCTGCTGCGCGGTGGTAGCGGTTCACCGATCGCAGTACTGCTCGGAGCGCTGCTCCTCCAGGTGATCCTGGCCCTGGCCAACTTCCTGCGTCTGGACACTGCCTGGCAGTACTGGCTGCAGGGAGCCATCGTCATCGTGGCCGCCGTGTTGTACATCGCTCTGCAACAGCGCAATTCGGGTCACAAGCGCTGACCCGGCCGCTCGTCACATCAACGTTCCACAGAGGAGACACGAGTGAAAGCACTCAGATTCGTCGCAGAGAACCGAGCCGAGGTCGCAGACCTGGACATACCCGCCATAGCGGCGGACGAGGTTCTGATCGCAGCACGATCGGTCGGCGTCTGTCACTCCGACATCGAACTGCTCGAGGGCCGCTACATCATCCCGTTCGAGTACCCCATCATCCCCGGCCACGAGTGGTCCGGTGAGGTGGCGAAAGTTGGCACCGACGTCGACGGTTTCGAGGTGGGAGACCGTGTCGTCGGAGAATGCGTCATCGGCGAGGACCACTTCGGGTTCTCCATCAGCGGGGCAGCGGCGGAGTTCTTCGTCGTCAAACCCGCATGGCTGCACAAGCTTCCCGACGAGGTCTCGTTCACCAGCGGTGCGCTCGTCGAGCCGTTCAGTTGCGGCTACTACGGGCTGATGCGTGCGGGGAACGTCAACGCGAGCGACGTACTCGTCGTACTCGGAGCGGGACCCATCGGGCTCGGCGTGGTCGCCGGTGGTGCCGCGATGGGGGCGACGACCATCGTCGTCGAACCGTCCGAGAGCCGCAGAGAGGCCGCCCTGTCGTTGGGGGCTGCGCACGCGGTGACCCCGGACGAGGTCGAGGATCTACTCCATCGTGAAAGCAACGGCCGTGGTGCCGATGTCGTCGTCGAGGCGACGGGTCGTCCCGAGGTGATGGCCAGCGCACTCGAACTCGCCGGGCACCGCGCACGTGTGGTGTACATCGGCATCGACGTTGGACGGTCGGCACCGGCCAAGCTCGGTCTGATCCAATCCAAGGAACTCGACATTCGCGGCGCGATCGGTTCACCGGGCGTGTGGCCGGCGACGCTGCGGTTCATCGCCAAGAGCGGACTCGATCTCGGTCGACTGGTGACACGCGAAATCGCCGCCGCCGACGCCGTCACGGCTCTCGACGAAGCACAGAAGCCGGCCGAGAACATCAAGGTGCACATCACTTTCGATGCCACTCTCTGACCTTCTGCACCTACGACACCGAGGAATTTTCATGACTCGTCTGGCCGACAAAGTTGCCATCGTCACCGGATCCGGAAACGGGATGGGCCGCGCGATGGCGACGCTGTTCGCAGCGAACGGGGCTGCGGTCGCAGTCACCGACGTCTCGGAGCAGGACGGAGCCGAGACCGTTCGACTGATCGAAGAAGCCGGCGGCCGAGCGTCGTTCTGGCACGTGGACGTCAGCGACGAAGCCGAGGTGTCCTCGGTGTTCGAGCAGGTGTCCGCGACGTTCGGGAAGATCGACATTCTCGTCAACAACGCCGGTATCGCCGGAGTGGACAAGCCGACCGACGAAGTCACCGAAGCGGAATGGGACGCGGTGTTCGCGGTCGATGTCAAGGGTGTCTTCTTCTGCACCAAACACGTCATCGGGCACCTGCGCGCCAACGGCGGCGGGAGCATCGTCAACATCTCGTCGATCTACGGACTCGTCGGGTCGCACGAGATGGCCCCGTATCACGCGGCCAAGGGTGCGGTGACGATCATGACGAAGAAGGACGCTGCGACCTACGGACGAGACAGGATTCGGGTCAACTCGGTCCATCCCGGAACCATCCTGACTCCGTTCGTGCGTGAACTGGCCGAGCGGAGCGAGGGTGGGCTCCGCGGCTACCTCGACATCATGGAACCGAAGCACCCGATCGGTCATGTCGGTGAGCCGGAGGACGTGGCCAACGCGGTGCTGTTCCTGGCCAGCGACGAGGCCCGCTTCGTTCACGGTGCCGCGCTGGTGGTCGACGGCGGCTACACCGCAGTGTGAGACCGAGTTACTTCTGACGCCCGACCACGAACCATACGGCGATGCAGGTCTCGTCGTGGGGATTGCTCAATCGGTGCGGAATGGAGGAGTCGAAATGCAGGCTGTCTCCGGGGCCGAGCACCTGCCGCGCGAAGGCGACCTGGATCTCGAGCCGGCCGGAGAGGATGTGGATGTATTCCTTGCCGCCGTGGTTCATCAGATTGTCTGCGGGGCAGGACTCGGTTCCGGCGGGGTAGGTGACGCGGAGGAACTCCACCTCGGGATCGTCGTCCGGAGTCAGTCGTTCCCAGCGGACGCCGCCGAGGTACAACTCGGGGCGTTCGTCGGCGCGCTGAAGTCCCGGAAGCGATCCCACCTCGGGGAGTGGCAGCACCGAGGACGGACGCCCGCTGCCGGCTGCGTGCGCAACTTCCGTGTGCTCGGCGAGCTTCGGCCGGGCCGGCGGTGGTGGGGATTCGAGGTCACGGGGTGCAACATCCTCGGCCATCAGCGAATCGAGCGAGAGCCCGAGTTCGGTGACCATGGCGTACAGCGTGCCGACCGAGGGTGCCGTGCGACCCAGCTCGACCTGAGAAATGAAGCTGGGGGACAGGTGAACTCGACGGGCCATCTCACGCAGAGACATGTTCGCCTTCTCGCGCGCACCCCGTAGGCGCAGGCCCATCTGTGCGTTCATCTGAACGGCTGTCTCGGTCGTGTCGACCCCGACGCTCTCTTCGGTCATCTTCTCTGTCGCCTCCCACTCTGCAACGAACGTCTCCCCCTGACACTGGGTGTACGCACCCACTGGACGGACCGTAGTGCATCGATTGTCTCATTGGTCGGCCATTCCGCTGTTCGGTGCTCTTCCATAGCATTTCGTGTCGGAAACGCTATGCACTGAACATGTGCAGTGTTACTCTACACTCAGGTTAGTAGCGCACATCACAGTCTATTTTCGTCCAGGAGGAATCGTGCCCGACACCATGCATGCCGCCGTGTACTACGGCGCGCACGACATTCGCGTCGAGGAGGTTCCGGTTCCCCGACCCGCGCCGGGCGAGGCGCTCGTACGCGTCCTACGCTCGGGTATCTGCGGTACCGACGCCTCGGAGTGGGTCGCGGGACCCAAGACCTTCCCGGTTCTGCACCGCCACCCCAACAGTGGGCACCAGGGGCCGTTGATCCTCGGTCACGAATTCGTCGGAGAGGTCGTGGAAGCGGACCCCGATTCCGAGTTCACGGCCGGAGATCTGGTTGCCACCGGAGCCGGAATCTGGTGTGGCACATGCCGACGCTGCAAGGAAGGCCGCACCAACCAGTGCGCGACCTACACGACCCTGGGACTCAACGTCGACGGCGGCATGGCCGAGTACGCGCGTGTTCCTTCGAAGACACTCCGACGGTTGCCGGTGGGATTGTCCGTCGACCACGCCGGCCTCGCCCAGCCGTTGGCGGTCGGCATTCACGCGGCGCGGCGTTCGAGTGCCCGCGACGGTGACAACGTCGTGGTCATCGGAGCCGGAGCCATCGGCTCGTTCGTCCTCGCCGGCCTGAAGCACCTGGCTGATGTCGACGTCACCGTGGTCGACTTTCCGGGGAAGCGGCTCGATCGTGCGACGCGCCTCGGAGCGCGTCGCACGCTGACTCCGTCCGAGGACCTCGGCGCAGAGATCATCGAGGCACTGGGCGGAAAGAAGCCCGACGTCGTCATCGAAGCGAGTGGAGCACCCGGCCAATTGGTGTCGGCGCTGACCATGGTCGCCGATGGCGGCCGCGTACTCGCAGTAGGAATTCCCAAAGAGAAACCGGAGCTGGATGTGCATTCGCTCGTCTTTCGAGAGATCACTCTCGAAACCACCCTCGCGCACGTGTGCGACACCGATCTGCCTGCCGCACTGGACATTCTGAACAGCGGTCCGCTCGGCTCGGAGCTGGCCGAAGCGCCGGTAGGACTGGCGGATCTGCCGGCAGCGCTGGACCGGCTCTCGACCGGCAAGGTCGAGGGCAAAGTCCTCATCGATCCGGCCATCCGATGAGCGCGCCCAGCAAGGCGGCGCTCGTCATCGGGGCCACCGGCATTGCCGGCCAGACCATTTCGCGTCAGCTCGTCGACGCAGGGTGGACCACCTACGGTCTGGCCCGCGGCACGACCAATCCGGTCGAGGGCGTGGTGCCGGTCTCGGCGAATCTGCTCGATCCGGAGTCGCTTGCCGCCGCACTCGAGGGCGTCGACCCGGAGATCGTGTTCATCACGGCCTGGATGAAGCAGGACTCGGAGGCCGAGAACATCGAGGTCAACGGAGCCATCGTCCGCAACGTCCTCGGTGCCTTGAAGGGCAAGTCCGCGCTGCGTCACGTCGCGCTGATGACCGGCCTCAAGCACTACCTCGGCCCGTTCGACGATTACGCGACCGGTGTGATGGCCGAAACCCCGTTCCACGAGAGCGAACCCAGGCTGCCGAACCCGAACTTCTACTACACCCAAGAGGACGAGCTGTTCGCAGCGTCGGAAAAACAGGGGTTCACCTGGAGTGTGCACCGAGCACACACCGTCTTCGGCTACGCGGTGGGGAACGCGATGAACATGGCGCTGACCCTCGGCGTGTACGCCGAGATCTGCCGCGAAACCGGTGCGCCGTTCGTGTTCCCCGGCTCGGATACCCAGTGGAACGGCTTGACCGACATCACCGATGCGGACTTATTGGCCGAGCAGATGATCTGGGCTGCAACACATGTCGAGGGCGAGAACGAAGCCTTCAACATCGCGAACGGTGATGTGTTCCGATGGCGCTGGATGTGGCCGCAGATCGCGGAGGCGTTCGGCGTCGAACCCGTCGGATTCGCCGATGCCCCGAAGCCGCTGGACGAGCGAATGGGTGACGCCGCGAAGGTCTGGTCCGAGATCGCTGCGAAGCACGATCTGGTCGAAGCAGATGTCGATCGCCTTGCGTCCTGGTGGCATACGGACGGCGACCTGGGCCGCGACATCGAGTGCCTGACCGATATGACCAAGAGCCGCAAGGCCGGCTTCCTCGGATTCCGGTCCACGTTCGACAGCTTCCTGGACAAGATCGAGAGCTACCGCGCCGCCGGAGTGCTACCGAGGAGAGACCGATGAGCGAACAGTCCTCATTCAGCGGCAAGGGTGCAATCGTCACCGGTGCCGGCAGCGGTATCGGACGGGCGGTGGCGCATCGCCTGGCCGCCGCGGGTGCCCGGGTGCTCGCCGTCGACATGAACATGGCCGCCGCAGAGCGGACCGCGTCGGAGTCTCAGGGCGAGATCCATCCCTTCGCCGCCGACGTCTCCGTGCACGATCAGGTGAAAGCGTATGCCGACGCCGCGACGTCGCTGATCGGTGAACCTCGACTGTTCTTCAACAACGCCGGAGTCGAGGGAGTGCACAAGTCCATCGTCGACACCACCGAGAGCGAGTGGCGATCGGTGATCGATGTGAACCTCAACGGCATGTTCTTCGGACTCAAGAACGTACTGCCGCTGCTGCGTCGGTCCGGTGGCGGAGCCGTGGTCAATACCGGTTCGATTCTCAGCCTCAAGGGCGCACCGGATCGCTCCGACTACGTGGTGACCAAGCATGCAGTCCTCGGCCTGACCCGAAGCGCCGCAGCAGAATCCGCCGCCCACGGCATCCGCGTCAACTGCATCTGCCCGGGACCGGTCGACACACCGTTGATGTCGAGGTCCGAGAGTCTGGTCAACCCGGACGACCCGAACTTCGAGCGAGACCGGTTCATCGAGGGCACTCCGCTGCGACGCTATGGATCCCCCGAGGAGATCGCCGAGCTGGTGCTCTTCCTTCTACGCGAGGACGTCGGCTATCAGACCGGCTCCGCGGTCACCATCGACGGCGGAATCACCGCGGTCTGACGCAGGATCACCCCCTTCACACAGGTCATCAACTTCAGGAGAAAGCTATGCGCGCCGCGGTATTTCACGACCGACACGACGTACGGGTGGAAGATGTTCCGGCCCCGAAGATCGGCCCGGGCGAGGTTCTGCTTCGACCGTTCTTCTGCGGCATCTGCGGAACGGATCTGCACGAGTACGCCTTCGGCCCCATCGTCATCCCGACCGAACCCCACGCACTCACCGGTGCGAAAGCCCCGCAGGTGTTCGGCCACGAGTTCTCTGCTCGCGTCGTCGAGATCGGCTCGGATGTCGACTCGGTCTCGGTCGGCGACCGGGTGTCGGTGATGCCGCTCATCACCTGCGGCAAGTGCTACTACTGCCGTCGTGGGCTGAACCACCTCTGTGTCGTCATGGCCTGCACGGGCTTGAGCTGGGGCGGCGGCGGAATCTCGGAACTGGTTGCCGTGCAGGAACAACAGGTGTCGGTGCTACCGGACAGCGTCAGTGATGTGCAGGGCGCGCTCATCGAGCCGGCGGCGGTGGCGGCGTATGGCGTCGACTGCACCGGATTGCGGGCAGGCGACACCATTCTCATCACCGGTGCGGGACCGATCGGGGCACTGTCCGCTCTGTACGCACACGCGTCGGGAGCATCACGGATCATCGTCTCGGAGCCGAACGAGAAGCGACGCAAGCTGATCGAGGCCTTCGGAATCGCAGAGGTTCTGGACCCGACGCAGCAGGACATCCCGGCTGCCGTCCGCGCGCTGACCGGGGGCATCGGTGTCGACGCTGCTGCGGAATGCTCCGGTCATCAACTCGGCCTGACGGCAGCGCTCGAGAGCGTTCGTTCCGGCGGAACCGTCGCGCAGGTCGGTCTGCACGTCAAGCCGGCGACCATCGATCCGATGGCGATGGCGAACAAGGACCTGACGTTGGTGGGTACCTGGTGCTATCCGGTGTACGACTGGCCGCGGATCATCGCCCTGGTCGCATCGGGACGTTACCCGGTGGAAAAGGTGGTCTCGGAGATCATCGACGTCGAGAACATCGTCGTCGACGGGTTCGACAGGCTTCTCGATCCCCACGGTGACGCACAGAAGCTGCTGGTGCGAGTCGGCGGCGCAACAACTCCCTGATCGCCACGGCACTACACGCACTGCACGGTTCCGCCCCACGCTAGGAGAAGAAATGCACATCGGATTTGCCGGAGTCGGCCGCATGGGTACCCACATGGTTCGCCGCTTTCTCGAGGCAGGCCACACGGTCACCGCGTACGACCTGTATCTGACGGCGGACACAGCGCCTGCCGGACTGGTCGATCTCGGAATGACGATCACCACGACGCCTGCTGATCTGGCCGCAGCCGAGGTCTCTTTCAGTATGTTGCCCGACGCGGCTGCAACCGAGGAGGTGCTGTTCGGTGCGCACGGTATCGCCACGGCCGGGGCGACGGAGCACCTCCATGTGGTGATGGGAACCGTCGGACCGACCGCCGTACGCGAATTTGCCGAGCGGGCAGCAGGTTCGGGCACCACGGTGGTGGACGCACCAGTATCGGGCAGCGTGAGCCTGGCCGAGACCGGACAGATCACCACCATGGTCGGGTGCGACGACAGTCAATTCGCCTATCTGACGCCGATTCTGGAGGCTGTGACGCGCGCTCAGTTCCACACCGGCCCGGCCGGTACCGCCTCGGTGGCCAAGCTCGCGGTCAATTCGGTTCTGGCAGCACTGAATCAGGCCGTTGCCGAAGCGCTGATCCTGGGCGAATCCGCAGGCTTGGCCCCGTCTGCCCTGTACGAGGTATTGGGTTCGAGTGCCGTGGCTGCTCCGTACGTGGGCTACAAGAAGGAACATTTTCTCGATCCGGCCGCAGCGGGGGTGGCATTTCCGTTGTCGCTGTTGCACAAGGACGTGGGCCTCGGGCTCGCCTTGGCCCGCGACCATGCACTCGAGCTGCCGCAGGCCACGACCGTCGGCGATGTACTCGACCGGGCGCTGGAATCCGGACTCGGAGCGAAGGACATGGCGGCGGTACTCGAATTTCTGACGCCGTCCGACTCGAAGGGCTGACCGAGGCTCGCTGCTCAGTTCGACGTGGCTTGCTGCATCGACAGCACGAATCCGTGTCCGCCGCCCGCGTCGCAGATCATCGCTTCGACGCGGGAGAAGCACGTGAACCCGTTGAAGGTGATGGATGTGTTGTATTCCAACGGTTGTGCGTTCTCGACTCCGAATTCACCTTGGTTGAAGCACGTCGGCGTCACCTTCCCCGGAGTCATGTAGAAGCCCTTGCCGAGTTGGTCGATGGTGAACGACGGGGTGACGCAGTTCGCGCCGTCGGGTATCGGAGCATCTGCTGCTTGGCAGCCGGACGAGAATTCACTGTCGCCGATCTTGCAATAGATGTTGCCCGACGGCGACTTCCAGCCCACCTGATTGCCGTACGCGCTGTATCGGGCAGGGTCGACGGGGGTGATGGGTGCGGTGTTGTTCGCGGGATCGGCAGCGGTCGGGTTCGATTCGGTCGCCTGTGGCGCTTGTGTCGCACCTTCCGCGTCGCCATCGTTGGACTCGGTCGGCGCGGCGATGGTCACCTGCGGAGGCGCGGGTATCTGTGCGGCAACGCTGGTCGAGGGGGCGGGAGCGGCGGCCGGGGCATCCTGATTTCCGCATGCCGTCAGTACAACCGTCGCCAGTACTGCGGCGAGCGCGAATCTGCGGATCATCGTGAACTCCTTCATCAGAATGCGAGGTTGACGTCGCGGGAGATCATGAAGCCCCGGTCGCCGTCGTAGCAGGTGATGCCGGCCTCGGTGGAGCGACAGAAGGTGCCCATCACTCCGATGACCTGGCCGTATTCCAAGACTCGAGGGCGTTCAGGTCCGCCGACGAAGATGCCCTGATTGGTGCAGATCTGTTCGACGGTTCCGTCTTGGTTGATCTTCACCCCGTAGGTGTTGTTCTCGATGTTGAGGCACTCGCGGCCGGTGTTGCCCGGCACCGAGTAACGGACCTGGCAACCCACGATGGTCCCGGGCGCATTGGAGGAATTGAATCCGCAGAACACGTTCCGGCTGGGTGACTGGAAGAAGTACTGTCCTCCAGCTTGCTCGAAGTTGCGTGTATCGACGTTGACATCGTCGCGGCTCGGGGCGGGCGGTACGGCTGGTGTGCCCGCGGCGGTGGGAATTGCTTGTACTGGGGTGACTATGTCGGGAGCCTGTCCGATTCCGCCTGAACCGTTACCACCGTCGGAGTCGGAGTATCCGTTTGCCGACGGAGCAGCCGCTGCGCTGGTGGCCGGGGTGGGTTGGTTGATTCCAGATTCGTCGGAACCGCAGGCCGTGGCTGCGAGAGCGGTAACGGCGATCAGTGCGCATGTGGCCACGATTGTGCGGACTTGCCTCATTCGATGGTCCTCACCGGTGGCTGCGGAGTGCGTCACCTCTGATCATTGAATCGAACGGGCCAAGTGGTCTGTTAACGTCTTTCGTGTCACGACCCAGTCACGAATCGGTATCCGAGCGGTCCTTTTGTCGCTGTGGCTGCGAGGGTGGGTCGAGTAAAGACTCAAGAACCACTTGATGTTTCAGGTTCAACCTGGGGTTCTTGGTTCGATGTCACGAACGATCCGGGTATCTCGTTGTGCGACTTGAGCGAAAGGCGTGCTGTATGCGAAAAACATTGCGGCGAGCGGTCGTATCGATCGCACTGACGATTCCCCTGGTTCTGGGCATCGGCGCGGGAACGGCCGTGGCAGCGCCGCAGACCACGCTGCTCCAGATTCCGGTCGTCACCGGTTTCCAGATCGCACCCGGTGCCGTGCCCGGAGGGTTGTTCCAGACCATTCCGATGAAGGCGACGGTCGGTACCGAGCCGGGTGTTCTGCTGCTGTCCGCGGCGAATATCGCACCGTACGCAGACCAGTACCCGTACCGAAGTCTCGGTGTGAGCTGGCGAAACTGGGACATCGGCTTCCGTGGAACCGCGGGACTGCGGCATTGGCAGGACAACCCCAACCCGGGCCCGCCAAACGACCTCCCGCCGCTGCGCGGAGAACAGTTGCCACTCGAGGTCGCTCTACCCACGGGCAGTGGGTGGGTCGAAATCACCGTGACCCACTACCGCGACTACCACTACGGCGATCCCTACGCCGACACGCTGATCCCGGGCAAAGGCCTGATCTACGTGCCCTGATCGTCCAACCGAAAGGAAACTCGATGCGGAAATCGATCCGAAGCGGTGTCGCCGCCCTGGCGCTGACCGTCCCCCTGGTCTTCGGCATGGGTGCCGGAACTGCAACCGCTGCTCCGCAGGAGTCTGTGCTCCAGGTCCCCGTCGTCACCGGGCCGGAATTCGGCCCCGTGGGCGTTCCTGGCGGACTCATCCAGACCATCCCGATTCGAGCTGTGGTCGGTGAGAACCCGGGTGAGGTGCGTTTCTCGGCCGCCGACATCCGGCCGTACTACTACCAGTTCAATTACCGGCACGTGACGGTCAACTGGCGCAACCTGTCCACCGGCGAAGTGGGCTCCGCGGGCTTGCGGCACTGGAACGATGAGGTCGATCGGACTCAACCCGCCAATCAAGGTGGCTCGCAGGCGTATCGCCTGCCTCTCGAGGTGACGGCTCGGACGGGTGCAGGGCCTGTGTTCGTGACCGTCACCCACGACCGCGAGAATCCTGATGCGTCGAACGCCCTCATCCCCGGCTTGGGCGTGTTGTTCGTACCCTGACACGCGGTGTTGTAGGCGGTCAGGTACCCAGATCGCCTGCGATATCGGCGGCGGCGAGCATCGAAACCAGAAGCGGCACAACTCGTTTGGCGGCGATTCGATAGTCGCCGCGGCCGTGCTGTTCGACGATGTTCGCCGAACTCAGCGTCTTGAGGTGGTGATAGATCTGGCCGGACGAGCCGAGTCCCACGGCTGCAAGGAGATCTGCAGCGTTCGCCGGGCCTCGGAGCAGGATTCGCACGATCTGCAGTCGCACCGGATGTCCCAGTGCAGCAAGCACTTCTGATGCGGAGGGCACCGGTAGTTCCACGATGGCGTCGGGGGAGTAGCTGATGTCCCAGCGGACGGTGCCGTGCAGATGGACGTCGCCTTGGTAGGCGACCATGCCGCCTGTCGACTGGGCGGCCTCGTACTGCTGGGGAGCGTCGCGTCGTTCCAGCTCGGCGACGCGGGCTTCCAGCTCTGCCAGTCTCGACTCGAACTCTGTGCTCACACCACGCAGGCTATCCGGTCTAGAACCTCCGTCGAGAGCATCGCCTCGACGATGAGTTGCTGTTGCGCGCCGGCTCCTGCATACGCTTGCTCGAATTTGTCTGCAGAAAGACCATCGGTGAGCCAGACGGCCGTCGCGACTGTTCCGTCGTTGCGGCGCAACTCGAATCCCTGGGTGATCACACCCGCGAGGCTGCCACCTTTGAAGCCGACACCGAGAACGCCGTCACCTGCGGGTTGCCATTCCAGTTGGCGCAGAATGGTGTCGGATGCGTCGCCGTAGGTCCCGTCCGTGAAGGCGCGATACATCCCGTTCAATTGTTCGGCGGAACCTCCGCGAAAACTGCTCTCGACCCTGGCGGCCTGGTCTTCGAAGGTCGGCACTTGCACGGACGCCTCGACGTGGGCCCGGAACTGCGGGTCGAATGCCCACTTCTGAGCGGTCTCCCAGTTATCTGCGTCGGCGAGTTCGGGATCGAAGACCGAGAGCATGTCGGCCACCATGCTCGGTGCCTCGAAGTTCTCCCAACCTCCGGCTGCTGCGGCGTCGACGAGTGCCTGATCGCCGAGTCGGTAGCGGAGGTAGTCGGGCACCGAGTTGTCGCTTTCCTGGATCATGGCCGAGACCATGTCGTCGATGCGGACCGTGGCATTGGGGTCGGTTGCGTTGGTGCCGGCGTTGGCAATGCCCAACCGGGTCAAGGCCTTCGGGTGAGCGTTGGCGTCGGTACCGGGTACGTACCACCGCTCCCAATCCGTCAGGGCCACTTGCTCGTTGGGGTCGATGGTGCCGTTCGCGACTGCTTGCGCGTAGGCGGCGAGATGCACCACTTTGATCGCGGATGCGAGTACCTGTTTCTGGTCGGCCCGATGTTCGACGGTTCTGCCGCGGCCGTCGTCGATGACGAGGCCGACGGTGTCGGGTGCTTGATCGATCAGCCCGATCCACCCGTCTTCGGTCGCGAGGTCGGTGGACGTGACGGGAGCGCAGTTCTCCGGCGTCGGCGTGGTGGTGGTTGCTGCACCTGCGTCGGTGTCGGTGGCGCATCCGCCCACCAGCAGCACGGCCGCGCAGGTTGTCGAGATCCAGGTCGAGTGTCGCATCGAGTTCTCCGATTCGTTATTCCGTAATTACGGATAACCATAGAAGCTGATGTGTGGCTCGGCAACCCCTTCGCAGGGATCGAGCCGTTCAGAACAACGTGGGTGCGGTGTAGCGACCGTTCCGTGCTTCGTTCAATCGGGCGCTCCAGCGCTGCACGAGCCACATTTCGACGAGCTCGGGGCTGGTGCCGATGTCGCTGGCCCATGCGGTGATGAGTTCGACGTAGCGGTCGTAGCGGCGTCGAGTGAATCCGGTGACGGACGGATCTTCGAGCCACCCTTCGTGGATGAGTGTCGAGACTCCGTATTGATCGATCAGCTGAGCCGGGCCGCCGTAGACCGACGCCTTCACGGCCCACAGGAACGTGGCCATCAGGGACATCCCGACGCCCGGTGCGTCGGGCCAGCCGGACCAGGTCGAGTTCGGATGGTCGGCCACTGCGCGGTTGCGGACACAGCTGTCGAGCACAGCGAGAGTCTTGGCAACGGGGTTCTCGTCGGGGCGGCTGAGATGCGGGTTCATGACGTCCGGGAATCGTCGCATCGCTCTGCGGTGCCGGTGGCTGCCCTGCCACGCTGCGCAGAGAAACAGCAGTCCGAGCGAATCATGTTTGCCATCAGCCAGATCGGTGCCGATCCGAAGATCGTTGCGCTGCACGGTGGCATCGCCATACTCGACAATTTCGCCGTCGAGATTGCGCCCGCGCAGCCGCAGATCATGACCCGCGCGGTCGAGGTGGCCGTTCCACCAATCCAGGTCCACCTCCACACCGTCGTCGAGGACATGCAGGTCGTAGTTGCGGTGCTGACACCACTGCACACAGGCCGTGGGCGGCGGGAACCCCTCGTCGAGTCGTGACATACCGCCATCGAAGCATCGGGCACCGACAGAGTCTGTGACGTTTCCGATGTCCCTGCGAACTGTCGGTCCCATATGGAACTGTGGGGTCTGGTTAGCCATCAGAACGAACAGGGGAGTGCCGGTGACCAGTGCCGACCAGTTTTCCGACAGGCCGGTCGTCGACGTCGTGATCGACGCGCGGTGGTTGATCTAGCAACGCGTACGAACCTCGGTGACGCGGAGGTCGACGCGTGCCAGCGGTCGAGCGACTGTACCTACGTTGCCGTGCGGACGTTTTGGGCGATCGCCACGCTCGGAAGTTGCGAACGACGTTGGCTCACGTCAGGAATAGACAAGGAGAAATCTAGCGACGTCAGTTGACACGACGTCACCGTGTCCACGCGATCTCAAAATGCGCGGTAAATGGCCATAGGCATCGTGGGTGGAACGGATACGCGACGTACGTAGCCCGCTGCGGGACGATCCGATCAGTCGCTGATTGCGCTCGATACAGTCAGGCGTTGCGGCTGGTCGTCCCGCCGTGGATGTGTAGTCTTGAGATGGTTTGATGAGGGAAATCTACGTTCTTTGGTCAGGGGTAAGCGTGTCAGAGGGCTCGGGTTTGGAGAAATTCTGGGCTGATTTTGTTGCCCTGGATGAAAATGTTGGTTATTTCGTAACAGCAAGGCTTTTCGAGGGCACACCAGCTATATGGCCGGAAGAAGTCGAGTATGTTAGGTGGCGGCATGTTGTTGCAGATCTTTTAGGCGTCGATCCGGTCGGAGTGCAGTTGGTTGGTAGTGCAAGGCTGGGCTACTCGTTGAACCCGGGCAAGGATTTTCGTATCTTCCATGAGGGCTCTGATCTGGACATTGCAATTGTGTCTCAGGAGATCTTCGAGTCGACGTGGGTGGAGTTAAAGAGTCTGCTGGGCTCATCTGAATTCTCGGGGCAGAAAGGCTACTTGCGTAGGTTGGTCTTCGACGAATGTATCGGAACAGAAATGGTTTTGCCTCGTCTCTCAATTGGGGAAAAATGGTCCAAATCGCGAGATTCAATATCAGCAATGCTGGGCCCAGACTTCCGTGCGTTAGACGTAAACTATCGAATCTATCGGAATCATAGAGCGCTCCGTGATTATCAGATCCGAGGTGTGTCGACTGCACGTGATCGTGCAATAGAAGGAGGAGTTTCAAGTGGTCGATAGCGCATTGAAGTTTGAGATCGAGTCCAAGGTCGTCGCAGATTTTAGAAAAATGAGTCAATCTAAAGAACTAATTCTTCGGCCGCCATATCAGCGAAAGGCGGTTTGGCCGGACCTCGCTAAAGTCTCCCTCATGGAGACCATTTTGCTTGGTTATCCAATTCCTGAAATCTATTTGGCTTACGAGACTAGTGCAGACGGGGACCAGTCCGTGTCAGTGGTAGACGGGCAGCAGCGCCTTACTGCACTTTTGGAGTTCTTGGACAACGTTTACCCTCTCGACGGTCTCGAAGACGAGTCGTTGAAGGGGAGTTTTGAAGGAAAGTACTTTCGAGATCTCCCGGCCGATGTGCGCACTGACTTCTTCCAATATCGCTTTCCGATTCGACGTCTTTCCAACATTTCGGAGAATTTTGTGCGATCTGTCTTCGCACGCGTGAACCGTGTCAACATGGTTCTGACGGAACAAGAAATACGAAACGCGCTACTCCCGGGGCCGTTCAACGAGTTTCTACTAGACTGTGTAGCTCACGAAGTCAACACTTTATCTGGTGTGTTCAGCGGCGAAAGAAGGAAGCGCGGCGGCGATCTAGAGTTTTATGCTGAGGTGTTTACTACATGTATCTTCGGGATTTCTAACAAAAAGCAAGAACTGGATGAGAGATACAACGAGTTGTCCAGCAACTTTGAGGACTATCGCTCGCGTTCGGCTGAGTTTTTGGCGATGTTGACCAAGCTGACCGAACTTGTAAAGTGGGACGGGCGCACTCGTTGGTCCAATATAGTAGATCTTTTTACCTTGATCGAAGTCGGATGGAACTCCCGTGAGGAGATCAATCAATCCTTGCCTCAGGATGAAGTTGATAAGTTTCGAGAGGTAATGGATTTATTTCAACGCGCTGTGTCGTCATTTAGGCGTGATTTGAATCAGTCCTCCGGGTCCGCGGAGTCTGACGATTTGGTTGAAGCCATCTCGCTTATGTTGAGCATGGATCGCGAAGCTGTATTGAGGAACATAACGGACTACCTGTCCGGCGTGAGGAACTCGTCAGATTTGGGCTCACGACGCGCGCGGTCACAGGCGCTGAGTGCAATCACAAAAGCAGTTTTAACGTGATCTCTTTACCCGCGTCGTCTGCCCATGGCTTGGCGGAACTCGCGGACGCCAAAAAGTAAATACCGAATGATCGGTCCAGAGAATTTGTGATGCGGTTCAGGTGACTGATTACGCCTGCCAGATTCACGAGAACGGTGTCGCACTACTCGCCTCTCATGTTCCAGTGCATCCCTAGCCTTCGTTTAGCGAAATTTTCCAGTTCGGCATTCCGCGCCGGCCGACACGGGTGCCTCGACGCCCTGTAGTCAAGGCACAGATCTACTCGATGTGTGGAAGATGGAACCGTGACATTCACGCAATCGTGAATGTTAGGCGACCCGGAGGATCTCGTCGACGAGATGTCCGTAGGACCGGACACGCCCCTGCGAAACCATCCGTTCCAGCATCAGGCGGGGAGGCCACCGGTCTAAACCTTCCCTTTTCGTACCTGCAATCTCGGCTGCAGCGGCCCGAAGCTCAGGCAGCGCTACGTGGTACACGCAGTCCACCGATCCGGATCCGTAAGCGATTAGCTTCAGCATTGAGGGTCTCGGCTCCATTGTCAGCACTGCATAGTGGGGCATATGTCCACGTCGAAGACTGACTAGCTTCGCGCCCTGCGATACGCAGTCCTGAGCGCGGTCAGTACGGAGTGACCACTTCGAGGACAGGCCAACGAGGAGGCGGGCAGGATCGGTTGGCACCGACGCGGTGATGTCCAATTTCAACATCGACTCTTCGGGCATGGTGTCACTCAGTTGCATCACGAGCTCGTGGTCGGCTGCGGCTTCCGCTGCAGCAGCGCGAAGACGAGAACGAACGCCACTTGCGTCGGCCTGTAAGGCCCTCTCAAGCTCGAACTCAACGGCTGAGAGCAATTCTGAGGGCCCCTTGTAGTTCCTCGTGAAGGTCTTGAACACGTTCAGGTGTCTGTACTGCTCGAACTCCGACGCAGACCGGGAGTTCGCGATTCGAAGATCGGCCCGTACGGACTGGAGATGCTCCGCGGCGCGGGCCTCCATCACGCTGCCTACCTTAGGAATCTCCGACTGTTCAGGAGCCACCCCTAGCGCGCGAAACAGGGCGTGGCCCCACTCGATGGATCCCGCGTCGTTGTTGTCCGAGGTAGATGGGTTTCCATTCGGTCGGTATCCGCACAGGTCGGCAGCGAAGGGGGCAGTCACAGAACAGACCATGCCGGCACGGTCTCGAAGACTCTGCACCGACACGCGAATCTGTCGGACCTTCCGGCAATGATGGCCGAGTACGATCGAACGGATCTTCGGAGGGTGGCAATGGCTGATATTCGTACACTTGACCTGTTCGCGGGTGCTGGTGGTCTGTCGCTGGGTTTCGAGCTCGCAGACCTTGGATACAAGCCAGTCCACGCTGTCGAGATCGAGCCTGCTGCGGCGCGTACGTTCAAACGTCACTTCGGCTGCCCTGTTTACGACGGACCGATCGAAGACCTCGAACAATTCGAGAAGGCCGATGTCATCCTCGGTGGTCCGCCCTGCCAGGGATTCTCACCGCTCGGCCGGAACCGAGACGATGTATCCCGGGCACAGCTCAACGAGCTGTGGCAGCACTTCCTCCGCGCTGTAAAGCAGGTCAAGCCCAAGGCCTTTGTGATCGAGAACGTTCCCGAGTTCCAGAAGAGCGCGCAGTTCGCGAAGCTCCTCGAACTGCTGGACACCGATCCGGAGTTGAGGAAGTACGGGTTCTCCTACGGTGTCCTCAACGCGGCGGACTACGGAGTCCCTCAACGTAGACGGCGCGGAATCCTCCTCGCGGTCCGGAACCTGAAGATCGTGCCCTGGCCTCCTCCTCCGACGCACGGGCCGGAATCCTCAGGAGCGGTGCCGTATAACACTGTGAGGGATGCGATCAGCGACCTGCCCGTGGTTCCAGCGTCAACCGAGATCGGGACCTCGGGGTCGCATCTCGACCTTCACCTCGGTCGGAATGCGCGGCCAATGAGCTTGGAGCGGTACCGAGCGATTCCAGAAGGTGGCAACCGTTTCGATCTAGCGCTCAACAGACCAGATTTGCTGCCGACGTGCTGGGCGAACAAGCCCACCGGGACGACTGATGTGATGGGCAGGCTGTGGTGGGACCGGCCATCGGTGACGGTGCGGACGGAGTTCTATAAGCCTGAGAAAGGACGGTATCTCCACCCGGTTGCTGACAGGCCGATCACACACCGCGAAGCGGCGAGGCTGCAGTCCTTTCCGGACGCCTTCGAATTCGAAGGCACCAAGATCCAAGTTGCTCGCCAGATCGGGAACGCCGTTCCGCCGGAGCTTGCTACTGCGATCGCTCGGCATCTCGCGCGCCTGTTGGATAAGCGTGTTCCAGCATCGCGACGGAAGGCGATGTAGTTCTACAGAGCTGCGGTTCGGCTGTGTCCGAAGAGCAGACGCGTATCCGAACTAGGGCGGGGGTGGTGCCGGTCTGTCTCAGGCACTGAAAAAGTCATTCAGGTCGACTTTGCTAAACGTGGGCAGGCTGGCTGAGGTACGAGTTGATGGTCTGCGGTCGCGGCCGGTGTGTCTCGCGATGTCGGTGATCTTCCCGCCTCGTTGGTGTAGGACGTGCATTTTTGCGTCTGCCTCCCGTGTAAGCACGAGGAGCGGGTACATTTCGTTGCTGGTGTGGGGTCAGAGACCACCAGCATCCGGGTCAACTGCTCTCGTTGGCGGCGTCATACAGGTAGGGAATTTCGATGAGCGTCGTCAATGCGGCGGTGCGGACCTCGGACATCACCTTCCTGATTAGTGGCGAGAGCGATATGTGACTGTGCGCGATCAAGGATGAGCGCGAAGAAAGTCCTCGGTTGGGCGGTGGCCGATCACATGCGCACCGAGCTCGTTCTCAAGGCCTTCGACATTGCGGTCGCCGAAGGTGGCGGCGATGTTATGGACTTAAACAGAGATACTCAATCCACCGCTCAGGGGTTGAAGTAGGCATCCAAACGCTAGGGCTTGTGCCGTTTGATGCGCAAGACGGGCATGTGCTGGGACAACGCTGGTGCCGAAAGCCTGTGGTCGATCTTCAGCACGAGTACTACTACCGACGCACGTTCGCCCACAGGACTGAATTGGTTGCCGCAGTCGACAACTGGATGAATTTCTAGACACTCTCCGCAGGCAATCCACAATCGCAATGCCTAGCTCCGACAGTTACGAACAGTCACTGAACGCGCCACCATCGCCGCGTAACTTCTGTCCACTTTTCGGGATTAACCGCACGGTGCGTCGGTGTCCGCTTGACCGTAGCTTAAGAGGAAACCGGCAGACGGATCAGCTTCTTGCCCAACCAGGCACGCGCGGTCGAGAAGCTTGTTTTGATGCTCGCACGACACCTCCGGTACGAGGAGGCATGAGTGGCATGCGGCCAAGTTAGCGGCACCCGCGCCGGTCGACATCGACTCAAGGCAAACAGGATCGGCGGAGCACCACTCGGCTCGCTCTGTAGCAGATTGAAAAATGCGCATTACGTTTTCGACGGTTCCGTACGAGCACAGCCCGCCGAGGCTGCCAGCAGCATCTGCCGTGGCGGTGTAAAGCAGAATGCCTGACTGGCCTTGGTCTGCATAGATGCGTTCTCGGATGGATGAAGCCGGATAGCCCGTGTCCAAGGCGAGTTCGTTCAACAGTGCGTGTGATAGCGAATGGAGCAGCAGGAAGCGAGATGACACCCGGGGCACGAGGCCGACGCGCTCGGGTGCGGCAGCCTGTATGGCCTGCGTGAGCGCATCAGCGCGATCATGCGCGAACTTCTTCCGCTCCCAGCGCTTGAGGGCGGTGTCGCTCAGCCGAATGAATATGCCCTCGCCCAAAACTTCAACCGCCGGCAACCAGGCAGACTTCTTCCTCGTCAGCGATCCGGGGGAGGTTGCCACAGCGTCGTTGACGGTGCTGACCCGCGAGAAGCCTCGAAGGGCACGAACTTCGCGAAGGCGCGTGACGCGGGAGACCAATTCAATGCGATCATGGACAGGCCCGAGCGCGCCTACGACCGTTGGTTCGCAGACAAAGGTCTCGGTTCCGTCCATCTCTGGGTGCGACCTGCCCAACGCCTCGTATTCATCTGCACGGAGTTGCCTCGCGGCATCTTCGTACGACTGTGGTGTGGCACTGTGATTGCGGTATGCGTTGATGAGCTCTTGCTCGTTGACGTTGTACTGCCGAGCCCGTAGTCCCAGCATCACCACTACGTCGGCCTCGCGTATCTCCGAGAGCTCCGGCAGGATGCGCTCGAGAACGCGCTCGATGTCGGTTTGGGTTCGGTCGACGGTTAGAGCGGAACGCACATCGGCAAACCAAACGTTGGAGGCACCTCTCTGGAGGCCCACCAGCTGCTCGGCACAGTCCACGCGGTCGCCGTCGAGCCAAGGCGATGCCCCTCCGCACCGCATTCGTAATGAGTTGCTCCCAAGAGCACCTTCCAGTGTCCGGGATTGTCCGCAGCTGCACCGGATAGTAATTCCGGCCAACGTCGAGTCGGTTGCGTCGGTTTCGATTCGCAGGGCATGCTCTGAGTCTGAGATATCCGTTTTTCCGCGGTGCACCCAGTATCTATACGGGAAATCCTGAATGTGGCAGTTCGTGCAGCATGCGACAAATCTCGACGGAACCAACCTTGTCGTCAAACAGTGCCGGCACTTGTTGATGTACCGGTCTTCCAACTTGTCCGCTAGACGCCAGAATCTGTCGAGTCGCGAGCAGTTCGGGCAGTACACCCATTCGGGGAACCGGGCGATCGGGACCATGCTTCCGCCCTCTCCGCCGGGAGGGGCGTACAAACGGCTGACCCCGAGTAGTCCGCAGAGCCTCGGTTCGTCGATTTCGTCGGCGGGTCGCGGATTCCAATTGTCAAGGCCTGCAACAATGAAACTCTCGGACTCGACCGGCAAAATCGAACCGACACCGTACGTGTTTATTAGCTGGCTACGACGAACCGTGGCTTTGACAGGTGGCCGTCCACCTTTGAGGCTCCTACCGATTGCCATTTTATTGAGCCTCTCTTGCCAGGTACTTCTCGAATAACTGTGTCTCGGCGTCGACGTCACGCATGCTGGATAGTGTGGGCCAAGCAGGTTGTTGAACTGGATAGCTAGCGGGCTGCGAATTCCCGCTCGCCGACATCAGCAGCGGCTTCAACACGCTTTGCCTCTTTGCGCTCGGATGCGTCAGCTTGCCATACTCGTCAATCAAATCTCGTTCAGCTGATTCTTCCCAGGTCTTGATGTAGGTGAGCAGCTGGTCCCGGTAGGCCTCGTACTCGTCGGGTGCGATGCGCTCGGCTCGTGCGACGAGTGCGTCGAGAACTTTTCGTACCTCGATGGGATAATTTGCAATTGCAGTGGCCGCGTCGTCTGCACGAAGGCCCGGGATCAGCAGACGAATTGCGGCGACGAGCGTGCCATGGGCTCCTCGGTCGCGCGCTCGCGATGCGAAAGGTGTCGCCGTGGTAGCTTCCACTTCGCGGTAAAGGGCGCGGTGGAACGGGATGAACGATTCGTAGTGGGACGAGTCTCGTGAACGTTGCGCGTTGAGTGCGACGATGACGAGACCTGGGTGTCGTCGGCCGACGCGGCTTGTCGACTGGATGTACTCGGACGAACTTTGGGGTTGACCGGCAACGACCATGAGCCCTAGGCGGTCGATATCGAGACCAACCGAGATCATGTTGGTTGCGAGGACGACGTCAGGACTGTGTGGTGACGGGAAAGAAGTCTCCAAACTTCCCATCGCTGTCGGTATTTTGGTTTGGTCGACACGGGAGGTCAGCTCGACTGGCTCCTGCGAAATGCCTCTGGCCTCAGTCTGGTGTCGCGCGGCGACGATCCCAATGCGGTCCGGTACGTCATCCAAGACCTGGAGATACGTAGATCCCAGAACGCGCAAACTGTTGAAATAACCGAGCAGCGTCCAGTAATCGTCCCGCACAGCGTCATCAATCTCCAGTTCGCCGACCGACTGAAGCAGCACCGAGTACAAGCGCACCAGGAGAGTTGCTTGGCTTGTTCCTGGCGCCATCACCCCGACATAACGACGGGTTCCTTTTTGCTCGGGGGTCGCATCGACAGCGAAATAATTGTCGGATGGGTTGAGGCCAGGAGGCGGAAACTGAACGGACTTCCTGTCAAAAACTCTCTTAACTTGTTCTTGCGCGCGCCTAATCGTAGCGGTCGACGCCAACACCTTCGGCCGACCAGAATCCGTGCACGCCAGATCCAGCGCAGATTCGTACAAGCCAACCATTGTACCCAGCGGTCCGGATATCAAGTGCAGCTCGTCCTGAACGATCAAGTCTGGCCTGGAATCTGGGCCGTCGACCGAGAAAAGAGACCCGACGCGAGCCCTCCAGGTCATTAGGGCAAATTTGTCGACTGTCCCAATGATGAGAGACGGCCGCACCCGGTAGACATCATCATCGGTGACAAAGCAGGGAAGGCCGTCGCTGAATTCGCAGGAGTAGTTGGGACACTGAATGAGGAGCTCACTCTTGTTGACGATATGGTAATTCTTGTAAGTGAGTTCAGTTGAGCACCACGGGCAGCGTAGAAGCTGGACCGGTGTCGACCCTTCCGGTTGCTCACCTGACGAATACTTATTGAGAATTGTTCGCGCGTCGTCGACCTTGTTCGGCGATGCTTTGTCGCCTACCCACAGGCCTAGGGTGATTTCCTTCGATCGGGGTAGTTCGCGACGCCTTATCAGCTCGAGCGCGCAAATAAGCCCTGCTGCGCGTTCGAACTGTTGTCTGGTCAAGAGGCGAAGTGTGTATCGCATGATCGCCGACACACCGCCATCGTTGGCGCGCCGCAATCGTCGGAGAAGGACGGTGAGCGCGATGCATCCAAGGTAGGCCTCAGTTTTACCACCACCGGTTGGAAACCACAGCAGGTCGACTACATCCCGATCACCGTGCGTGGGGTCGGCGATCCCAGGGACGTTCATAAGTATGAAGGCAAGCTGAAATGGCCGCCATTTTTGAGCTGACGGGGCTTCGCCGCGTGCCTTGTCCTGTGCCTGTCGCTGTGCCACCATCGCTTCGTTCATCAGACGAAAAGCATGACCCACCTTGGGGTCGTCGAGTGCCGCAATACCCGCTCTCATCCGCTGTGCGCACACCTTTGCCATGTTGATGTGCTCAACCGCAGCGTCGCGAGACGGTCTGAGTAATGAATTGCTTTCCGCCTCCCGCTCCTCGATCCACCGTTCATACGCCGAGACCATGCTTGACAACTGTGTTCGGTCGTCGGTTGCAGCCAGGTTGTCCATGACAAGTTGGTAGGACCCGAATCGATCGTCCTCGTCTCCACCCGACGGGCGAGCGAGGCGCACGTCATGTGTTGGGAGAAAGGTCGTGCGGAGTTCAGTTACTTCTGTGACGGATTCGTCCCACGAGACAGAGCATCCGTGGCCGACGGCCAAGGCCGGCTCGTTTCGGTACAAGAACTCCGACGACCGCACGTCGGAATCCATACTCGCCACGTCTCGCGGACGTCGACGATCGACGAACTTGCCCCCCTCGGTTGCTACGGCAATCGACGGTCGGAACCAGCATGATGTGTCGTAGTGGCCCTCGCCGTCGCCCTGAACCTTCGTATTTACCAAGGACAGCGTAATTCGGACTATGTCATTCACCGGGGCACGTACTACACCCCGAAGCAGAAGGTTCTCGGCAACCTTGATGCGCACCTGGCGTGGTCCCGTCGGGTCTATCTCGACTGGTTTATCCATCGCAACGTGAACTGGTAACCAAGACCCATCACTCTGTTCTTCGTAGCGTCGCGCGTGAACACCGACGCGGACCGACGTGGTTTTTGTCGAATCCACACTGAAGGTCAAGCCCATTGCAGACGGCTTGTGCGCGTGGGACCGTGCTACGGCAGATTCGGTCGGGCCTCCGTCTACCGCGGATGAACGAGCGTCCTCCAGTGGGGCGTCTGCCTCGAGCTTCTCGTGATACTCGATCTCGTAAGATTTCTCTTGTTTTTGTGGGTGAAGGATCCCGACAATGATTCTGTTTAATGGGAACTCGGTGATGGGGCCGTCGGCCGGACCCATCAACTCATCTTCCAAGTTGTCGGCGATGCAGTCGCGCGCCTCGTACCACGGAGCCAGGTCTTCGGGCATCTACATTTCTCCCTCTCGTAGTACGTCGGCCATGCCAAATGGCCGAGCCTGCAACCAAAACCGCGTGCCGTCTGCGGTCGTCCATCTCGATTCGACACCGTCCATTGCGACGCTGCCGAGTTGCGGCCAACCGCCAGGACCTCGTCCTCGCAGCACTTTAGAGAATTTCACACCGAACTCGGGTGTCGTCGCGCCAACAACATCTCCACCCACCGTGCAGCGGTAGCTCGGCCAACCCGACCCGGAAGACAGTAAATCGAACTCGATTCGTTCACCTGATACGAGCGATCGCAGACGGGATTGACCGCTATCGCCTCCGATCATGTCGTCGATTCGCAAGTCTCCCGGGGTTATGAGTACCTGGGTAGGGTAGTTGAACGCGGGGTGCGGGCGATACATCAAGTTGGACCCTGGTGCGGTTTTGTAAAATGCACGTGCCCAATCCAATACGACAACCTTGTCGCGCGCGCGGGACAAGGCCACGAAGAGAAGCTCGCTTTCAGGCTCGCGCTTGCCTGCTGGTCTAAGAAGAGCTTGAACATCGGCGACTGCCACGTTGTCCCATTCAAGTCCCTTTGCTTGATGGATGGTAGAGACCACCGTCGCGCCTGCGTCGCGTGCGAACCATGGCTGTGTCCGATCGAAACCGACCGAACACAGCCGCGCAATCGACTCCCAGCTGATGGTCGATCCCGAGTGGGTTGCGTGAAGGAGTAGTCGAAACCAGCCCTCTTCAACGTCGTCGCGATTCGACGCGAATTCTGTGAAGGCCGAGATTGACACGGGCCGACCAGCTACGGCAGTCCAAAGGTCGGCCAACCACGGGTCCACTACGATCTGCCGGGTTTCACTGTGGTTGGCACGGCAGGGCAAACCTAACTTCGCGAGCTCGTCGAAGAGCGCTACGACTTCCGCGTTCGTACGTACCAGGACCGCGGTCGGGCCCGCCCAGCTGGTCGCCCGGTGCGCGAATTGCACGGTCGTGAGGTGTGACAAGTCCGTCGTCAGGTCGTCGAGCAAGTTGGTGCGATCGGTGTCGGTGGCGTGCCGCATATCGCGAGCTGCCGCCAATACTTTTCGGGGACCGCGTCCTTGCGCTCGATATTCTCCGTCGAGAGTCAGCAACGAGGTCACCCCACGATCTTGCAGGCCTGCTACGAGGGTCTCCCATGCCGACTGATCGCTGCGCACCGATTCGTCGAGGAATTCGTATATGGATTGAAGAGGATCGCCAAAAATGGTCAATCCAGCGTCCATGTTCAGTCGGTCGATGAGCGAGAGCAGGAACGTTCGCCTCACACGGGTCACATCCTGCGCCTCGTCGACTATGAGGTGGACCAAACTGTCCAATTCCCCGTTGTAGTCAAGCCTCATCTTGGTTGTCGCTAACTCGACAACCCGATCAAAATCGATCCGTTCATTGAATGAATCTCCGGTTGTCTCGGTCAATTCCCATGCCAGGGAGTCCAGTGTCATGGCGACAACACCTTCATAGACTTCGTCGAGGCCGTTGCCGAAAGCAGAGACCGACGCGGCAATCGCAGCGCTGGAGAACGATACGAAGAGCACCTTCGGATCGTCGTCAAAATCCGCATCTGTTCTACGGAGAATGTCTTCGACAAGCGCAACTGCAGTCGCTGTCTTGCCCGCGCCCGGGCCGGCCACGACGATGCGGCGGTCCGACAAATTCGCGTGAACGACTAGTCGCTGAGCTTCGTCAAGATCGATGTGCACCTACCTCTGGCTCTTCCGTTTCGAGGATCTCCGTCAGGCTGTCGTACACGATACTGTCGCCGAACTCGACGATGTTGTCTAGCACGTTGACGATGAGTACCTCTTCGCTTCCACCGTTTTTCGGTCCACGAAGTCCTCTTCCGATCATCTGCTGATATCGGACTTCGCTGCTGGTCGGCCTGGTGATGTACACAGCGCGGGTCATCGGCGCGTCAAATCCTTGGGACAGCACGGCATAATTCGTAAGTACACGCAGTTCGCCGGACTTGAAGCGCTGGACTGCACTTCGTCGGTCGTCTGGGCTGGTATCGGTATCGATTGAAGCTGCGGGTCGACCATTCAATGTCAACAAGGTCGCGAGCGTCTGCGCATTTTCTACCGACGCCGCGAATACGACAATCGGCCAGTCGTCGGGTTTGCTCAAGATGGAGTCGAGGATCGTCCGGGTGCGGTCCTCGCGCTGGCCAAGCCTCTTTTCCGCATTTTTCGGCATCCAGTACTTTTTGCTGAATTCCTCCAACTCTTGATCCGAGAGTTCGATGGATACACCGTGAAGAATCTCAAGGCGCGCACGCGCAAGCACTCGATCGCGCTGCAGCCGGACCTGCGGTACGTCGTTACCGAACACGCCTTCGTCGAGAAGGTTATCGTCGAAGCGCCGGAGAAGGCGGAGAGTCTCCTCGCTGTCCTTACGTCCGCGGAACGGGGTTGCCGTCAGACCCAGGAGTGGCTTGTCTCGCTCACGGCTGCCCCTGCCGGTCCATTCCAGTATCTGGGTATACGACTTGTGAAGTGCCCCATGTGCTTCGTCGATCACCACCAACGGACTGTCCGCAAGCCACGCAAAGTCGGGTTGATCAACTGCCCTCTTCAGAATTTTTTGCCAGGTGGCGACGACAACCTGAACGCCACCGCTTTCCTCTTCGGTCTCGTAATTCGACCAGAACCGGCTGAGCACAAGTTGAGTATCTTGTTGTCCTTCGGCGCGCCATAAGTAAGACCAAGCGTCGATTGCCTGCTCACAAAGCTCCTCGCCGTCGGCAAGCCAGAGTATGGGGCCTGAAAAGCCGGAAGTGGACTCTCCCATCGCCCCACCTCGGATGGCGTAGATGATCGTCTGAACTGCGACACGCGTTTTTCCGGCACCGGTGGGCAGGGACACGATTCCCCGGTTCGGGCCGTCACCGATCAGCATGCCGAGCAAACGGTTTGAGACAGCTTCCTGGTAGTCGTGGAGTGGTTTTAGCTTCGTCGGGCCCTCGATGTACTCCGTTGGCTTGTTTCGGCGCCCGGTCTTCTGCCCAGCCCACTCGTCTCCGAAGCCAAGTTCGCGAACCCATTTCCGAGTTTGGAAGGACCCGTGCCATGTCGAAGGTGGGGGGACCGGAAGGCCGCCGGCCTCAACCTTGCAAACACGCTCCAGCGCACGAGTCCCCAGCATCGTAATGCAAAGCCTCGTGAGCTCGGGTCCGCTGAGCAGTGTGCCAGCGGTCGCGTTGAGGTAATCGAGGGCGTCCTTGGGAATGAGGGCCTTCAACCTGTCCTCACCAGCGAACAATAGGAGCCTCTCGCTGTCGTTGGCTGCGCCTCTAATCTGTCGCATCAGTTTGGTGTCGCGTTTGCGCTGTCGAGCATCGAGGTACGCATCGACCTGTTCTCGCGAGTCGTCGAGTTCGAGGCAGGCAAGAACCTGTTGAAGAATCGCTCTCTCGTTCTCACCGGTGACGAGAATTGTGTCGCTCTCTCGTCCGTATTGACAATCGACCCGGACTTCCGGTCGGCCAGGCACAGCGGCAACTTTACTGATTGAGAGACACTTCTGGACTGACAAGTCATCGGGGTCGTCATCCAGATCGGACTCATCGAAAATATCGAATAGCTCCACTAGACGTGTTGGTTCCGCGCTGGTCTCGTACGAGTAGGTGAGTGGTAGTTCGCGACCTTCCAAGCAGCCCCAGAACTCGCGCAGGTTGTAGCAGTCCTCCGCCGTGTCCAGCAGCACACAAGGAATGCCGAATTCTTCGAGGTCGCGCTGGGCCTCGACGTTCGGCGCAACTGCTACCTCGCTCGTCGTGACGGCCGTCCAGGTCCCTTGTTGTCGGACCCAGATGGTGGGCGGTGCGGTGTCGGTGTGAGTGTGGCACCACCAACCGTAGATCCGTCCGACTCGCTCAATGTCGTCGCGGTCCTTGTGCGCATCGACCAGCCATTGGAAGTCATCAGCGCCTAGTTTTGCTATGTCAGACCGGAGCCGCAGCAACTTGGAGATTTCGTCGCTGAGCTCCGAAATGTTTGCTGTCGGGAGCAGACCTTGAAACTCACCTTGTTCGACCGACGGAGTGAACGCGTTCGACACTTGCACTATGCCGAGGCCAGTCGGGAGCATCCCTTCGTTCTTGACCCACCAAAGCTCCGGTGCGATATATCGAGCAGCTTTATTCACCGAGGGATGAGACACACGAACATGTGAATCACGAAGTTCTTTCAGAACCGCCACGGTGAGCGCCGCTCGGTTGGTCGGACTAAGTTCGGGGAGGCACTGGAGCGGTTGTAGAGCAGTATCAACGTTGTCGACGTTTAGATTCTCACGGGCCTGAATGCCTAGCTTCATGTGATCGCCGACGTTTTCTTTCAGTTCTTTGAGATATCTACCCAGCCATTTTTCTCGGGGGTGCGTTGCGTCTCTGACAGGTCGCGACCGTACTCCGAGAAGTGCAAGTATCTCGGCGTCTGCAGCATGGTAAGCGTTGTCAACCAGATGGGCCGCGTCTTCCTTTATCTGTTTCAGATAGTCCCCGGCGAGATACATATCGATGGGTAGCACCCATTCCGATCGGCCATTCTTTACGCGCACGATTTTTTCTGCCCGGCCATGCAGAATGCGGTCGAAAGAATCCTGCACCGACGATTCGCCCGATCCCCTCATCGCGATCCAGAGCGCGTCCCAGTCGACTACGCCTTCGCGAGCCAAGGTGGACATCAGCTGGCTCATCTCACCGCCATCTTCGAACGAGGTGATTCCAAGATGGTTCAGCGCGGTAAGGGTCGATGCGGAACGGGTGACATCACCATCGATGAACACCGCCCCGCCTTGATCAGGGTCAGTTCTGATGAAGCAGCGCCCGCGCACCGGCTGCTGCAGTTTGCCGTTCTCCAGCAGGACGATCTGGGAGTCGCGCACGTCCAGCTGCGCGTTGCCACCCAGCGCTTCAATTTCAGCTGCAAGCTCGATCGCTGCGGCAGACTGCTGGGCAGTTGGAACAGCCACAACAGCCTCGATCCAGCTGACAATGCGCCCAACCCGATGCGCATTGTCCTGCATCAGGCGGTCTACCTTCGACACTCGATCTTTGTTAGCCGTGCAGTCGGGGTGAACCCACTCACTGCGGGCTCCCGCAATGTTCAGCCAATGTTCGGTGTAATTTCCCACAATCTCGCTGGGAACGCGACGCACGGAATTGGCGGACCGAAGCTGACCGTCTAGATCGGGAAGGCAGCGTGCATCTCGGAGAGCCTGGTACACAGGCTCGTTCAGTACGCCGTCGGACCAACTCCGCACCTCACGCCCGCGGGCTGGTAGAACGTCGATGTATCTCCCGTACGACCCTGCCGTAGCCAGCTCCTTCCGGCCTTCAACCACGAGTTGAGGCAGGACATCTGCAAGTATCTCTCGGTTGAATTCGCATTCGATGACATTTATACGATCGTCGGAAAGCTTCCACGGAGCGTTTACCCGGCCACTGAGCGACAGGTCGGATTTGACCGGAAAGAAAGCAGACAACTGTCCGAGGCCAAGCTTGCCAGCGGTTGGCACTGCCCAGCTCACTGTCACGGAATCTCGACGTGCTGCATACCCGGCGGAGGCTAACGATGCTCCGGAGGGCTTGTGCTCGCGCGAAAGGACGAGCCACTCGCGCTCGCCGTCTTCAGTGGTAAGTGTGACCCGGTTGCCCTTCTTGGTCGCGGAAAAGGATCGTTGTTCGTCGGCGACGTAGTCGCGAAGGTCCAGCTGACGAACGTGTGGCGCGAACAAGCTGAAGGACTCGTCGAACTCCGCAATCTCCTCCGAGAGATGTGCTGCTGCTCCAGGCTTGAGTGGCACTTTGACCACTGTCACAGCCCAATTGGTCATCTCAGCAAGTAGAGGGTCGGAGCGGATTTCTAGCGTTGGGTCGATGACCCAAGAAAGCCTGAGCGAAGGCACGTCAACGCCGTCGAAGTCCTGCCCCAGTTCCTCTGTAAGCTCCGTTGCAGTTCGGTGCCGGCTGAATTCGAAGGAGACGGTCTGACTGAAGATCTGGGGGCCGTCGGATACTCCGCTTATTGATTTGAAGCCAAGTCCGAACCGCCCAATCTCGTCGCCGGTTTTGTTGGACAGATGTGTGTACAGAAGAGCGCGTACACCGGCTCCCTCGAACGGCTCTCCTTGGTTGGCAACATAGAGCGCATCGTCAGTGAGAGTTACCTGGACGCGCCCGCGAGCACCACGAAGTGCATCAGCAGCGTTCTGGACCAGCTCTTGAATTTGTTTGCGCCCGTAGCCGCCCTCGGCTATCCCTCGCTCCTTGCCCGCGTCTTCCTGCACCCGGTTGACATCCTGGCGGTACACCTGAACGCATTTTGCGTGGAAGTCGTTGACGAGACCCATGAGTTCTTGACTTGGGGTGGACCAGCTTTGCGCGCGCATCGAGCCTCCGTGACGAGGGTGCTAAGGGGCACCTTCTGCTTGTCTATGTCCAAATTACTACCAGGCGTTACCGACAATGAATTGAAGGCATTCCGGGCGGTCTCCTTGTCCGTTGTACCTGCTAAGCAGAGCATGATGGGCGATTTCTGCATGCAAACCTCGATTTGCTTCACCATCGGCGGTTGAATCGGTACCGTGGGCGAACAACTCAAATCGTGCGGGAGACTGCGTGTGAGACCCGCTCATACTTCTACGGGAGTGTCGCTGGCCAGGAGATCGAATCGCCAACCGTCGCTCCGATTTGGAGGGGTAGTGCCGCGACGTCTTGCGTCGGCAAGGACAGCGGGGTTGAACACGATCCGGTCGGACATCGAGATACGATTTAGCGCTGTGGACACATCTAAGACCGATCTTCTTTCTCGTCATGAGGTGGTCGATCTGTTCGCTGGCCCAGGTGGACTCGATGTAGGGGCTCACTGGCTAGGTATGAAGTCCACTGGAATCGAACTCGACCGCCATGCCTGCGCCACCAGGGCTTCGGCAGGACTGCTGACTGTGCAGGGCGATGTCCGGGACTTCGGTCCGCACGACTTTCCTGACGCGACAATCCTCGCGGGAGGTCCGCCGTGTCAGACCTACACACTCGCGGGGAACGGTGCAGGGAGGCATGCGTTGAAGAAGGTCCTCGCGCTTGTGGATGAGATGTCAGGCGGTGCAGACGTCTCGACCAGTCTGGCGATGTTCGAGGATGAGCGAACGGGGTTGGTGCTGGAGCCGCTTCGTTGGGCACTGCAGGCCATTCGTCGGAAGCGACCGTACGAGGCAGTCGTGATGGAGCAGGTTCCTGCCGTATTGCCGATTTGGCAGGCAATCCGGACGGTCCTGGAACGACACGGGTATGGATCGGACTGCGGGATATTGAGGACAGAGCAGTTCGGTGTGCCCCAAACGCGCCGTCGCGCCATCTTGGTCGCACGCTGGCAAGGTTCTGTGAAGTTGCCAGATCCGTCGCACCAGCATTTCCGTAAGGGAATACCCCGGCAAGCCGAGATGGGGCTGGAGCCGTGGGTTTCGATGAACGACGCCCTCGGCCGCGATGAGGGTTTCACGGTCGTCTCGAACTACGGAAGCGGTGGTGACCCGAAGAATCGAGGAAGGCGCGACTCCGGCGAGCCTGCTGCAACGGTCACGGGCAAGGTCACCCGAAACCGACTTGAGATGACGGATGGCACGACTGCCAAGCTGACTTTGCAGGAAGCTGGACGGTTACAGACGTTCCCACTCGACTATCCGTGGTCGGGTAATGATGTCGGTCAGCAGATAGGAAATGCGATCCCGCCACGACTTGCCGCTCACGTGCTAGCGGCGGCAACAGATGGGATAGTCGACGGCGAGCTTCTCGACCGGGCTGTTGAGGCCAAATGGTTAGAGTCACGTGGCGGTGTTTGCGTACTTGCAAGGACGGATTCAAAGGAGCACTCCGAGGTTGCTCCTTAAGCCATCGGCGGACAGGTGTCCGGACAGCGTGCCTGTTGGGGCTGATCGGCAACCGGCGTGGTCACGTGGCTCCTCGTGCAGATTGATACGGGCAGAGTGAAGGTACCAATAAGGACGCGAGATACGTGGACACTGAATTCAATTGGTGATTAGCGGTTCTGGCTCGGCTCGCTCACGTGACCATTCCCGCTCTGAAGGCAGCCAGAGCCGCCTCGACTCGATTGCGCACACCAAGTTTCATGAAGATCCCGGAGATGTGGGTCTTCACCGTCGTCTCGCTGAGATACAGCTCGGCAGAGATGTCCGCATTGGTCGACCCAGTAGCCAAGATGCGCAGCACTTCTCGCTCTCGCGGGCTCAGCACGTCCATCGACACCGATTGCTGGGCCACCGGCAACACCGATGTCGCCACAATCTTCCGCAGCGAATCCTCACTGAACAGAGTGTTGCCGGATGCCACTGCTCGAACCGACTGATGGAACGTCTCGGGCGCCTCGCTTTTGCTCAAAAAGCTGTGTGCACCAGCCTCAATCGCTCGAACCACCAGATCGTCCACATCCATCGCCGTCATCGCAATGACCTTCGGTGGATCGGCTAGCGTCATCAATTCGCGGGTGGAATCCAGCCCGCCGACCCGTCGCATCTGAAGATCCATCAGCACCACGTGTGGCCGGAACGCCGAAACAGCAGCAGGCACCTGGTCGCCGTCCTCCACATCGGCCACCACCGAAATGTCTGGGGTCTTCGCAAAGATGTCCGTCACCCCACGCCGAACGAAGGGATCGTCGTCGACGATCAGAACGGTGATCACGGCTGGCGCTGTCATAGTTCGCTGAGCTTAGAACGCGACTCCGACACTGCCCGTCAGGCGTACCACGGCAGCCAGCACGAGACCACGAATTCGCCCGCCTGCACGCCCGCTACGAACGTGCCGCCCACCCCGTGGACCTGTTCGGCCAAGCCCGCCAACCCGGTACCCGACCCGTGCTCGAACGCCGGTTGACCCGTCAGCTGATTGCGCACATCGACGCGCACGCCCGTCTGATCGGACCCGTACACCGCCACTCGAATGGTGGAACCGCCAGCATGCTTCTGCGCGTTGGTGAGCGATTCCTGCACCACCCGATACGCCACATGACTGCTCGCAGCGCCGATCTCACCGGGCGTCACATCGAGCATCAGCGACGTGTGCAAGCCCGCGTCTCGCGCCGAGTGCACCAGATCGGAAATGCCCTCGACGCTTTGCCGGCCGCCGCTCGAGGCATCGGCCGATCCGCGCAATACGCCGATGATGCGCGTGAGTTCGTCGAGCGCATCGTGCGCGGTCTGCCGAATCAACGACGCAGTTTGAGCTACCTTCTCGGGTCCATCGGCGCTATTGACCTGCATTCCGCCTGCAAACAGCGAGATGCGACTGAGGCTGGCCGCGAGGGTGTCGTGCATGTCGCGAGCAATGCGGGCACGTTCCGCATTCAGCAGCATCTCCTCACGAAGAGCGTTGGACTCCACCGTCACCTTGTCTCGCGTGACCACCGCCTCCGTCAGGTCGGATCGCGTGCGGCGCAGTATTGCTCCACCCACGACCAACCCGACCAGCACTGCCGCGACGACCCACGGAATCCACGCCAGGACGTCCCATTCCACCGGCATCGACCCATCCTCGGCCTTCGTCGAACCGATGGTCAGGACGGAGTAGTACCGACTGCGATGCGCGTCGTACGTCAACGACACCCCGCACGCGACGTACACCGCGACGGCAGTAATCACGAGCGGCTTGGTGCGCGCGAACGCACCGACAGCAAACAGGGCAATTAACGCCGCCGTCGCATCGGTGGCGAAGAACAGCGGCCCGGCCAACGCCAGTCCCAGAACGACCCATGGCCGTTCGTGTCGCCAGATCAAGGCGACACCGGCGATCAGATTGAGCGTGACGCCGATGCCCAGGTTCCACCCCGGCGTCCCGGACGAGCCCGCCAACCCGGCGGTCATCAACGAGCAGAACAGGCTGAAGGCCACCGCCGCCGTAGTCCAGGCTTTGCGGCGCAGGGTGCCAGTCCGGTGGGTCCTCACGAACGCAAGGGTACGGCCGAGCACCGACACCGCGAATCGTCCGAACGGCCCGCATGGCCGATCGGATGCGACCGAAAGGAGGAAGCGCACCGACCGGTCAGCCGAGGCGCGGACAGGGCCGACTGCGGTGTGGTTGATGCATCGCCGAACGAGAGGAATTTCGACATGACCAACCACAACCCCCAGCCTCAATACGCCCCGCCCGCTCCCGAGCAGAAGAAGAGTTGGTTTGCCCGACACAAGATCCTGACCGTCATCCTGGCGATCGTCGTGCTGGGTGTCCTCATCCGGCTCGTCGGTGGCGGTTCGTCCGAGACGCCGACAGCTCCCGCGCCGGCAGGATCCCCGTCGTCAGAAGAAGCGGCTCCTGCTGCCCCGGCCGAGCCGACTCAGCCGGGTATCGGCGTCCCAGTCCGTGACGGGAAGTTCGAGTTCGTCGTCACGGCCGTCGCGCCACCCGTCACGACCGTCGGCTCGGAATACCTGACACAGACTGCGCAGGGTGAGTACGTCCAGGTGACCATGACCGTGCGCAACATCGGCGACCGAGCACAGAGCTTGGACGCGACGTCGCAGAAGTTGCTCGACGCCGACGGCAAGCAGTACTCGGTCGACAGCCTCGCAACTGCTTACCTCGACGAGGGCATCGGCTACGAACAGATCAACCCGGGCAATGCGTTGGACACGACCGTCGTGTTCGACGTTCCTGTCGGGACCTTGCCTGCCGAGATCGAGCTGCATGATTCGGCGTTCTCGGGCGGCACGACGGTTGCGCTTCGGTAGCCGTCGCTAGTCGCTCTTCCGTTCTCCCGCAATTCGATTCATTCGACGCAGTTCCGGCTGCGTCCCACGGAAGGAAACAATGACCAACCCGAAACTCTCTCTCGTCGCCGCACTGCTCGATCGCTCCGGCTCGATGCATTCCATCGCCGACGACACCCGCGGCGGATTCGACTCGTTCATCACCAAGGAGCGTGAGGCCGACGGCCGGACCGTGGTCACGCTGGCACAGTTCGACAACCGGTACGAGCTGGTCTACGACAGTGTGCCCATCGACGACATTGCACCTTTGGTGCTCCAACCGCGGGGTGGCACCGCGTTGTACGACGCGATCGGCCGGCTCGTCAGCGAGGTCGGCGCGCGCCTTGGCGCGACACCGGAGGACGAGCGTCCCGGCTCGGTGACGGTGCTCGTGATGACCGACGGTCACGAGAACGCGAGCCGGGAATGGACGAATTCGGCTGTGCGCGAACTGATCCAACGGCAGGAGGCCGAGTACAGCTGGGACTTCGTGTTCCTGGGATCGAACATCGACGCCGTCGAGGTGGGTGCCGATCTGGGCTTTCAGCGGGACAAGTCGATGACGTACGTCTCGACGTCGGTCGGCGTGACGGCAGCCTTCGATTCCGTGGCGGCCTATCAGCATCGGAAGCGATCGGCTGGTGTCGATGCGTGTTCGGTTTCGGCCTTCACCCCGGAGGATCGCAGACGGGCGCGAGGGGAGTAGGAGCGGTCGGCGACGGCCAGGTGCGTGGCCACTCGCTGCAGACTCTCGACTGCCATCCGTGTGGAACCGCGCACGGCGCTGCTGCGTCTAACAGGCAGCGGCTCGATAGGTCAACAGATTCTGGACGTTTGCTGGGGGAGGTTTTGATGGGATCTGAACCGTTGTCGGTGGTGCTGGGGGAATTACGTGGTTTGTGTCGGTCGACTTACCGTGTTGCCGATGAGCTTGCTCGCGCACTCAGTTCGGTACAACCTGATGTCGAACGTGTGGCCGATGGTTGGGTCGGTGCTTCCGGTAGTGCGTTCTATGCTCATTGGGAGGAGCTGTGTAATCGTGCCCGGGTTGTGACACAGGAGCTCGCATCGATCGCAGTCGATCTCGAGCAAGCATCTCGGGAGTATGTCGATGCAGATGATGTGATCGCACTGCGCGTATCGGTTCTCGACCTTGACTGAACCCGAAGCTGAGTTCGCCGTCCAGCTGGGCGATCTTGAAACTTTGGTCTTGCGGCTCGACGGGTTGATCGAGTCTGTTGATCGAAACGTGGCTGAGCTGTCCGCGCAGGCAGCGAGTGTGAGGTCGTGGTGGACCGGTGAGGCAGCTGACGCCTACACCGAACGACACCATGCTTGGCATGCCGCAGTGAGTGAGTTGACCGACGAAATCTTCGATGTTCAGGCGCGCCTCAGAAACGCGCACCACCAGTATTCGGATGCCGTAGTAACCAACTTGAAAATGCTTGGGCGGGAATGAAGTTCCGTGGCTCCGAATAAAATTCATGTGGATCCCAACACCTACTACGCTGCCGCCAACGTGTGTTTCAGGGTGGCATCGGGCCTGTGCGACGCAGTGCGCTCCGCGGGGAGTGTGTTGGATCGGTGTGGCTCGATGGCAGGCGCCTATCCCGAAGGTGCCACCTGGGCCGGAAGATACGACGAGCATGTCAACGACTTCTATTTGGGTGCGAACGATTTGGTGGAAGCGCTCGAAAACTACGGCGACGTGTTGACCCAGGCGGGCTACAACTACGCCGTCGCGGAGTGGGCAGCCAGCCAGTCAAGTGGCCTGCCGACTATGCCTGAGCTACCGAACTACATCGAAACGACAGTTCTCACACCAGCGCCGGCGGCAGGGGGAACCGGTGAAGGGCTGCTCGATGACGGTCTCGGGCTGGTCGGGGAGATCGGAATACCGATTCCAGACGGTGACACAGCCAAACTGGAGCTCGCCTCGGGCGCGTGGAACGTTCTCGCTACGGGCAGTGGAACGACCAATCTGCCAGAGGATCTCGCCGCCGCGGCAGCGTTGTTTGCCGCTACGACTGGCCCCGACGTCGAATTCATCGATGACGACTTACGCGAGTTGGGCACGGCGGCATCCGACTTGATCGCCGCAGCAGCTGAACTGCGCGACGCGTGTGCCGAATACAAGGCGTCGTTAGTGGAACTGCGTGAGGATCTCGAGTCGATCCTCACTGACCTTGCAAGAGAACTTGCGGTAACCGTAGCCGTGGCGATCGCGGCCTCGTTCATCACTTTTGGGGCCGGGGCTATTGCTGGTGTCGGTGCGTCGACGAGAGCTGTGCTGAAGTACGGGAAGATCGTCCGAGATGCCATCGTCCTCTGGAAATCAGCCAAAGGTATGGGCACCAGGCTTGAATTCGCGAAGGACCTCAAGCGGCTGCCTGCAACTTTGGGACGAATCAAGGATCTGGGAACGCGGACGAAGGCTGCCCCGGTGGGACCGCCGCCGCATGTTCCTAGCGGGTGGGTACGTTCCCCCGTAAGGAATGGAAAGGGCGAGATGTGGCAGAAGCCGGGATCCTCCGGAAATTCTGATTCGATGCGGATCATGGATCCGACTGCGCGGTACCCAAACGGGTACGTTCGCTACTACAACGAACACGGTCAGCCCATCAACATGGACGGTAAACCGGGGCCCAACCCTGAGACTCATTTTCCCATCGAGCCGGACGGCTCATTTTCAGTCCCGAGAGGGTGGTAGCACGTGGACATTCCTTTGGTCGGTCAAGTGATCGCGTCTCTCGAGTTCGGGTTCTCCCTGGCGCTGCGTACGAATCATGACTACGAACTGCGCATCGAATCGACTTTTCGACTCGATGAACCTGGGTCCGATGGGTTCCGAGGTGTGCCGGACGCAACGTTGTCCGAAAACACCGTTGTCAGGCGTCTCCAGGGCAGACAGGTCGTGCGTGCGCACGCTTCCGACGACGGCGACCTGCGAATTCAATTTGCCGACCTTGCAAGCCTCGTAGTTCCTTTCGACCCCGATTTCGAGGCCTGGACCGTTGCGGCACCCGAAGGTTTCAAGGCAGTCAGCGTGGCCGGTGGCGGGCTCACAGTCTGGGAGTGAGGGGGGCGGTATCAGCACGGACGGATGCCGATCGATACGAGGCCGATACGCGATCTACTGCTGGTCTCGGTTCTTGCGGGCGCGCGTGTATTCATCCGGCTCAACTCGCGACTGCACGAATGCTTTTCGTGCGCCGAAGGACGAGGTAGTGGGCGTCGTGGAAGACCATCAGCAGCTGACGTCCCGGACACGCACGTTTGTCAGACCCTGCAGATTCGGTTTCGGACGAGTCAAGCAAATCGTCAACGATCGGGGAAACGCATGGACGGGGCAACTGTGGTCGAGCACGTGTGGTTGGTGTTGGGTTCCGCGATGACGCCTGCGGCGATGGTCGGCGTGTGGAAGTACCTCATGAGGGATACCAAGTCAACGCGGATCGACGAGGCATTTCGTACACGGGACCTGGCCCTCGCGCAAGCGAAGAGGTTGCGGGAGGACGGGTACGTCATGGAGGCGCAGGAGCGCGAAATGGACGGGCATCATGCGGTAGCACGAGTCTTCGCTCGGTTCTCATTTTATCGAAGCAATCCGCGGGTAATTTACATCGAGATTCTCTACGCGGTCACGCTGGCGGCCGTGGTAGTGGCCTCGGGGCTCGCGCTCCTCGGCGTTCCGAACTCCCTGTGGCCCGCAGTAACGCTGTGCGTCTTGTCGCTGTTCGTTCTTCTTGCATTCCTGGTCAGCGAGCATTGGGCGTCACGGACGGTATCCGAGATGGCTCGCATCAGAGCTGAGGAGACGCATAGCTTTCGTGTGCACACCAACGAAGCAGCGGCATAGATTCGATGAAGAGCCGAGGCCTGGCCGGGAGACCGATCGTCCCGTCGAGCCGGACGTACCGTTCGCATTCCCGAAGAGTCAGTTGCGCGCGAAGGCTATAAGACCAGAGCGTGAATCGGCGTTGGCACCCTACCCAGCAACGCAGCCGTAACAGCGCTACTCGCCAGGAAGTCGCGGTCGTTGTAGTACTCGAACATGGCCGAGAGACGCTGTTGCGCATCGGAACTCAATCCGCTGCCGTGGACGCTCATCCACTCGTCGCCACCGATGGAATCCGTCGACACCACCCGACCCGTCATCGCCTCGACCAGGCGCACCACGTCTCGGACACTCAACATCTCCGGTCCCCCCAGCTCGTACGTCGACCCATGGTGGACGTCCGCACCCTCGACCAGAATCCGGGCTGCCACCTCGGCGACATCGTCGAGGCTGACAAACGAGAACTTCGTGTCCAGGCAGTAGGGCACAACGAGACTCGGAGAACCGGTCAGAACCGCCTCGAAGTTCTGCGCATAGGCGCACGGCTGCAGGATGGTCCAGTGCATACCGGTCCCGCTGCAGAAGGCACGCAGCTCCTCCTCGCAGCGAGCCTTGTCCATGTGGTGCGGCATTCTCGGGCTGTAGGGCCAGGCCACCGAGTGGTAGACGACGTGGTCGACTCCTGCCGAAGTCGCCGCTTCGAGTGCCCGCGAAAGTAGAGCAGGCTCATCCGGATGCACATTGGGCGCAATGAAATACACGCCGCGGCACCCGGTGAAGGCCTCCACAAGGCCTGCACCGGTTTCCAGGTCCACCGGAAAGTCCGGTGCAGAACGACTCAGTCGCCGCACCACCGCCACACCGTCGAGTGCATCTGCGACGGCTCGTCCGGTCTTGCCCGTGGCACCGACGATCGCGATGTCGGTGCCACGGGACACATCAAGCTCCATCAGCAAATCTCAGCGATCGATGAAGTCGTACTCGGCGAACTTCGCGCCACCGGACAGGCGTTCGTAGCCGGGCCCACGGTCGAAGAACGGCTCGTCGTTGCCGCGAGCATTGCGCATCTCGGCACGCAGCTTCTCCGATGCCTCGACATCCGCTGTCGCCGCGGATTCTGCAATGACGACGCCATAGTCCTTGGCCGCGAATTCACGAGAGACTTTGCCCCACAGCACGTCCTGCTCGACAGATTCGATGGGACGCTCGAGCGGATCGCCCCAGCCGCCGCCACCCGTCGTGCGGATACGGATGGTGTCGCCCGCCAGGATCGGCTCGGCGTCGGTCAACGCGTCGAACTCACGCTCGTTGGGCTGACCCGGATTCAGCGTCACCGAGAACGATCCGCCGGCCTTGCCGCCCTTGACGCCCCAGCACGCAAGAATCGAACGGTCGGCGATGGACATGAAGTGCGCATCCTTGAGCATCCGGATGTGCTTCTCGTAACCGAGGCCGCCGCGATAACGTCCGGCACCGCCGGAATCCTTGGCCAAGCCGAGCTTTTCGACGATGAACGGGAAACGGCTCTCGGTGAACTCGGTGGGCAGGTTCCGGGAATCGGGCACGACGTGGATGGTGTCCTCACCGTCCGCGTAATGCCGTCCACCGGAGCCGCCACCGAGTACCTCACGCATGAGGTACGAGTTGCCGTCGAAGTCATCCCCGTACACACCGGTGTAGCGAATGGTCTCCTGATCGGCAGGCATGTTGCCGTCCACAGCCTTTGCCACCACACCGGCGAGCACACCGAGCAGACGCAGGATGACGAACGTCCGGGCATTGGTCGGGGCCGGGAAGATCGGGGTGATGAGCGTTCCCTTCTCGGGGAACTTCATCTCGATCAGCGGAATGACACCCTCGTTGACGTCGAGCTCCGCCATGCGCTCGGGGGAGTCCGCGAGGTTGCGGAGCACCGGCGCAAGCCATTTGGCGAGGAAGTTTCCGTCGGCGTAATCGCCGCAGTGGTTGATCGGACCCTTGGCCTGCGGTCCGGTTCCGGTGAAGTCCAGGATGAGTCGCTCGCCGCCCTCGTCCTCTGGACCGGTCTTGGTCAACGTGATCCGCTGAACGTGCAACATGGGCTCGTCGACGCCGTCGTGCTCGGCGTAGTCCTCCCAGGTGTACTCGCCCTTGGGGATCTTGCTCAGAATCTCACGACGGTAGATCTCGGTGGTCGCATCCATCATCGAGTCGAAGCACGCCTCGACGGTATCGACGCCGTACCGCTCGTACAGCTCCGTCATCCGCCGCGCACCCATGAGGCAAGCGGAACATTCTGCGTCGAGATCGGCGGCCAGGGCGTCGGGCATCCGGGAATTGCGCGTCATGATGGTCAACGCGGCCTGGTTGGGGACGCCCTGATCCCACAGTTTGATGGGCGGAACCATCAGGCCCTCTTCATACACGGTGGTCGCGCCGGACGGCATCGAGCCGGGGCAGCAGCCGCCGATGTCGTCGTGATGGCCGAATGCCTGAACGAAGGACACCACTGTCGGCTCGGTGTCACCGGGCTTGGTCGCGAACACCGGCACCGTGACGCACAGGTCGGGCAGGTGGCCGATGCCGCCTTCGGAGAGGTAGACGTCGTTGTGGAAGTAGACGTCACCCGGCTTCATGGTTTCCAGCGGGAAATCGCGGGCAACCGGATGCACCAGCGCGGAGTAGGAACGGCCGGTGAGCTTGCGCAGATTGCGGTCGTGGATGCCGGCGCGGAAATCGTGGGCGTCGCGGATCATCGGTGATCGCGACGTCCGCGAAATGGCCGTTTCCACTTCCATTTCGACACTCGCGAGGTAGCCGGCCACGATCTCGACGAGAACGGGATCGGGCGCAGGTGCGTCGACCGGAGAGAGTCGGTAGGGCTTGTTGTTCACCTTGTCGATGACGGTCATCAGTTCGCTCCGTTCGAGTCGAGAGTGCGGGTGATGCGGACGTTGCCGAACGTGTCGATGCGGGCCGAGAAGCCCGGGTCGATCGGCACGGTGGAGCTGAATTCTTCGATGACGGCCGGGCCGGTGATCGAGTCACCGGCACCCAGATCCGCACGGCTGTAGATGGCGGTCTCGTGCCAACCGTCGAAGTACGCCTGACGCGTTCCGGTGCGGGCACTTTCGGCTCCGGTGCCGGCGGCGATTTCCGACAGCACGGGGCGCTTGATGGGGCCGATACCGCTGACCCGCAGGTTGACCCACTCGACGAACTGACTCTGATCGCCGCGGAAGTCGTAGCCGTACAGCTCGCGGTGTGCTTCGTGGAAGGCCTCGGCGGCCTGATCGATGCTCGCCTGGGTGATCTCACCGTCGGCGATCGGGACGCGCACCTCGAAGGCCTGCCCGAAGTAGCGCAGGTCGGCAGAGCGTGCGTAGCGACGATCCTCGGCGGCGAAGCCTTCACCGGCGAGTGCGTCGTCGGCGCGCGCAGCGAGCACGGCGAGCTCCGACTCCAAGTCCTTGGCGCGCAGACGATCGTGGCGGCTGACGTGCGTCTGCACGTAGTCGTTGCGGACATCGACGGTCAGCAGTCCGAACGCCGAGACGTTGCCCGGGTTGAGCGGCACCAGAACGTCTTTGAGCCCCAGGATGTCCACGAGGCGGCAGGCGAGCAGTGAACCGGAGCCGCCGAAAGTGACGAGGGTGAAGTCTCGGACGTCGAGTCCGCGCTTGACCGAGATCTGCCGCAGTGCATTGGCCTGGTTCCACGCGGACACTTCGAGAATGCCGGTGCCACAGGCCTCGACCTCGAGGGAGAGCTGGTGCGCCAGATCTTCGATGCCCTTGCGTGCCAGATCGGTATCGAGCGGGATCTCGCCGCCGAGCAGGTGGGGAGGGATCCGGCCGAGGAGAACGTGGGCGTCGGTGATGGTCGGTGCGGAGCCGCCGTTTCCGTAGCACATGGGTCCGGGATCGGCTCCGGCCGAATGTGGCCCGACGCGCAGCGTGCCCTCGGGGGTCATCCAGGCGATCGATCCACCACCTGCGCCGACGGTGACGACGTCGATCATCGGAATCTTCGACGGGTAGTTCCCGACGCGTCCCTCGGTGGTCAATGCGGGCTCACCGCGGACCACGACGGTGACGTCGGTGGAGGTGCCGCCGCCGTCGCACGTCAACACCTGCTCGACGCCCGCAGCGCTGGCCACCAGAGCTGCCCCGAGAGCGCCGGCAGCGGGACCGGAGAGCACGGTGGTGATGGGCTGGTGCACAACCTCTTTGGCGGACAGGACGCCGCCATTGGACTTCATCACGTAGAACGGCACGTCGCGTGCATCGCCGGTTTCGGTGGCGAACTCGCGCAGCCGGTTCGCGATGTTGTTGACGTAGGAGCGAATGTTCGGCTTGACGGCCGCGTCGACCAACGTGGTGATGGCGCGCTCGAATTCGCGGTATTCACGCAGCACCTCGGTGGAGATGGAGACCGTCGCCTCGGGGTATTCCTCGTGCAGGATGTCGCGGACGCGCTGCTCGTGGTCCGGGTTGGCGTAGGAGTGCACCAGGCAGACGCCCAGCGTCTTGACACCCTCGGCCTTGAAGAAGGCGGCCGCGGCGCGCACATCGTCGTCGTTGAGCGGGCGAATCTCGTTGCCGTCGAACGAGAGCCGGCCGCGGATGGTGCGGACGCGGTGTGCGGGCACGATGCGATCGGGCTTGACCCAGAAGTACGAGTTGCCATAGCCGTCGGGTACCGACTGGCGGGCGATTTCGAGTACGTGTTCGTAGCCCTCGGTGGTGATGAACCCCAGGTTCTCGACCTTGCCCTCGAGCAACTTGTTGGTGGCGACGGTGGTGCCGTGGCTGACGGCGCTGAGCGAATCACCCGAGACACCCAGCTGCCGAAGCACTTTGTCGATGCCCGTCAGAAATCCCTCGGCCGGATCGCTGGGCGTGGAGGGGGTCTTGGTGGTGACCATGGCACCGGACTCCTCGTCCACTGCCACGACGTCGGTGAATGTGCCACCGGTGTCGATGCCGACCCGAATCTTTCGTGGTTCCACGCTTCCTCCTCAGTAAGTTTCGTAGGCCACGCGTCCGAAGCTCGGATCTGCGGGTGCCTGACGTGTACTCACATTCGACCCGTTATGCGCGTCACAATCTTTGGCACAAGGTGCCAAACTCCGACCGTGCATTTGAGCTCCGCGCGCTCTGCAGCACCATCGAATTGGCAGTTTTTACAATGCGGAAGGCCGCTCACCCCGCACTGGGGGTGAGCGGCCTTACGCCCACGAGGCTGAAGCTACCGATTACACGACGAACGAGTGAGCACGCTGCCCAGGACAACTCCGGCCAAGGCAATGCTCGCGCCCGCCGCAGCAGCGATCAGCGCACCGTGAACGGACGGCGCGGCCACCGGAGCGCCTGCACCGACCGAACGTCCACCCGCGGCTGCGACCGGCAGCGCGATGGAACCACCCGCTGCGTCGGCGGGGGACGCAGCGGCGGATGCCGAGGCCTCGGGCACCCCGTTCGCGATGACGCCGTCGAGTCCGTTGAAGAACACTCCGGCCATCTTCTTGGCGACGCCGGTGATCATGCGCTGCCCGACGCCGCCGACCATGCCCCCGACAACGGCATCGGCGTCGTAGCTGAGCAGGGTGCCACCGCTCTGGGTCTGCTCGAGCTTGATGGTGACATCGGCGCGCACAGTGCCCGGCGCACCCGCACCGGAGGCTGTCATGACGAACGACTCGGGCCGATTCTGTTGTGAGAGCAGCACTTCACCGTCGTACGTGCCTTTGATCGCCGCGACCCCGGCCGTGATGGAGAGCTTGTAGTGATCGTCGCTGAGCTGCTCGAGCGATTGCACACCGGGGATGGTCGCGGCCAGGACTCGGCCGTCCTGCATGCTGTCGTACACCTCGGCGGGCGGTGCGGTGAGCGTTGCGGTGCCTGCGATTCTCATGAATTCTCCTTGGATGACTGGGCGACCGCGTGGGTCAGCCGCAGTTCGTACAGGTCGGACGGGGATATGGGCATCGAGGTGATCGGGAAGCCTTCGGCGTCCTCGACCGCAGCCGCGATGACGGCGGTAGTGGGAATGACGCCGGCTTCACCGGCACCCTTCATTCCCAACGGGTTGAGGCCGGACGGGGTGACGGTGTGATCCATCTCGATCGTCTCGGGAACTTCGGTCACGAACGGCATCAGGAAGTCCATGAACGAGGCGTTGAGCAGCTGGCCGTGCTCGTCGTAGACGATCTTCTCGTACAACGCGCCGCCGATACCCTGGGCGACTCCGCCGTGGATCTGGCCCTCGACGATCCGAGGGTTGATGACGTTGCCGCAGTCGTGCACCACCGCGTAGCGCTCGACGTGTATCTCGGCTGTCACCGGATCGGTTTCGACGATCGCGGCGTGGATGCCCGACGCGAAGGTCGACCGCGGGGGCGAGTAGTACCCCGTCGCTTCCAAGCCCGGCTGCTCGCCCTCGGGGACCGGCGGGATCGTCATGTCGGTGTCCATCTTCGCGAAGCCCGTCGCCTGCCTCGATTCCTTGTCGAAGGCATACCGCAGCGGATTGGACAGTACGGCAACCACTCCGAGTGAGATGGATGTGCCCTCGGCTCCGGGTTCGGTGCCGATCTTGCTCACGTAGCCCCCGCGTAGTTCCAACTCGACGGGGTCGAGATCGAGTGCACGCCCGGCGATGATCTTCGCCTTCTCGGCCACCATCTGCGCGGCCACATGGAACGCAGATCCCGACATGACTGCGCCACGAGAGGCGAATGTACCGACTGCATAACCGAATCGACGCGTATCGCCGGTGGTGATCTCGACGTCGGCGATCGACACACCCAGGTCGTCGGCGATGATCTGCGCGAACGTCGTCTGATGACCCTGGCCCTGGGTGGTCAAACCCGTTGCGCCCTTGATCTTTCCCGAGTTCTCGATCAGGACGTGCGCACCCTCGTACGGTCCGGGGCCGGTGCCCTCGACGTACGCGCCGACGCCGATGCCGACGGTGCGTCCCTGCGCCGCTGCCTGCTTCTTGTACTCCGGGAAGCCGTCCCAGTCGATCAGTGCCTTGAGCTTGTCGATCCCGGCCTGGTAATCGCCGGTGTCGTAGATCAACGGTCGACCGTCCTGGAACATCAGACCGAAGTCGTAGGGCATCTCCTCGGGCCTGATGAGGTTCTTCTCTCGTACCTGCAACCGGTCCTTGCCGAGATACTGGGCGATGGCGTCCATCGACCGTTCCATCGCGAAGACGCCCTGCGGACGGCCGGCACCGCGATAGGGGATGACGATGACGGTGTTGGTGTACAGCGAATAACCGTTGCAGCGGAACGAGACCGGCTTGTAGGGGCCGAGCACCTGCGTCGCCGTGTTGATCAGCACGATGATGCCGTACGGCAGGTACGCGCCGTTGTCGTGCCAGACGGTGAAGTCGAACGCCAGCAACCGTCCTTCATCGTCGAACCCCAGGGTGACCTCTTGGACCTGGGCCCGTTCGTGGGCGCTCGAGATGAAGTGCTCACGACGGTCTTCGACCCATTTGACCTCGTTCGAGATGCCGGCTCGTCCCAACTGACGCGCTGCCCACGTCACCATGACCTCTTCGGGCCACGGGTGCATGATCTTGACGCCGAAACCGCCACCGACGTCCGGTGCGATGCAGTGAATCTTGTTCATTGCCATGCCGAGTCGCGCTGCGACGGCCGCGCGTACCGAGGTGGAGGTCTGCGTCGACGACCAGAAGGTCAGCGTTTCCTCGTCGCTGTCCCACCGCGCATAGACACCCTTGCCCTCCAACGGCATTGCTGCCGAACGCTCCACGTCGAGATTGAGCGTGATTCGGTGCGGTGCCGTCGCCAATTCGCGGTCGATGTCGCCGAAGCTGTGCTGCAGATGCGCTGCAACATTGTCGGGTACATCGTCGTGCACGTGCCGAGTCGCGGCGCGAGCGGTCTCGATTCCTACGACCGGATCGAGAATGTCGTAGGTGACCTCGATGGCCGCGCAGGCATCCTCGGCCACGTAGCGGCTCTGCGCGATGACCATGACGATGGCCTCGCCGACGTGGTTGACCTCGTCCTTGGCGAGGGGAAAGCCGTTGCGCGGGGCGATGATTGCCGGGTGTGGGATCAACAGCGGCAAGCCCTCGGCCATCTCGGGAGAGTCCGCTTCGAGATCGTCGTAGGTGTATACCGCGTGCACGCCCTGCATCGCGAGAGCGGCGTCGATGTCGATCCCGGTGATCCGCGCATGTGCGTGCGGTGACCGAACGAAGGCCGCGATCAGTGCGCCGTGTCCGAGGTCGTCGAGATACTTGCCCTTCCCGCTGAGCAGTCGATTGTCCTCCGACCGCGAGAGCGGTTGTCCGAAGAGCGGGGCAGTGTTGGTCGGGGTGTGCGGTGGGGCCGTGCGGGTGGTGCTCATGCTCGGCCCATCCGTCCGCCGACGGGATTGGTGGTTCCCCGTACTTTCCGGTCCAGTGCCGCTCGGCTGGATTCGTCGTCCGGCCCGAGGGGGAATTCGCCCGCGCGTTCACGCTTGATCTCGGCGGCGCGCAGCACCGAGGCCTTGATGTTCTGGTAGCCCGTGCACCGACAGATGTTGCCGGCGATGGCCTCGGTGGCTTCTTCCTGCGTCGGCGAGTCGTTTTCTTCGAGGAACGCCGCGATGGTGGTGACGAATCCTGGTGTGCAAAAGCCGCATTGCAGACCGTGGCAGTCCTTGAACGCCTGCTGCACGGGGTGCAGCGTGCCGTCCGGCTCCACCAAACCCTCCACCGTGGTGACACTCTGGCCCTCGAGGCTGGCGGCCAGCATCAGGCAGGCCCGGACGGGCTTACCGTCGAGCAGCACGGTGCAAGCACCGCACACGCCGTGCTCGCACCCTACGTGGGTGCCGGTCTGGCGAAGATTGTGGCGGATGGCGTCGGAGGCGATTGTTCGGGCGGGAACGACGATCGTTTGTTTCGTCGAGTTGAGCGTGAACGTCACCTGTACGTGTTGTTCGCCGGTCTCGACCATCAGATCGTCGAGGTGTTGTTCGATATCTGTTGTCGTCATTACTGGTTCACTCCGGAATCGACGTGCAGCGCTGCCTGGTGCGTGGTCAACGAGGATGCGCCGTCGACTGCGGCGGCCATCACCACCCGTGCGGTCAGCGCTGCGACGAGTTGAGATCGGTAGGCGGCTGTGGCGTGAATATCGGGCTCGGTCTCGATGCGATGCCGGGCAGCTTCGGACAGTGCGTTCCACTTCGGATCACGCGCGTCGGGCACGCGCGCCCCAGCGATGACGTCGCTGAAGTCGACGACCTCGCCGAATTCGCCTGCGGAGACGTAGGTGACGTGAGCCGTACGTACCTCGTCATCGGCCACCGAGACACGGGCCGCAACCCCGACGAGCGCGTAATCGCCGTGGCGGCGCGCGATTTCGTCGATGGCGGTTCCCACGCCCGGTCGAACTGCGGGAACGGTTGCTGAGACGGCGATCTCGTCGGTCTCGAGCGAGGACTCCAGCGGACCGAGAAACAGATCTTTCGCGGCGATCTCGCGTCGTCCCCGTACGGACTGGACCGTGACCGAACCGTCGAGCAACCGGATCACGGCGGGCATCTCGGCCGACGGGTCGGCGTGAACGATGGATCCGACGGTGGTTCCACGGTTCCTGATCGTCGGGTGGGCCACCAACTGCAACGCTCGTCCGAGCAATGGCTGGGTCCGAGCGGCCGCGCGGTCCGAGGCCACGGATGCGTGCGTGGCGAGCGCGGCGAAGGTCACGCCCGACTGCGTGGAGGCGGTGATGTCTGCGAGCCCGTCGATGCCGGTGATGTCGATCAGGTTGCCGGGGGCCGCCAACCGCATCGACAACATCGGGATGAGCGACTGCCCGCCGGCGAGTACCTTGCCGTCGACTTCCGCCAGAATCTGGCACGCCTCCTCGATCGACCGAGGTCGATGGTATTTCAGTGGAGAAGGTTTCATATCCCGATCCTGCCTGCCTGTGCCGATAAGTGTTTCGTCAAGAGGTGACAAACGTCACGCCTCAGTGTGGCAATCGCTCGTTACCGCAACGGCTCGAGGGGGCCCACCTCGGTCGTGCCCCCACGGGTGGCCGATCGACGGGTGGGTGAGTGGTCGATCGGTGTCTTCATGTGCTCTGGGGCAATGCGTGCACACAGGTGGTAGAGCCCGATGACGATGATGGTGCCCAACGAGATACCGCTGAGCGAGAACGAATCGCTGAAGACGAGGGAGGTGTCTCCGATGGCGATGATCAGTCCGGCGGCGACGGGCATCATGTTGAGCGGGTTGCCGAAGTCGACGCCGTTCTCGCGCCAGATCTTCGCGCCGAGAAGGCCGATCATGCCGTACAGCACCACAGTGATGCCGCCGAGTACGCCTCCCGGCGTGGCAGAGATCAGGGCACCGAACTTGGGCGAGAATCCGAGGATCACTGCGATGAGTCCGGCAGCGGTGTAGGCGGCCGTCGAGTACACCTTGGTGGCGGCCATGACGCCGATGTTCTCGGCGTAGGTTGTCGTGGGCGAGCCACCGACCGAACTGGCCAACACCGTCGCGACGCCGTCTGCAGCCAGTGCGCGTCCCATCATCGGGTCCAGGTCGTCCCCGGTCATCTCGGCGACGGCTTTGACGTGTCCGGCGTTTTCGGCGATCAGGGCGATGACACCGGGGAGCACAAGGACGATGAAGGCCAGGCTGAACGATGGTGCATGGATACCCACGATGCCGTTCGCTTCGTCGCTGAACGGCGGCAAGCCGAACCACTGCGACGACTCGACACCCGACCAATTGACCCGGAAGTGCTCGGTCACCTCGCCGGCCGTGGCGTCGTAGGACGTGATGGGGCCCGATACGAGATCGAGTATCCACGAGAGCAGGTATCCGAAGACCAGGGACAACAGGATTGCGATGCGTCCGAGGAATCCGCGCAGAGCAACACTCATGACGATCAGGACGAACATCACTGCGAGAGCGACCCATTGATCCTGGGGCCAATACGTGCTGGCGACAACGGGGGCCAAGTTGAAGCCGATCAACATGACCACCGCGCCGGTGACGACCGGGGGCAGCACCTTGACCACCACGCCGCCGCCCATGAAGTGAATGGCGAGGCCCGCGAGTGCGAGCACCACACCGGATACCAGGATGGCTCCGGTGACCTCGGCCGACGTGCCGCCCTGCGCACGAATGGCGGCGACGCCACCGACGAAGACTGCGGAAGTGCCCAGGTAGCTGGGGATTCGGCCCTTGACCATGAGCAGGAACAGGATCGTGCAGAAGCCCGACATGAGGATGGCCAGCTGGGGGTTGAGTCCCATGATGATGGGGAAGACGAACGTGGCCCCGAACATCGACACGACGTGTTGGCCTCCGAGGCTGATGGTGCGTCCCCAGTTCAATCGCTCGTTCGGTGCGACCACTTCGCCCGGTGCGACGTTCTTTCCGTCTCCATGAATCTTCCAGATAGGCATGTCGAGCCTTTCTTCGACGTCCCGAACCAAGTGGCCCGTGAGAATGGGTAAAGTGTTGTGCTGCAACGGTACTGCGGCTGGATCAGGTAACTACGAGCGCAATCTGCCAAGTACTCGGTGGTCCGGCCGTCACATCTGGTGGTCGATGCCGCGCATCGCGATGATCTTCAGTGCGAGGGACAGATCGAGCCGCAGATCTGCGCGGTCGGTGAAGGGGCCCAGAATCTTCTCGAGTTTGACGATTCGGTAGCGAAGAGTGTTGTAGTGAAAATGAAGTGCGCGAGCAGTTTCCGCGATGTTGATGTTGGTGGACAGCAGCATCTCCAGTGTCTTGCGCATGTCCCGTGCCTCGTCGCTGTGTCCTGCGAGATCGTGCAACGTCTCTCGTGTGAACGACTCGAGTTCGTCGTCGTTGTCGACCAGGCTCAACAGACGAAAGACACCGAGTTCGTCGAACGCGGTGACGGCCCAGTCACCGGCGATTCGGCGGCCGACTTTCACCGCAGTTCGGGCCTGACCGTAGGTTGCGGGGATGTCCTCGACCACAGTGCAGGGCCGTGAAATGCCGACGGTGAAGGGTTGTCGACCGCCGCCGCCGTCGCCGTGAACTCGCTCGACGATCTCGTGCACGTTCGAGACCGTCTCGGGGCCACTGCCCATGATGATCACGGTTTCGTTGCCCAGGACGGCGATCGCGGCGTGCGGGTCTTGCTGCGCAAGCGCTCCGGAGAATGCCGACATCTGCCGATCGACGAGGGGTCTGCGTGTAGGCATCGGCTCGTTTCCGCACGGTATCGGTTCGATTGCGACGACAACGACAGGCCGTCCGATGTCCCAACCGAATCGTCGGGCGTGCGCCACGGCGTGTGCATGTTCGCCGCCTCGTCCCAGCAGCAGATCGCGCAAGAAGTTCGACCGGTGCTTTTCCTCGACCGCCGACAGTGCGAGATCGCGAGTGACTGCCACCGCGAACACTCCGGCTGCGGTATCCGCGGCGTAGAGGTCCGATTCCGCCAGCTCTCGACGAGAGGAGGACAGTACTACGCGGCCGTGATCGGTTCCGTTCGCCGTGATTGCGCACACGGCTATCGAATTGTCCTGGAGCGAGCGCAAACCCAGTCCACCGTCGATGGAATCGGTACGCAGCCGCCCGGTGGAATCGAGGGCCGTGCTACTCCGAAGTGCCCGCAGTTCCGCGTCATTGCCGGCGGTGGTGATCTCTCGGCCGTCTACCGTGGTGATCGACACGGCCACATCGCATTCGACGGATGCGGCGGACGCCAAGTCCGTCACCCCGCCACCGGCGAGAGCTATCTCGGTGAGTGTCCGACGCAGACGTTCCGACCGAAACATGGCGCGCGTGTGCATCTTCGATCTCTCGCGAAGGCCTGCGGTGAGCTGATGATCGGTGTCGAGTTGCTCGTTCGTCGTCAGCAGTGGAAAGCCCAGCTCGTCTGCGCTCAGCCGAATGCACTCCGGTACCGCGGCTGCATCGTCGACCTGCACGATGATGCCCGCTACGCCGAGGGCATGTGCGCGGGCCAGGAACGCCGCCGTCGCCTCCGTGATGTGTTCGAGAGCCTCGTATGTCGTCGACAGCAGGTCACCCGGCCGCAGCCAGAACCACATGCCGCTGGGATCTTCGATCTGGTTCACCCGCGATACCGAGCGGTCGAGTCCGGTGCGGCCTGCCCGAAGGGTCGCGTGCGCGAACAACCTCGACTGGAGGAGGTTGCCGACTGTATGTGGAGCCGCAGTGGTGCTCACCGGCTGCTCGTCGATCGCTGTCAGCACCGCACGGCCGATCGCGACTCTGTGCGATTGTTGCTGTCGGACAGTACATCACGGTGTATCGGGCCGCTGAGGTCGCGCAACTCGAGCCCCGTGGTCTGCCGTGACGTCTTCAGGATTTCGGCCAGGATGGATACGGCCGTTTCCGCGGGAGTTCGTGCCCCCAGATCCAGACCGATGGGGGAGTGCAGCCGTTCCAGCTCGGTGTCGGTCACCCCACGCTCGCCGAGCAGCTCGATGCGGCGGCGGTGAGTGGACCGACTCCCGAGCGCGCCGACGTACCCAGCGTCACTGCGCAACGCGCGTTCGAGAAGGGGAATGTCGAACTTCTCGTCGTGAGTGAGAACTGCGACGACTGTGCGCTCGTCGACCGGCGCAGTCTCGAGAAACGTATGTGGCCACGAAACCACGACCTCGACGGCATCGGGGAATCGCGCCCGAGTGGCGAATACCGCACGCGCGTCGACGACGGTGACGGCGTAGCCGGCGAACGTTCCCAGATGGCACAGAGCGGCGGCGAAATCGATGGCGCCGAAGACGTACATCCGGGGTGGAGGTCCGAAGAGCTCCACCATGATCGGACTTTCGCCGATGTCTGTGAATCGAACGTCGTGAACCGATTCGCCGCGCTGCAGCGCCGCTCGGACGGACCGTTCCAGAGTCGATCCGTCGGACTGAACGTCGATGACTCCGTCCGAATCCACGGTGACGTCCGATCCGAGAACCGCGTGCCGTGTCGGAGCATCGGCCGTCAGGTCGGTGAGAACGGCGACCGGCTCGCCCGCAGTGATGAGACGTGACACTTCCGCGAGCGAATCGCACGCTTCGCCGTCGATGAGACGAACGAACACCTCGATGGTTCCGCCACACGTGAGGCCGACCCCGATGGCGTCGTCGTCCGCCACGCGATAGGTCTCGCTCCTGGCACAGCCGTCGGCGAGGACCTCGTTGGCAAGTTCGTACAAGGCACCCTCGACGCAACCGCCGGAGACGCTGCCGATCACCTGTCCGAAGGCCGACACGGCCATTGCCGCCCCGGCGGGGCGGGGCGAGGACTGCCAGGTCCGTACCACGGTGGCGAGGGCGAAGGGCTCACGCTCGAGCAGCCATGGGGCGAGATCGTCGAGGATGTCGCGCATGCCGCCGCCTTCCTACTGGATGAGTGATGCCCATCACGTTAGTTGGCGGCGCTGCTTCGACGTGAAACATAACTCGACCAAATCCGAAGCGGGTCATTGTAAGAACTCGCCGTCGCGGGTGGTGGTGACACGGGGGATTCAGCTCAACACTGCAGCGACCGCGAGCGCGTGGTGTTCGTGCCACGGCCGGGCGATGACCTGGACACCGATCGGCAGACCACTCTCCGAGGTGGCAACAGGAACCACCACCGACGGCAGACCGAGGATGCTGATCGCGCGACTGCTGGCCAACGCCTGCGACCACGACAATGCGGTGCCGTCCACGTCGAAGCTCGTCCGTTCGAGCGGTGGGGCGAGAATCGACGCGACCGGGAGTACCAAGACGTCGCCCATCTCGGACAGCAACCGATGCTGCAGTTCGGCGCGGTGAGCCCACAGTGCCTCGACGTCCGCCGCCAACGTCGGTCGGACGGAGGCGAGGATCGCCCTGATGTTGTCACTGAATTCGGCGGGCCCGTACTGCTCGATGTCGGTCTGAGTTTCGCAGGCGCGCATGCGCGTGAACAGGTCGTCGGCTTCGCACAGCGCAGTGCCTCGGTAGGGCGCGACCGACCTGACGGACGAGGCGGTGCGCAGGGCGGCCGCTTCGGTGGCGGCGCGGATCTCCGCGTCGATCGGAACTGTTCCTTCTCCTGGTGCCCAACGGATATCGAGATTGTGGGTGTTCACTTCCGCAGGGTCGATCCACCGGTACTGCGGTGACGAGAGCACCCTCAGTACCAGGCTCACGTCGTCGAGGGAGCGTGCCATCGGCCCGATGGTCTGCACCGCACCGTGCATGGTCGCCGCATTCGTCAGGACCCGGTGATCGCTCATGACACCGGGATATTGGCCGTCCGGGTCCACTCTTCCCGGTGTAGGCCTGATCGAATACAGACCTGTGCAGTGCGCGGGCCAGCGCACGGAGCCACCGAAATCGGTGCCCAGCCCCAGAACACTCATGCCCGACGCGATCGCCGCAGACTCGCCGCCGCTGCTGCCTCCGGGGGACAGCCTTGTCCCCGCCGGTGACAGCGGATTGACGGTGTAGCCGAACACGTCGTTGTGCGTCAGGCCGCTGGCACCGAATTCGGGAGTGTTCGTCTTGCCGATGAGGATCGCATCTTCGGCGCGCATGCGGGCGACGGCCGGTGCATCGATGCGAGGAACGTTGTCTGCGAGAGCATAAGAGCCTGCAGTGGTGCGGACACCCGCGGTGGCGATCAGATCCTTGACCGTGAACGGCACTCCGGCGAGCGCCCCGACAGGCTCTCCGAGGGCGACGCGGGCGTCGATCTCATCGGCAGCCGACAAAGCCGATGTGCCCGCGACCGTGACGACTGCGTTGATCTCGGAATTGATTTGATCGAGGTGTTCGAGGTGTTGTTCGATCACCTCGCGCGCGGAGAGGCTACCCGAGCGCACCGCCGCGGCCAGGGAACGAGCATCGGATCCGATCGAATTGCGTTCGAGCACTGGGTAACTCCTGAGTGAATGTCACAGACCCTTCATTTCCGCCACGCGTAACGCGAGCGCCACGTCCAGGCGCAGAATCGGATCGGTGGTGAACGGGCCGACGATGGACTCCAGCTTGCCGATTCGGTAGCGGAGGGTGTTGTAGTGGAAGTGCAGCACGCGCGCCGTTTCGGCGACATTGCAGTTGGTATCCAACAGCGCTTGCAGCGTCTGGCGCAGATCGAGAGCATCGGCATCGTCGCCCGCGAGTGAACCCAATACTTCGCTCGCGAACGCCTGTAACTCCGCGGCATCGGTCACCAGGGACAGCAGGCGGTGCACACCCAGGCTGTCGAAATGTGCCACCGACCCGTTGCCGCTCATGCGCCGGCCGACCATGACGGCCTTGCGCGCTTGATCGTAGGCGCGCGGAATATCGGCGACGGAGTCGATGACACGGCTGACCCCTGCGCCGAAGGAATTTCGGCCACCACCTTTGTCGCCGGCCACGGCCCCGATCAGATCCTCGACCACCTCGTGTTCGGTGCCGGGCTCGGCCGGCATGAGGATGACGACCTCGTTGCTGAATCCGACAACGGGTGCCCGTCGATCCCGACGCCGCACGACCTGTTGCCACGCTGCGGTGAGACGCTCCTGCGGCAGCCGTCCGGAGACCGCAGGCTTCATCGAATTACGCACGGCCGCTTCGGCGATCTCGTCCAGTTGAGCCACGATGACGACCATGCGTCGGTTGACGTCCCAGTCCAACTGCGCGCAGTACTCGATGATCTGTTCGGGGGATTCGGCCGCTCCGTTGAGAACATCGCGCAGAAAGTCACCTCGAAACTTGGATTCCACCGCCGAGACCGCGAGCTTCTTGATGACCGCCAACGCGACCACCGTGGCCGCACGTTCGAGAGACTGCATGGTGACAGGCCCGAGGCGTCCGGCCTCTGCCACCGCAACGATGAGGCCGTGGTCGGTTCCGCCCGCGATGATCGGTGCCACTGCCATGCGGTGCGTGGTATCACCCGGCACCGGCTGAAGTCCCTCGTGAAGGCGCTCGGTGAGCAGCCGACCCGATGGATCGAACAGCGGCATCTCTTCGAGTGCAGCAAGATCCGCATCGGCCCCGGCCGTCGCCTGCACTCTGCCGTCGGGTGTGCAGATCAACACCGATGCCTCGAAGAGCGTGGCCACCTCGTCGGCGATCTGCGGTAGGTCTCCGCCTTCGAGCACGATCGAGGTGAGTGCTCGATGCATTCGGTCGGCGATGTCGAGTGCCCACGCCTGTCGATCGACGAGGTGGGTGAAGACCTCGGAGATGACCTCGTCGAAACCCACGTCGCGGCGAATGAGGAAGAGGGGAAGGTCGAGTCGGTCGGCTGCCTCGATCATTGCGGCGGGGACTTCCCCGAAATAGCGGCCTTCCTTGACGCCGAGCGCTGCCGCACCGCGTTCGGCCAGTCCTTCGACAAGCTCGACGAGCGCGTGTGCATCGAACGGACGTCCTGAATCTCCATGTCGGAGAGGGAAACCCGTTGTCAGCAGAAGTTCGTTCTGTTTCACCCAGGGCAGGATGTCAGGAACTTCGATGACGTTGACGCGTCGTACGATCTTCTCGAGGCCACGCTCGCCGGCGACCAGAGTGGATCCCGAGAGGCTGGGCAGTGAGAGCAATTCTTCGACCGTCAGTGCGTAACCCGCCGACGCCGGAAAGTCTCGTGCTCGTGGACGAATTTCACCGACGATGTCATCCATTGTTAGACCGTACTCCGCCCGCTAGATTCACAGTGCCAGTGGTTCAGCGGGCGTGGAGCGCAGGAGGGACGACGCGTTCGACCCAACGAGAGGCTTGCTCGTAGGCGTACGCGAGCTGCAGAACTGCGCGGTCGGCACCGTGCCTGCCGATGATCTGTACCCCCATCGGTAGGCCGCGATCGTCGAAACCGACCGGCACGGCCGCAATGGGAACACCGGCCATCGTCCACGGCACCACCGTCTCCATCCACCGGTGGTAGGTGTCCATCGAACGCCCCGCGATGGACTGCGGCCAGTGCTGTTCCTTGTCGAACGGGAATACCTGGGCGCTGGGTGCGAGAACGAAGTCGTAGGTCTCGAACAGCGTGTTGAGGGCAGCGTTCCAGACGTTGCGCTTCTGCGCTGCCATGGTGATGTCGAGGGCGCTGAGTGCGACGGCATGCTCCATCTCCCAGACCATTTCGGGCTTCATCAATGCACGCGTCCGAGGATCCGCATACAGGTCGGCCATCCCGAGCTGAGCCCACCAACGCCACGTCAGGAACGAATCCCAGATGTGGGCCGGGTCGTAGTCGGGCAGAGCTGCATCGACCTCGCAACCGAGATCGGCGAAGACGGGGAACGCGGATTCGCACAGGTCGAGTACGCCGGGTTCGGTTGCCAGATAACCGTTCCAATCACCGACCCACGCAATCCGGGCCCCCCGAAAGCTGCGTTCGAGGGTGCGAGTGAAGATTTCCGGGTCCTCGTCGATTGCGAGTGGAGCGTTGGCATCCGGGCCTGCCATCGTCGAGAGCAAATGAGCGACGTCGGTGACCGATCGTCCCATCGGGCCGGCCACTGCGCCTTGGGCGACGAAACCGGGCTCGGGGATTCGTCCCCAGGACGGCCGGAAACCGACGACGTTGTTGAAGGCCGCCGGATTGCGCAGCGAACCCATGTAGTCGGTGCCGTCGGCCACGGGCAGCATGCGCAGCGCGAGTGCCGCCGCCGCTCCTCCGCTGCTGCCGCCTGCGGTGCGCGAGGTGTCGTACGGGGACACCGTGGTGCCGTACACAGGGTTGTACGTCTGGGATCCGTAGCCGAATTCCGGGGTGTTCGTCTTGCCGATGATGATGGCTCCGGCGGCTCTGATTCGAGCGACGAAAAGGTCGTCCGCCTCGGCGATCCGATCCGCGAAGATGGCCGATCCCGAGGTGAACGGCAGGCCCTTCACAGCCGAAAGATCCTTCACCGCATGGGGAAACCCGTGCATCCACCCGAGGTACTGCCCCTGCGCCAGCTGATCGTCACGTTCTTGCGCTTCGGCGATCAACTCGTCGCGGGCACGAAGGGCCACGATGGCGTTGACGGTGGGATTGTGGATATCGATGTGGTCCAGGTACGCCGTCATGGTCTCGACACAGGACACCTCCCGACGCTTGATCTTTCCGCTGAGTTCGAGTGCGTCGAACATCAGAAGTTCGGTAGCGGGTCCGGCGGTGGTTGCCATGGGAGTTCCTTCGTTCGAGATCCACAATTTAGAGGTCCACAGTGTCGAGATCCGAGAGATGCAGTGGTGAGGGCCGAATGCCGCGCGGCTCCGACTGATCGGTTCCGCGCGGCGTTCGTTCGATAGTGGAGCTCTGCGCTATCCGAGGTCGACGATGGCAGCGACAGGCCCGCCGCCCTCGGGGCCCTGGTGTGCGGCCGAGACCGAGACGAACACTGCCGGGTCGCCGGTCACTGCGGCGGTGACTCCACCGACGCATGCCTTGATCTGGCGGTGCCAGTGCACGTCGGAGTCGTCGAGCATGGCGTTGCGTCGGCCGCGGACCGTACCGTCCTGGCTCGCTTCGCATTTGAGAAACACGTTGACCAGCTTACCGTCGAGATCCTTGGTGTGCGGGCGCTCGGGAAGGTCGAGACCGGCGTCCTTGATCGCGTTCCAGATGCCGTCCTGATCCAGCGCGTCGTTCATGACACTGTGGCCGATGCGGTAGCGACCGCCGATGCCGCGGGTGTTGCCGACCACGACGATCTGCGCGCGGTCCAGCTCGACACCGGACGAGCACGACGCGACGGAGGAGTACAGCTCGCGGCTGTGCATGACGTCCTCGTCGGTCGGCATGTCGATCTCACCGAGGGCAACAGCGATACCGAGAGCGGTTCCGCCGTTCGAGAGGTCCATGGACTCGTGGGTCTGCTCGGTCCAGACCGTCTTGCCACGGCTCTTGGCGTCGCGGATGGTGTGAATCGTCAGCAGCGGCGTCTTGGTCTGTACGTAATGCACGTCGGCGGGATCGCTGATGCCCGCGTTGGCCATTGCGTCCTTCACCGCTGCCGCCACCTTGGTGATCATCGCGGTACGGCCGATGTCCTCGGGCATCAACTGCTCGCTCATTGCGACACCGACGGTCAGACGCGGCTCTTCGGTCTGCACTGCCTTGTCCGACGGTACGGTCGCGAAAATCGTTGCGTGCGGGCTGATCACACCGTCGGTTCCGCCGGACCACACGATGGGCACCTCGCCCACATCGTGCGCACTGCGAGTGCCTTTGGCGGACAGTACTTCACGGAACGCCCGGTCGGCGATGATGCGGGTGTAGTCGTTGACGCCACCGTTGCCCTCGGTCTTGCCGATGACCGCGATGACGCGGTCGGCGTCGAGCACCCCGTCGTCGATGAGCTTTGCCAGTTCGCTGGCATCGGACACGTTGTGGAGCGGGACCTTGCGGACCTCGATTGCATCGGGCACTGAAATCTCCTTCATCGCGGACTGTGGTTTACGGCAGAGTCGGCCGGCGTTGGCGCGGCGGTGCTCGTGCCTCTCGAACGTTATCGACCGTTCGAGGGGGTATGCACTGGCAAGCTTTGCCCAATGAGTGCTTCTTTTTGGTGATCGGACATCCCCAGGTAGCGGTATCGCTGCAGTCGTCGGACCACCAGATCTGCAGGATCAGCGGCCAGGAGTACGGCCAACTCGTGCTCGAGCACGGTACCGAGACGAGAGAGGAATGCTGCGGGCTCGTCGGAGGCATCCGGGCGTTCTGCCACGATCCGATCGATGACGCCGTTTCGGAGCAGGTCGATGCTCCGTACGCCCTGCTCGTCCGCCATGTCCGCAGCGCGGTCGACAGTGTGGAACTTGATCGCCGACGCACCCTCGGGAGGCAGCGGTGACAGCCAGCCGTGCTGTGCGCACAGCACCCGGTCGGCCGGGAGTAGCGCGAGGGCACCGCCCCCTGCTCCCTGGCCCAACAGTAGGCAGATCGTCGGTGCCTTCAGCGTCGTGAGTTCGACCAGGCACCTGGCTATTTCACCCGCCAGGCCGCCTTCCTCGGCCTCTTTGCTCAATGCGGCACCCGCCGTGTCGATGACGGTGACGAGAGGCAGTTGCAGTTCCTCGGCCAGTCGCATACCGCGGCGCGCTTCGCGCAGTCCTGCCGGTCCGAGAGGCTGGTCTGCGAAGGTGCGATCCTGACCGAGCAATACGCACGCTGATGCGCCGAACTTGGCCAATGCGAGAAACAATCCCGGCTCTATTTCGCCGGCCCCAGTCCCTTGCAGCGGCGTCACCGTGTTCGCTGCCGACCGCACCAGTTGTCGCACGCCTGGCCGTTCCGGCCGTCGGGAGCGTTGGATGGATTCCCAGGCCGGCACGTCGTCGAGATGTTCCAACGGGATGTTGGGAACGGGTGGAGGTGGCTCGTGCGGTGCGCACAGCACGGCCAGTGCCGAGATCGCGACTTCACGTAATTCCGCGGGTGGGACGACCGCGTCGACAAGTCCTCTGGCCGCTAGGTTTTCGGCGGTCTGCACGCCTACGGGAAACTTTGCGCCGTAGAGAGCCTCGTACACGCGCGGGCCGAGAAACCCGAGTAACGCGCCCGGTTCGGCTGCGGTCACGTGGCCGAGCGAGCCCCACGATGCCAGCGCGCCGCCGGTGGTGGGGTGACGGAGATAGACGGCGTAGGCGAGGCCCGCCGACTTGTGTGCCGCGATCGCCGCCGAAATCTTCACCATCTGCAGAAACGCGACGGTGCCCTCCTGCATGCGTGTTCCACCTGAGGTGGGCACTGCCAGCAGCGGGAGCTTCTGCGCAGTGGCCTTTTCTACGGTCTGCACCAGTCGTTCCGCGGCTGCGGTGCCGATGGACCCAGCGAGAAAACCGAACTCGCACATGACAAGTGCCACACGTCGACCGGCCAGTGTCGCTTCGCCGGTCAGTACCGACTCGTCGCAGCCGGTCGTTTCGCGAGCCGCCGCGAGCTCATCGAGATAACTCTGCTGTGGAGGCCCGTGGACCCCGATCGGGGGTAGCGGTTCACCGTCCCAGCGAACGAAACTACCGTCGTCGACGACCATCTCCACCAGTTCGAGAGCGCCGAGGCGGGTCGGTACGTCTGTCCGGGTCACGACGTCGACTCCAGCCATGCGCGGATCGAGTCGCCGTGCTGATCAAGGGTGGGAGGAGCAGCATGGGTCTCACGCATACCGGCACCCTCGCAGTCACTGTCGAAACGAAGTGCTGGGCCGGGCAGCGTGATGGTGCCGAGAGCAGAGTGGTCGACGTCGATCAGCAGCCCCTGCGACCGGGTCTGCTCCCACGTGTAGACCTCGGCGAGATCGCGGACACGCCCTGCGGGAATGCCCAATTCACCGAGCAATCCGAGCAGTTTGTCGGTGGGCCAGTCTGCGAAAGCCTCCTCGACCGCAGCGATCACCGCTTCTCGATCGGCGACGCGTTGAGGGTTGGTTTCCCACTCCGGTCGGTCCAGTCCGAACTCGGGGGCGAAGCGCCGCCACAGCCCTTCACTGCCGACAGCGATCTGTACCAAACCTTCTGCCGAGTGGAAGAGGCCGTACGGGCAGATCGACGGATGATGCCCGCCGGTGGGTCGGGGCACCTCACCGGCGACGGTGTAGCGGGTGCCCTGGAACGCGTGGACGCCAACGATGGAGGCCAACAGGCTGGTCCGCACGACTCGTCCACGACCGGTGGTGTTGCGTTCGTGCAGTGCAGCGACTACGCCGTAGGCACCGTTCATGCCTGCGAGCAGGTCCCCGAAAGGAACACCGACCCGCGTCGGTTCGTCACGGGAGGGCCCGGTCAGCGACATCAATCCTGCTTCGCCCTGGGCGATTTGGTCGTAACCGGGTCGAGCGCCTTCGGGACCGTCGTGCCCGAACCCGGTGATCGAGAGGATGACCAGGCGCGGATTCAGCTGGTGTAACGCCTCCATGCTGAATCCGAGGCGGTCGAGGACTCCGGGTCGAAAGTTCTCGACGAGCACGTCTGCGCGGCCGATGAGGTCGGTCAGGGTTGCCCGATCGTCGGGGGCCTTGAGATCGAGCGCGATGGATTCCTTGTTGCGATTACAGGAGAGGAAGTACGTCGAATGCCGGTCACCGTCGCTGTCGGGCACGAAGGGCGGCCCCCAGCTTCGGGTGTCGTCACCGCCGGTCGGTGTCTCGACCTTGATCACTCGCGCACCGAGATCGCCCAGCATCATGGCGGCTTGGGGGCCGGCGAGTGCGCGGGAGAGGTCGACGACGAGACAGTCCGACAGCGGGCCGACCGTCATCGGACTGCCCCACACGTGTCGGTGCTTTCGGTGTGGGCGGCGAGGCCGAATGGAGTGCAGGGAGGCGTCATGGATCCGAGTCAACGTGCCCATCACTGTCGAGTCGTTGGCAAATGTTGCCGACGCTGATAGGTGGGTTTCGGATGTCTTCGAGTACCCGTAGGCAAAGGACACGGCAGGTGGACGAACGGTCGATCGACGGCCCATAATCACCGACCATGGACACACTGATAGTCGATCACCCTTTGACTGCAGCACTTTTGACGACCATGCGCGATGTGCACAGTGACAACGCCACCTTCAGATCTGCGCTGCGACAGCTTACGCACACGTTGGTCTACGAAGCGTTGCGTGATGCGCGGGTGGTGGAATTCGATGTCGACACTCCGGTTTCCCGCACCACCGGTGTCCGGCTCGCACACCCACCTCTGCTTGTGCCGGTGTTGCGCGCCGGACTCGGAATGGTCGAACAGGCGAGCACTCTGATTCCCCAGTCCGGAGTCGGATTCATCGGCATGGCACGCGACGAGGAGACCCTCGAACCCGTGCCGTATCTGGAGTCGCTGCCTGTCGATCTGTCCGGCACACCGGTCTTCGTTCTCGATCCGATGGTGGCAACCGGTGGATCGATGGTTAGGACGATCGATCTGCTGGTGGCCCGCGGAGCAACAGACGTGGTGGTCGTCTGTGTAGTCGTGACACCCGAAGGCCTTGCTGCTCTGGAGAAGTCCGCTCATCCGGTCAGAGTCGTCACCGCTGCCATCGACGATGAGCTCAACGATCACGGCATCGTCGTGCCCGGTCTGGGTGACGCGGGGGACCGGCAGTTCGGGCCCCGCTGACAATCCTGAATATGACGAGAACGATTCTTATACAACAATGTCCGTTGTTCAGCCCACCCGGATGCGCCTCAGTGGCAATCCTCGTCCACCTGTTGCGCGACGCATCGCGTCAGAACAGGTTTGGGCGACCACGACCAACGAGAAGATGATGGAACAGTCAAAGCGTGCAGTGCGTGCTGCGAGAGCAATTGCGTGACTGTGAGCCGCAGGCATGGTCGTGAGTGTTTCGAGTGCCGGTGGGGTCGAGAACACATGTTGCCCAGAGGGCAGCCGACGACTTCGGAACTGATTTCTGATCGCTCGTCGACTACTGGTGATCGAAGTCGTCTGATAGGTCGATGTGGTATCCCTGCAGCCAAGAAAAATCGACCCGTAGATCTGTGATCTTGTTTCGGCCCAGCCAGATTGGAGAGCCTACGGGTTGACTTGCATACAGTCCCCGTGCTGATGTGACCACTCGATCGAATTGCACCGGCCAGTCGATGGTTGCAGCCAATTCGGTGATGGAATCGCGGCCGCGGTCGAGCGCACGTAGGACGTGTGGTCGCGCGGGCAACAGCTGAGACTTGCTGGTGTTGCAGGATGGGCAAGCCAACACCAAGTTCGCGAGGCCGTCGATCCCGACCCTCGACCATGGAAGTACGTGGTCGACATGGGCTTCTGGTCCCACTCGCGTCGAGCAGTAGAAGCACGACGGCCCGAAGGCCTTGATCAACGCGGCTCTGGGACGGATGAGCGCGATTCGACTGTTGCCGAACAGGTGGCCTTCGAGATCCGGCACGTCCTCGTCGAGAAAGCTGTTCTTTCGCCGGACGTCGTCGACCCACGCCAGCATCAACGCAGGCTTGAGTAGTGCGGACAATCGCGCCAGCGCGAAACACACTCCGGGGTACAGCGTGATCCGGTTTCCGTGGGCCAAGACCGTGGTCATGCCCATCTTTGCGCTCATCCAACTGTCGTCGTACAGAAACGACTCGCTCGCGTACCCGCCCGGAACTCGCTGCAGGCGATACAGCGGCTGTGTGGCGAGAACGAGCTTCACCTTCTTGATCATCTCGCGGAACAGGTCAGGGTTCCTCCGTGAAGCGATGTCCAGCGGCGTTTCTCGGCCGGCGGTCGCCGTCGCTCGAGCAAACTCGCGGACAGCGTCGGGAATCGTCGCTCTGGCCTGCGTGGACTGGCGGAGGTAGTGACCGTCGAAGTCACGTACCTGCCGCCAGTACAGACCGACAACGCGCGCGGCCAAGTCGTCGAGATCGACATCCACCGCTGCGTTGTGATCACTGGGAACGTTGTCGACCGAGAATTCGAGCAGTGCGACCAGTACAGCCAATTTGTATGTGGCGACACGTGCGCCGGAGTCGAGAACGCTGACCAGGTGCTGGCCCAGCGTCAGCGGATCAGCGGGCGAGGGAATCGACATATCTGCAGACTACTGAGCATGGGAAAATTTGTTCGTGATCTGATCCCAAAGATCATCGAAGACTAGGGCTGCGTACCGCAATATTGGGCTCTCGATCCCACGGACTCGGGAGAGACGTTGATCGGCAAACTGTTTGAGGAAGCAGGAGAATTGCGTATGGCAGATCCGGAGAACATGACTGAGGAACTGGCCGACGTCCGCGATGTCGTCACTGCACAGGCCACGCATCTGGGCTCGACCGACGAGGCTCTGGTCGGTCTGGCTGCAGACAAATTTGTACGCCTAGCCTTCGAACAACAGCCTTGAAAGTCCAATTGCGGCCTTGCGTCCGACTTTGAGCTCGAGTCGTTGCTGCAACAGAGTGGGTAACGAAAGGGGACCGATGCGCGATTAGTTCTCGGGTGTCCGCAGGCGGCGGACTTGTAAAAGAGAGCGCGGGCGTATGGGCTTCATGGATGGTCTGATCGGCAATGCAGGAAAGATCGATCCTGCAGCGGCGCATCAGGAGTACAGCCGCCTTCTGGGTAGTGGCGAGCAGATTCACGCGGCTTATCAGTTGGTTCGGGATGCCTTCCTTTTCACCAACCGTCGTTTGCTGATGATCGATAAGCAAGGACTGACCGGAAAGAAGGTCGAGTACCACAGCGTGCTTTACCGTTCGATCACTCACTTCGCTGTCGAAACCGCTGGTACGTTCGATCTGGACGCCGAGTTGAAGATTTGGATCTCGGGCAACGCGACGCCTATTCAGAAGCAGTTCACTAAGCAGGTCGACATCTACGAGGTCCAAGCGATTCTCTCGCATTTCGTGGTGTCCTGACCTCCCCTCCGTGAGGGTTGATTGATCGGCTTCTTCATCGACCGCCGTATTTCGAGGTGATACGACTTTCCAACCACTGCAGTGCGATGGTGGGCGGCAGTGCCATCACGAGGATCAGCACAACCGTGCCCATGATGTTCTCCATTCGAACCAGGCTGACGTTGCGCAGGAGTTCGTATCCGATGCCACTGGATGACGAGAACATCTCGGCGAGAAGCAGTCCCAGGAACGCCAAGCCGAAGGTCATGCGCATTCCCGTTGCGAGCGCCGGGAGCACCGCGGGAATAACGATCTGACGGATCAATCTGGGCCAGCTCACTTGCAGTGACGCCGCCATTTTCAGATGGATTTTCTGGACCGACGCCGTGGCTTCGACCGCGACGAGGAACATGGGGATGAAAGCGGCGTAGAAGGAGAAGCCGAATCGGCTCAGTGCGCCTATGCCGAGGAAAGACAGGAAGATCGGATACAGCACGATCTTCGGGATGCTGTTGATCGAGTAGACGATCGGGGCGATGGTACGGGTCCAGAACGGACTCAGACCCAGCGTCAGGCCCAGCAGGGAACCCACGACCGTGCTGGCGAGGAACGCAAGCACGAGGATACGCAGCGAGTCGCCGACATTGGCCCGGAAGTCTGCCTTGCCCAGGTCCTCGACGAGCGAGGCCATGGCCTCGGCCGGCGTCGGGAAGATGAGACTGTCGACCAGAACGGCCGCTACCCACCAGATCAAGACCGCAACGACGGCCACGACCAGAGGAGGGAGGAACCGTCGGGCGTTGGTGCGGCCCGCAGACGAGGTCACCTTCGCGGGAACTGTCGGGGCGGTGGCTACTCTGTCCAAGGTGCTGCTCATCAGCGGCGCCTCCAATCGAATCGGTTGAGCGCGAGAGAGATCAGCGAGGTCGAGAGCAGAGCGATCAGCGCCACGATGAGGATCCCGGCGTACATGTCTGCGATGTCGAACCCGTCGTAGGCGATGGAGATGAAGTGGCCCAGGCCTTGGGTCGAGAGGATGAACTCACTGGCCAACACCGAGATGACGGCGTACGAGAGCCCCAGCTTGAGTCCGGTCACGATGCTCGGCAACGCATACGGAAGAAGCACCGATCGGAAGTACTGCCACCGTGTGAGCATCAGTGTGGTGCCGAGCTTGGTGACGATCGGCGACACCGAGTTGAAGCCGGTGCGTGCATTCAGCGCCACCACACCGAACGCGAAGATGGTGGACAGAATAGCGATCGGAGCCACGCCGGCCCCGAACAGCACCACCATGATCGGGTAGAGCGCAAACGTGGGGACCGCGTAGTAGACGTTGAGGTACGGCTGAAATGCTCTGTCCCACAGCTCGTACCGCCACAGCACGTACGCGGCGGCGACACCGAGTACGGAACTGAGCACGAAGGCGAGGACGATGATCCCCAGCGTTCGGCCCAACTCGTCGATCAGGAAGTCCGGGTCGGTCAGTAGGCCCAGTGACGTCGAGAGCATGTCGGTCACCGGAACGATGTCCAGCGGTGAGGCGAAGAACCGTGCTGAGATGTCGATGACCACCAGCGCCGCGACGAGGATGAGCACGGTCCATCCCCAGGCGGGGAGACCGAGTTGGGTGGAGGGGGCCGGTCGGATGTATCCGGGAACCACTGAGGCGCGCGTGCTCTCGCGCGTGGGCGCACTCATGGTTCGATGCTCATCGTCTTTTTGGCCTCGTCCCGCAGCCGCGACCAGATACGTTCGTGCAGAGCGACAGCCCCAGGACTTGCCAGGACGTCCTCCGATCGAGGGCGCGGCAGATCGATGTCCACCTCGTCGATGAATCGACCGGGCCGCGCACTCATCACCAGCACGCGATCGGACAGCAGTACCGCTTCCTGAATGCTGTGGGTGATGAACAAAACTCCGCACGTGAGCTTTTCGACGATCTTGAGAAGCTCGTACGACATCACCAATCGCGTCTGCTCGTCGAGTGCACCGAACGGCTCGTCCGCGAGAATCAGATCGGGCTCCATGGACAGGCATCGTGCGATGGCCACACGCTGGCGCATACCGCCCGATAACTGGGTGGGGTAGTGGTCGCCGAACTTGCTCAGCCCCACAGTGTTCAGCAGCTCGTCGGCGCGGGCTCGACGCTCCTTCTTGCCGACCCCGCGGACTTCGAGGGCGAATGCGACGTTGTCGCGCACGGTCCGCCAGGGCAGCGTCGCCGATTCCTGGAAGATCACCGCAGTTTTGGACCGGGGCCCGGTCAACGGCCGACCGTCGATCTGCACGGTGCCGCCGTCGTGATCCTGCAGTCCTGCGAACACCTCGAGCAGAGTGGACTTCCCGCAGCCACTGGGGCCGACGACGGAGACGAATTCACCTCTGCCGATGGACAAGTCGATTTCGTGCAGGGCCGTCACGTCGCCGAAGTGTCTCGACACCGAGGACGCGACGGCGATGGCCGAGGTGGTGTCTTGGTGAGGTCGAACCGATGTTTGCGTCACGTCGCTACCTTCTGGTGGTGGGAAATTGTGGTCAGGATTCGCAGTCGTCGGGCATGTCGTTCGTGACTCCCTCGGCGAGAAAGTCCGGGTCGAACAGGGTGCAGAAATCGGGTTCACGATCGCTGCCCGACGCCTCCACTCCGTCCTGCGCAGACATGACGGACGCCGTATCGAACCCGCCGCCCCACGTGTCGACCGACGACGCCCGCTCGACCACCGCGGTGGCCGACTCCACGTCGAAGCCGGTGTAGTTGGCGTAAATCTCTGCTGCCGCAACAGGATCGGCTTTGATCGACGCGACTGCCTCGGTGTAGCCGGCGTTGATGGCGCGCACGACCCCGGGGTTGCTGGCGGCGTAGTCCTTGGTCGTGGTGATCGTCGACTGCAGGAAGCGCGACATGTAGTCGGGACTGCTGACGATCAGTTTGAAGTCCTCCGGTCGCTGTTCGGCGACGATGGAGGGAACGAGGGCGATATCGACGTTGCCGGCTTCGAGAAGCGCGAAGCCCTCGCCGATTCCGCCGGACGCAACCCGCTCGATCTGGCCGGCGTCGACGCCCGCGAGTGAGGGAATGAGGCGGGTGAGGGCGTCGGACGCCGAGTTGGGCCGGGTGTACGCCCAGCGGCGGACGTCCTCGATGGAGTTGATGTTCGGGTTCGAGGCGAGCGCGTAGAAATTCATCGGATACGGCCCTTGGGTGCCGCCGCCGACGATGCGTAGTTCGGAACCGGCCGCGTCCGCCTGCACGATCGACGGGTAACTGACTTCACCGATGGGGATGTTGCCGTCGAGCAGTGTGCGCATGGTCGCGCTGCCGCCCTTGCCCGGCACGATGTTCTCCACGATGACACCGTGCTTCTCGAACAGTCCCTGTTGCTGCGCGACAAGCCAAGGGATGCTGTAGATTTCGGCCGCTGCCGAGACGGTGACGTCGATCGTGACCGGATTGGCGGGGTCCGCGTCGGGACCGGGATCTGATCCGCAGGCCACCAATGCGGTGGACAGTGTCAGAACTGCCATGATGGACGTGGCTCGGCGTAAATGCATCTGCGTCCTCGCTGGATGATCGGCGTAGCACGGATCGAAGTAGTCCGCGCATTGCCGAGGTCTGGAATGTCGGCTGCCACAACCTCAGGTGTGGTGAGACCTAAGTAACAGCTGCGATCTACCTAAACATAAGATATATAGGCAGTCAAGGGCCGCGTATTCCCGCCTAGACGTAGAAATCGGCGCAGTTTCGGCCACAAAAGTCTGATGTATGAAGCGGAATCGACGTGATGGCCGCTCTCCGAGTGATCGGTGCATGTCGATAGACCCGCCAGGCTAGGCTCGAGCCGATCGTCAGCCGTCGTCGAGATACAGGGGGAGAAGTGGTCGAATCCGCGTCGCTCAAGGGCACAGCCAAGAGCGTCCCCGCGTATGCGGTTCTCGCCGGACATCTGCGCACCCGCATCCTGTCCGGTGAACTGCAGCCCGGTGAGCGTCTCCCCGGCGAAGCGGAGCTGACCGCAGAATTCGGCGTGGGCCGCAGCACCATTCGTGAAGCCCTCCGCTCCCTGGCCAGCCAGAACCTGATCGAGACGACGCGTGGAGTCACCGGAGGTAGCTTCGTCGCCGTCCCCAGCGTCGGACATATCAGCGAGCACCTGGAAACCGGTGTCGCCCTGATGGCCGCCGCGGAGACCGTCACCGTCGACCAGCTGATGGAAGTCCGCAACCTGATGGAGGTGCCGGCCGCCGGTATCGCTGCATTCCGCCGCACCGACGAGCATCTCGAACAACTCAACGCGTCGATCTTCGACCCCAACGAAGTGCAGGGGCCCGAAACCTTCGCCAAGAACCAGGAATTCCACCTGGTCTTGCTCCGTGCCGCCCACAATCCGCTGCTCGAGCTCATCACCGCACCCGTCTTCCGTGTCTTGTCCGGCCGATTCGGTCGCGATCACGCGCCCGAGGGCTTCTGGCAGTGTGTCGACAGTGACCATCGGGGTCTGCGCGACGTGGTGGCGGCCGGCGATTCGATGGCTGCGATGGACCTGATGCGTAAGCACCTCGACCACCTCGGGGACTCCTACCGTCAGATGGATCGACTCCGCAAACCGTAAACATCTGCTCTTTCTCGACCTTTTCGACGTGAAGTCCCTCGATTATGGGTTTCGCTGAGCCCTTGACGCCGTAAACATCTGATGTTTATGGTCTAGGTAAGGCACTCGCCAAACCGACACGAGGAGACACGGTGGCAATCCATCCGGCCGTTCTGGGGCGCTTCTTCGACGACTACGCCGTGGGGGACGTCTACCAACATCCCTTCGGGCGGACGATCTCGGAGACCGACAACACGTGGATCACGCTGCTGTCGCTCAACACCAACCAGAACCACTTCAACGCGCATCTGGCGTCGCAAAACCCCATCACAGATGGGAAGGTCATCGTCAACTCCGGCTTCACAGTCTCTGTGGTACTGGGACTTTCGGTGATCGACATGAGTCAGAACGCAATCTCGAACCTTGCCTTCACCGACATCAAGATGTCCCACCCGGTGTACGCAGGCGACACGCTCTACGCCGAAAGCATCTGCACCGGACTGCGTAAGTCAGAGTCGCGCCCCTACGCCGGCATCGTCTCGATGATCACCCGCGGCCTCAATCAGGATGGCGTCGAGGTCATTTCGTGGAAGCGCTCGGTCATGGTCGCCACCCGTGACAGTGGCATCGGGCAGAACTACTTCCCCGAAGCGCAGAACGGCCCGCTCGAACTTCCCCAGATTAAGGATTCCGACGCATGAGGCCACTCGAAGACGTCCGCATCATCTCCCTCGAGCAGTACGGCGCAGGCCCGTTCGGCAGCCTCCATCTGGCCGACCTCGGCGCAGATGTCATCAAGATCGAGGACCCCAGCGTCGGCGGCGACGTCGGCCGCTACGTGCCGCCCTACAACGAGGGCGAGGACTCGCTGTTCTTCGAGAGCTTCAACCGCAACAAACGGTCTCTCTCACTGGATCTTTCGACCCCGAGTGGGCGAGCGGTGTTCGAGGACCTCGTCCGCACCAGCGACGCCGTCTACTCCAATCTCCGCGGTGACGTGCCGGAGAAGATCGGCATCACCTACGACCAGCTCAAGCACCTCAACCCCGCGATCGTGTGCTGCAGCCTCACCGGCTTCGGTATGACCGGCCCGCGCTCGAAAGAGCCCGGCTACGACTACATCCTGCAGGGTCTCGCCGGCTGGATGAGCGTCACCGGCGATCCCGACGGCCCGCCGACGAAATCCGGTCTGTCACTGGTCGATTACTCCGGTGGATTCGTCGCCGCGATCTCTCTGCTGTCGGGATTGCACGCGGCCCGGCGCGACGGCATCGGCGGTGACTGCGACGTCTCGCTGTACGACACGGCGATGTCTCTGCTCACGTATCCCGCGACGTGGCATCTCAATGCCGGCTTCGAGCCGATCCGCACGAAGAACTCGGCCCACCCGTCCCTGGTGCCGTTCCAGGCGTTCGAGGCAACGGACGGCTGGCTCATCGTCGGCTGCGCGAAGGAGAAGTTCTGGGACCGGCTCGTCGTCGCCATCGATCGCCCGGACCTCGGTGCCGATCCACGGTTCAGCAACTTCTCGCTGCGCGGCAAGCACCAGGACGTACTGCTGCCGATCCTGGAAGAGGTGTTCGCCACCAACACCGTCGAACATTGGCTCTCGAAGCTCGGCCCTGCCGGGGTACCTACCGGTCCGATCAACGACGTCGAGCACGCCTTGACCGAGCCGCACACGATCGCCCGTAATCTCGTGGTCGAGACCGAGCATCCGGTGTACAACACGGTGCGTCAGGTCGCGTCCCCGGTGAACTTCGGTTCCGAGGCCAAGCAGTACCGCCGTGCGCCGCAGCGCAACGAGCACTTCGACGACATCGTGCGCGACCAACTGGGCTACGACGACGAACGCGTCGCGAAGCTCAAGGCCGAGGGTGCGTTCGGAACGGCCAAGGACGAGGTCCGGGCGTGAGTTCGACGGTTCTGGCGCAGTGGGCATCGGGTGTCACCGTCGCCGACCTGCCCGAGAACGTCCGGCATTCGGCGGCGCGACACTTGCTCGATGGCGTCGGGAATACCGTTGCGGCCCAACGTCTCGGCTACGGCCGACCGGGCTGGACGGTGGCCGACACATTGGGTGGACCAGCTGAGGCGCGGCCGCTCACCGGCACTCGAGGACTGTCCGCGCCGGCAGCCGCCTTCGCGACCGGTGTGATGCTGCATGCGCTGGACTTCGACGACACGCATGCGGGCGCATTGGTCCACGCGACGGCAGTCTCGCTTCCCGCCGCATTCGCCGTTGGGCAGCAGGTGTCGGCCTCCGGATCGGATGTGTTGACGGCCGCAGCCCTCGGTCTCGAAACCGCCTGTCGTCTCGGTGAAGTCAGTCCGCACGGATTTCACGCTCGGGGCGTGCATGCCACGGCAGCGGTGGGACCGTTGGCAGCCGCACTCGTCGCCGGACACCTCTCGAAGTTCGACACCGAGACGTTGGTCAACGCCCTGGGTATCGCCGGGTCGTCGAGTTCGGGATTGCTCGAGTTCCTCGACACGGACGCCGACACCAAGGCACTGCATCCCGGATCGGCCAGCATGAACGGTGTTCTGGCCGCACGGCTCGCCGCCGCCGGTGCCACCGGACCGTCCTCGGTTCTCGAAGGTCGCCGCGGCATCTACGCTGCGCTGACCGATCGGCCGACGAACTTCGCGGCGCTGACCGAAGGACTCGGCACGCGGTGGGAAGCCACCCGAATCGGCATCAAGCCGTACCCCAGCTGCCAGCTTATGCACGTCACACTCGACGCCGTCTCGAAGGCGCTCGGCGACAATGCGGTTCAGGCGAGCGACGTCGCCGACATCGAGGTGTTCGTTCACCCCGACTCGAGCCCGTTCGTCTGTGGCCCGAACACCGGGGTCGCGTCACCGCGCAGCACCTACGACGGCAAGTTCGATCTGCCGTGGAGTGTCGCCGCGCTACTGCACGACGGGGCCATCACCGTCTCGACCTACACCGACGAATCCATCGCACGCGAGGACGTTCTTGTCACGGCCCGCAAGGTGCGGGTGACGAACCTCCCGTCCGAGGTTCCCGCGGCGGCTGCGTCGGGCAGGGCGGTTCTCACCCTCACCGACGGACGAGTGCTCGACGCCTCCGTCGGCGGCAGCCAAGGCTCTGCCGGGTTCCCGCTGAGCGACGACCGGCTGCTGGAGAAGTTCCTCGCCAACTGCGGCAACGACTCTCGTGCCACCGAGCTCGCCAACCGCGTCCTCGGACTTGTCGACGAACCCGACCTGGCCGCCATTCTCGATCTCGCCGCAGCCATCGCGCCGGCACCTTGACACTTCGATCGACGACACCCCAATCGACAGGACTTCACCATGGACTTCACGTACGACGAACAGCAGATGGCATTCCGGAAAGCATTGCGCACCTTCGTCGACAAGGAAATCATCCCGGTCGCGAACGAGTGGGAGAAGACGGGCCGATACCCCACCGAGATCGTCGAACACATGAAGGCCATGGGCCTGTTCGGGATCACGACGCCGGAGGAGTACGGCGGACTCGACCTCGACAAGGTCTCGTTCACCCTGGTGTACGAGGAGCTCGCCCGCGGATGGATGGGCGTCGCCGGAATTCTCGGCAGCCACAACCTCTCGTGCTGGATGATCGGCAAGCACGGCACCGAGGAGCAGAAGAAGACACTGCTGCCCAAGCTCGCGTCCGGTGAATGGCGAACGGGTGTCGGTCTGACCGAGCCCGGTGCCGGAACCGACCTGCAGGGCATCAAGACCACCGCCAAGCGCGACGGCGACCACTACGTCGTCAACGGTGCGAAGACATGGATCACCAACGCACGGCATGCGAATGTGCTTCCGGTACTGGTCAAGACCGACAGCACGACGACGCCGGCGCACAAGGGCATGTCGCTGCTGTTGATCGACACCACGACCGACGGGTTCGAGGTGCAGCGCGACATGGGCAAGCTCGGCTACAAGGGCACCGAATCGTGTGAGATCACGTTCACCGATGTACGTGTGCCCGTCGATGCGCTGCTCGGTGGTGTGGAGGGTCGTGGGCTTCAGCAGGCACTGTCGGGCCTCGAGATCGGCCGTCTCAACATCGCCGGACGCAGTGTCGGCATCGCGCAGGCTGCCTACGACGCCGCACTCGAATACGCGAAGCAGCGCACCGCATTCGGTCAGCCCATCGCCGAGTTCCAGGCCATTCAGCTCAAGATCGCCGACATCGCGACCCAGCTGCAGGCAGCGCGCTTGATGACGTACTGGGCTGCATCGCAGGCAGATTCGGGTAAGCGCGTCGACATGGAAGCCGGCATGGCGAAGTACTTCGCCTCCGAGGCCGCCATCACCGCCAGCCTCGAAGCCATGCGCATCCACGGTGGCTACGGCTACTCAACAGAATTCGTCGTCGAGCGCCTCTACCGAGATGCTCCGCTGATGGCCATCGGTGAGGGCACCAACGACATCATGCGCACCGTCATCGCGAAGTCCCTGGTCGCGGGTACCGGAGTCATCGGATGAAGTCGGCTCTGACGTACCTCTACGTCCCGGGGGATGTACCGGAGCGGTTCGACAAGGCGCTGGCATCGGGTACGGACGCGGTGGTGCTCGACCTAGAGGACGCCGTCACCGCGGCGAACAAGGACCACGCACGTGCGACGGTGGCTGCGTGGGTTGCGGCCTGCGAACCGGGTGACGTGCAGATCTGGGTGCGCGTCAATCCAGGTCCGTTGCAGGAGGACGATATTCGTGCGGTGTTGCACCCGAACCTGACCGGTATCTGGCTGCCGAAGGTGTCGTCTGCTGGTGAGATCGAGCAAGCCGATGCTCTACTGAGTGGCAGTAGCGCGGTGGTCTCGCCCCTCATCGAGACGGCCGCCGGAGTGTTCGCCGCTCTCGAGATCGCCCGCGCCCCTCGGGTTAAGTTTCTTCAAATCGGTGAGGTGGACCTGGCCGCCGATCTGGGCGTCGACGGCTCCGCGCAGTCGTTGTCGTTCGTGCGGGCTCAGGTAGTGGCGGCCAGCGTCGCGGCCGGAATCGATCCGCCGCCGGCCGCGGTGTCGCGAAACTTCCGCGACGCCGAGGCCTTCGAGGCCGATACTCGAACGCTGGCCGGTCTTGGTTTCGTCGGTCGTGCGTGTATTCATCCGGCTCAACTGGCCCCTGTGCAAACGGTATTCGTGCCGTCGGAGACGGAGGTCCGCGAGGCCGAGGAACTGTTGTCCGACTTGGATCGGGCTACCTCGGGCGTGGCCGTCGACAGCAAGGGATTCCTGATCGACGAGGCAGTGGCCCGAACCGCTCGTCGAGTGGTGGAACGTGCCGCGCGGGAGTCGATCAGCACCTGACGTCAGCCGAGTCTGGCAGCGCCGAGTCGGCCACTCGATGCCTGGACTCGGACAATCGGCTGTGTTCACCAGGCCACGGGTCCGGCGTCGTCGAAGAATCCGCCCCGCGGGCCGTCGTCGGGCAGGGTGGCGAGCTTCACAGCGATGCGTGCACCTTCCTCCGGCGTGCGTGTAGATGCGAATCCGGTGAAATCCGTTGCCACATAGCCCGGGCAGCATGCATTGACGATCACCGCAGTGTCCGCGAGCTGCCGCGCGTACTGCACGGTCATCGCGTTCAGCATGGTCTTGGACGGGGCATATGCCGCCATGATCGGGCCGGTCTGCAGCGCGAGCGAGCCCATGTTGCTCGAGACATTGACAATGCGTGGCGAGGCAGACCGAAGAAGCGCCGGGAGTAGTGCGTTCGTCACTCTGATGACCCCGAAAACGTTGGTATCGAGGGTAGTCCGCAATACGTCGATGTCCAGCGTCGTCGGATTCTGTTGGTCGCCGCCGGCAATGCCTGCGTTGTTCACCAGTATGTCGAGGTCGTGGATCGCGTCGGCGACGGCAGCAACGCTGTGATCCGACGTTACATCGACGGGGACTCCGAACGCGTCGATGCCTGCAGCACGAAGTTTGTCGACCGCGTCCTGTCGTCGTGCATCGTTGCGGGCCCCGACTCCCACTCTGATTCCCTGCAGTCCGAGTCCGTGCGCGATGGCAAAGCCGATCCCTTTGTTGGCGCCGGTAACCAGCGCGGTCTTCGTTGTCATGCAGTCCATGGTCGGCGTCTGGCGCAGGTGCGTCCAATACCGATCGACCAACCAGTGATACTCAACGGGTATCACAACTAGGCTGTCGGCGTGGACGATCTCGAAACGCGTGAACTCCGGTATTTCGTTGCCGTTGCTGAGGAACTGCATTTCGGACGCGCGGCGCAGCGCTTGGGGATCGCCCAGCCACCGCTCTCGCGGGCGATCAGCAGGATGGAGCGCCGACTCGGCGTCGCCCTCCTGGATCGGAATCGTCGCGGAGTGTCACTCACTGCTGCCGGTGCCGGGCTCTTGAGGGACGCTGTAACGGCGCTCGACGCCGTCGCTGCGGCAGTGCAGCGAGCGCGAAGCGCCGGTGACGTCATCAAACTGGTGACCAAAGCCGGTGCGTCCCATGAGCTTTTACGACGCGTGCTCGACGTGCACCCCGTGAAGGTGGACATCGTGTTGTGTGAAGTCGGTGAGCAGGCCGAATATCTCCGCCGCGGTGACGCTGATGTGGCGTTGATGCATCGCCCTGTCGATGACCTCGTCGGGTTCGACTTCGAGGACCTCCTCACCGAGGGGCAGGTCGCGATCGTTCCGTGTGATCACCCCTTGGCCTCGAAAAGCGAAGTGGCCATGGACGATATCCGGGACGTGCCGGACCTGCCGATGGCCCGATGGCCGCAGCTCGACGGGACCTATCCGGAGGGGCCTGGGCCTGAGGTGCGTGCTCAATCGCAGATTGCCCAACTGGTCGCGCTGGGTCAGGCGCTGCTGGTGATCCCAGCGTCGAGTCGCGCGTGGCAGTGGCCCGAGCATGTGGCCGTACCTGTGTCCGACGCGCCGATGATCACGACGGTCATCGCGTGGCCGGCCGGAGTCCGATCGCCGGCGGTATCGGCCTTGGTCACGTCGGCTGTCGGTGCATCTTCGATGACGAACTGAACCCGTCGGCGGTGCCGAATCGCCAACCGCCGTCGTACTGACCGAGGCGTCAGCCGAAGGCGATGCGAAGCCCGACGCTCGCCGTCGCCCCACCGGCGCTGAGGATGAAGTTGTGCCGTCCTTCGTCGCGGAAGACCATCTGCATCGGCAGGAACCAGAACCGATTCTCGCCGGTGAAGCCGGCACCGGGGATCTGGAGCCCTCGCTGATTGACGATGTGTTCGCCGTTCGCGTCGAGGACTTCGAGCGTCGCGGGGAAGTCAAGACCGATGTCGTCGGGTCCCGTCTGCAGCAGCGCGACCAGCCGGCATTCGAGCATGCGGGTGTCGCGAGGGACCGTGCAGGTGTCCCAGACACCGCCGAGAATGTCGAGCATGTCGTTGGAGGCTCGCGCATACTCGGCGAAGAACAATCCGGTGATGATCATCGGTTGCGGTCATCCGTTTCGTAGTATCGAAGTGACTTCATGGCGTCCAGGACGGTCGGGCGCAAGGGTGCCGGCACCTCGTATGTCCCGTCGCAGACCAGCCACCCGTCGGCGATGAATTGGTCCAGTAGGCCGCGGAGCATCAACGCAATGATGTGTTCGTACAGATCTCCGGAGTGGGCCGAACCGACTTCCGGGAGCCGCGTCCGTGGAGTGCTCGTCATCGCCGCGAGAACTATCTGTCCGGCAACGACATCGGGGGCCTGCGACTGGCGGCGCGGGTCCTCGCTGAGGAAGTACCGGCGGATGACGTGCGAGAGAGCCGTCCGGTGGGCGGCCAGCGAGCCGGGAAGTGAGTGGGCGAACTCGTCGGCCCAGGGACCGCGTATCGCCGTGGTGGATGTCAGCTCGATCAATCCGGCCGCCGTTGCCGCATCCCACAATGTCATCAAGTCGCGGATGTCGCGCATGGATCTCGAGTTCCGCGCTCGCGCGTCCAGATCCACCCCGACGGCCTCCGCCAGCTCGCTGACCGACCCGGGCCGGGGAACACCTGTGCCGGTGATCGGTCGTGACGGACCGAGCCAGTCGAGGAGCGAACGAAGCTGCGCTATCGGCTTCGATGCGGTCAGCGCTGCGAACTCGTCCTCGGCGGTCGGTGGTGTGAGCTCGATATCGTGGGGCGTCGGTCCTTCGACCGGGGACTCGACTGCCGGCTCGATGTCGTCGACGAATTCCGTGTTGGTGGTGCGGGATCCCCGGCGACCGAACAGTGGAATCACGCGAGCAAGGTTGCTGTCTGTTCGGTCGGAGGGCACGAACACAGCATAGGAAAAATGTGCGCCCTGCGACGGAACGAACTGAACCGCAGTTCGTCCTCTGGACACGTTTATGCTGGTCGCGATGGACGGCAACTCCATCCCCGCTCTCCAAGGTTGGATGCCACGCGACGCAGCAGCAGATCCGACTCGTCGCGATGATCTGATTCATCTCCTCGATCCTTTCCGGGACGAGGAACGGCCTGGTGCGACTAGCGTGCGTCGACTGCGCGACATGCTGGATCTGTGGGGAACACATCTACGCTGCTCGCCTGAGGTCACCGAAGCACGAGCTCACCTGCGTCCGATCCAAAGGAACCGATGCGCCGGTAGCTGCGTCCAACACCAAGGACGGGTTCCAAGGACGGAGTGCTGTGAGCAAGATGCGATTGCTGATCGGGAGTGCGGTCGGACTGATGCTGGTGACAACCGGATGCGGAGGGGCGACCGAAGGCATTCCCCCTGCGGGCCCGTCGACGACATCGGTCATGACAACCGCTCCGGCGAATGGTGCGTGGGATCCGTGCACCATCCCAGACGCTGCCATCGAAGACGCGGGCTTGGCGGTGGAGACGAAGTCCTCGAACTTGGTAGGGGATCTACCGATCTCGGAAGACTGGATGACGTGCATCTGGACCAACCCTCTGCCGACGCCGTGGTATCACCTTGGCATCTTCTCGTCCGATCAGAGCCTGGAATATCTACGTGGCGGTGAGCGCTTCGGGCAGTTCGAGCCGATCGAGGGTCTCGACGGTTTACGGTTCCGCCGGACTACTCAGTACGACGAGGTCAACTGCGGCGTTGCTTTCGGACACCCGAATGGCGTGTTCTACCTCATCCTTGACGGCTTTCTAGCGACCGAGCCCCTTGGAGACCCGTGTGTCGAGGTCGAACGGTTGGCGCGTTCGCTCCGACCATCCATGCCTTCATCGAACTAGTGGGGGAAGAACCGATGGGTTCAGAGACGAACGAACTTGCGGCATCGATGCAGCAGTGGAAGTCGCTGTCGAGTCAGGCCGAGTCCGGGCAACTCGAGATTCCACACGGCGTGGCGTTCCAGTGCGACGAGGTCTGCGCTGCCTACATCAGGCACTTGCAAGATATGGCGCGTAAGACTGAGTATTTGGTCGACGGCAAGGCATTCGGCACCTTGGATTCGGCCAGGCAGCTCGGCGAGAAGTTCGAGAGGATTGCCTTCAGTGGTGATCGATCGCTGCGCGTCGTGCTGATGCAACATATCGAGGTCATCGAGCTGATGCGGTCGGTGTTCAAGCGTTATTTCGATGAGGCCGAGTACGCCGATCAGCGGACATTGAAGTCCATTGGGGAGATCGCGGAGGGTCTGGGCAAGTGACTTTTCCTATCTAGGTGTGATCGGTGCCGCTGGGCGTCAGAGCAGGTACTGCGCTGCTGTCGAATCGGTAGTCGAGCTGAAGGCTTGATTGTGACTGAAATGCATTGAGCAGCAGAAAGACCGAGCGTTGCGCACGGACAGCATGGTTCTACTGGAGGTCTCGCTGCCGTGGTCGGACTCCTTTTTCGGGGCGCAGTCGTTGACTGGGCTCTGAGTCGGGGGCTCCTGAAGTGCGAAATGGGTTGAGCTGCTCAGCTGATCCCAATGATTGTCCAAGCCGTAACCCTCGGCTATTGTCGAAGAAGGTTCAAGAGTGACAGCCGTCGGTACCTGGCCGGCTGTCCGGCAACCCCGTCTCCATCGACAGGGTGCCCCAGGGGAAGAACCGGCGCATCCCGCAGCCGCGGGCGCGCAAGTCGATGGAGGGTTGCACCTCCAGAATGAGGTGAACAATGTCCGGTAGTGACGAACTCGAAGCAGCACAGGCGAAGTGGGAACCCATTCCGCACGAACGCCGTCGTACCTGGTGCCAGACGCTCCTGAGTTACCCGCCGATCTGGTACGGCGTGTTTCCGATGCTCGAGACTCGAAGGCTGGTCCTCCAAGGCGGGTACGCGAACGCCGAAGCCTGGATCGACCTCGCGAAACGTGCTGAAGCAGTGGGCTTCACGCCCCGGACGTGGCTGATCTTTCGACAGAGTCTCGAACCCGCGTACCTGAAGGATCGGTTCCCGTCCCATCCCGAGAACATGCCCAAGCGGCGTGGGAACGGCGGTGTCGAGACGGTGGTCGTCGACCCCGAGGACTTTTCCGAGTGGCCATGGTTGTTCGAGGCGGGGTATCGCGCGGGAGAGGCGACCTTGCAGACGCTCTCTCGCTGAAGCCATCCACCAGGCCCTCGACGGGGTCGGCTTGTCAGTGGAACCGCGGAGATCGCTGCTGCGTCTGACAGTCAGGAGCGGCAATGACTGTCGACCGATTCCGGAAGGGTGGACGCGTGTGGAGCTTCCTCTCGTACGGCACACGATTGTGTCTATGGAATGCGGGTTCCCCCTCACGTTGCGTACAGATCGTGATTGCGAAATTCGCATCGAGTCGAATTTTCGAGTCACTGAGCTTGGGACCGTGGTGTTCCGAGGTCTGCCGCACACGCTGCTATCCGAAGACAGCACTGTCCAGCGTCTTATCGGCAGACTGGTCGCGTACGCGTGTGCATCCGATGATGGCGGCTTGCTAATGGAGTTCGCCGACCGTGCAAGCTTGGTAGTTCCCTTCGACCCTGATTTCGAAGCGTGGACCGTTGCAGCGCCCGAGGGCTTCAAGGCAGTCAGTGTGGCGGGCGGCGGGCTTACGGTGTGGGACTGAAACAAATATCTGGCGAGTGCTACTGGACCAGAAAACAGCCCAAGACTATGGAACCGGCGCGATCCCTGCTGCGTCTGATGCTGTGGGGCGGCGATCGGGCCGCGTCGGCGCCGCCATCGGTGATGGTGCTGCGGTAGTTGCCGACACTGGGTCGGCAATCGGCGAACTGGCGACAGGGGCGTGGGATGCGATTTTCTGACGTGCGGCCCAGTGAAGTGCGGCGCTGGGTGGCATCGCCGGGGTCGATGATCGCTCGAAGCGCGATCTTCGGGGTTGCCGCGCTGATTGCTCTGTACTTGTGCGCGGTGAGTGTCGTGGAGGGAATGATCGCCTCTGCTCTGTCGACATTCGGATTTTCTGTGTTATGCATCAGCACAATGGCTTTCGCGTGGACCAACGTTCCGTCGATCAAGACAGGCTCTGACGTCCGCCGTTGGGTGCAGGGCTCGACTGTGCGCTACAACCCGCTGGGCTTGAGGTTGCTCGTCGTGATAGTCAGCTCTCTGTCGATCTGCGTGATCGCGATGGGTTTCACCTCGGGTGGGGTGGGATGGGTTCTTGCTGCGATGGGATTGTCCATGGCCTCGTTCCTGATTCCAATCCTGTTGCGCAGTATTCGCAACGGCTACCTCGAGCTCTCGGATGACGGTATTCGCCACCGCGGCTGGGCATTCGACATCCAGGTACCGTGGGTGGACGTAAGAGACACCGCTGTGGTCGTGGAGTCGTACCCGTTGGTTCTGGTGAGGGTCGACGAAATGGCGAAGATGAACCGGCGCTTCACAACCTTGCTCTGGAGAATCGAAATTATGCCGAAAGGTCAGTACATCGAACTCGACTGCAGACGCTTCGATGTCCGCCCGGTGGCGCTGGAACAGTGGATTCGCTTCTACATCGACAACCCGGAGGTCCGAGTCGAACTTGGAACCGATGCAGCAGCAAAGAGACTGACGAGCTTCGGTGAACAGCGCGCATGACCGAACTGTCCGAGGCCATACACGAGTTCGGGTACGCAGGATCCGGAAATCGTTGCGTACGAGATGATCGGAACCCTATTGCCGAGAACCGATCGGGATCCATGGCTGAGCTCTACGGCCACGCGGGGTTGCAGTCCGCCTGGCCGGTCGGGCACCGTCATTGTGGCGTTGTCAACGCGAATCCATAGGCGACACAGGCGTTCCGGCTCGAGTCCGCAAAGTAAGGTCACAGCCCAGCGCATTCGCGATGGCGATCGCACCATCGAGTTGGATCGAGTCTTTGCCGCCTTCGAGAGCTTGGACCGTCGACCGACCCACGTTGGCGAGCAATGCCAACTCTGCTTGAGTGAGGCGTAACTGAAGCCGACGTGCGACGAAGGCGGCCGCCACCTCACTCGGATATCTCCGACTTCGTCGTCGCGGATGGGCCATATTCGCTCCTTATGCTTGCTATTACATGCATAGGCAACAATACGCCCCGCTGTTATAGGACTGAGCCCTGTTATGCCTGCGAACGAAGGCATAACGGCGTATCCGAATGTCGAATCGCCCGTGTCGGTGGTCAGTTCATTGCGATACTGAATCGACATTGCCTGTACCGGGGACGGGTCCATGCAGTCTCGACCACCTCGGAGTTGGCATGTCCACGAGAACCTTCATCGCAATCACCGCAGCAGCGCTGGTCTGCGTCGGCTGCTCGAGCAGCCCCAACGAGACACCGAGCGAAGCTGTTCCTGTGACGAGCAGTTCGAGCGTATCGGTGTCGGCGTCGCCTACCTCCAGTGTGGACGTGACGGCGGCACCTGAGCCGCCGCCTGTTCCTCAGCCCCAACCAATCACCTACGAGTGCGGCGACTTGGATCTGTATGAGTCCGGCACCGCCCTGTACTCGGACGGCACGACAGGGTACGAAGCCGAGTGCGATACATATGTCGCGCCGGCACCGCCTGAATTGAGATATTGCGATTACGGCGGCACCGCGGTCTTGACCGATGGGTCGTACGTGGTGAACGACCCGAGATGCGCGGCGACCGCGCCGGTACCCGATGCAGGGTATCCGTACAACGAATCCGAGGATCGAAACGGCGATGGCGTCGTGAATGGCTACGAGCGGTGCGGAGTCCTGTGCGGTGAAGAACCCACCAGCGGGGATATCCAAACCCAGTACGGCTGCGAGCAGGGCTACATCACTGGTCCACAGTGCGAATAGAACGACCCGTGTTCGGCATTTGCCGTATTGCCATTGAGCCGTGCGGCATAGTGACCACCACTGTCCGTTGGCGTCGAAGGTGGAACCTCCGTGGGGAATGCAGTGAAGACCGGACGTGACGAGTGGGTCGTCGTCGATGTCGAGACCTCGGGTCTGAAGGCATCACGTGATCGGGTGCTCAGCGTGGCCGCTACGACAGTCGACGAGGACGGACGCGTCGGACGCGAACTGTCGACTCTGGTCAACCCGGGCTGCGATCCGGGTCCGGTACACATCCACAAACTGACGCCCGAACGGCTTGCCGGTGCGCCGACGTTCGACATGATCGCCCCGCAGCTCATGGATCTGCTCGACGGTCGAACCTTGGTCGCGCACAACGCAAGTTTCGATCACGGCTTCCTGAAGCTCGAATCGATGCGTGCGGGCATCGACATGCCGACGAAGCAACGGTTGTGCACCGTGGCATTGTCGAGGCGACTACAACTCGACACTCCCAACCACAAGCTGTCCACCTTGGCCGCACACTGGAAAGTGCTGCAGTCCAATGCGCACGACGCCTACGACGATGCCCGAGTGCTGGCGCAGGTGTTCACTCACAGTGCTCGACTGGCCAGGTCGCTCGAACTTCCCCTTCCGGTCGTCACGTGCACCGAGCGCCTGACGCTGTATCCGGACACCGTGCCTCGAACGCATTGCACGTGGGAGAACCCCGGTCCTCTTGCTGGGGACGGCGGTCTGATTCAGGGCATGCGGGTCGTGATCAGCGGCGACACGCGCATTCCGCGGTTGCGTCTGGCCGCTCAGGTCACCGAAGCTGGCTTGGACGTGATGAACTCCGTCAGCCGATTCACCAGTGTGGTGGTGTGCTCGGATCCCACGACCGAAAGCAGAAAGGTCGAGCGAGCTCGGGCCCATGGACTTCGGATAATCTCGGAGTCCGAACTGCTCGACCTGCTACGGGATGTGCAACAAGGAACGCCCAAAGGTACTCGGCCGCAGGTCCAGCCGAAGCCAACCGTGCAGCAGCCCGATCCAGTCGCCAAGCCCTGGCAGACAAGAAGGGTCTTGGTGATGGGTGGTTCGCATGCCGATTCTGTGCTGATGCGTTCCCGCCTGATCCAACTCGGTGCGACACCGGCTGTGAATCTCAGCGCTGGCGTGACCGACATCCTGATTCTGGACGGCGGCGATGGAGATCCCCGGATGCCGAAAGTGAAAGAACGGGATCTCACGTTGCTGACACCGGCGGCGATTGACCGTGAGCTCAAAATCGAGGTGCCTGCTCCGCTTCCGGCGCGGCGGTCCCGAATCGCCCCGCTGGTGCCACGTGGTGGTGTCGTCGATCTGGATCCAAGCTTCACCATGCTGACTTTGAACAGTTCGTGGCGGGCCGACGAGTCCGATCAGGTCGGTGTCGACGTCGTCGCATTCCTGGTCAACGACGACGAGTTGGTCTCCAGTGACGAGGATTTCGTGTTCTACAACGCTCCGGCCACCTCGGACGGTGCCGTCTCGATGTCGATCGACGGTGACAGTGAGCAGGGTGTCCGGATCGATCTGACACTCGTTCCCGAGGAATGCGCGCGCATAGTCATCGCCGCAGCCATAGACGGCGACAAGACGTTCGGCGACGTCGGTGCAGTCTCTGTATCGCTCGATGGAGTCGATTCGACGGTCGCCACGGCCGTGCTCGACGCAGCCACGACAGAACAGTCGATGCTGTTGGCCGAGATCTACCGCCGAGGGAGTGGATGGCGCTTTCGACCAATCGGCCAAGGTTATGACGACGGATTGGCTGAACTGGCCGTCAGATACGGCGTGGAAGTCGACGAGTAGCCAAGAACAGGATCCTGTCAGGCATGTCCCAGCGTGCCCGGGACGGCGCGACGCGGCGTCAGCTCGAACGCGTTGCCCAAAGAACACTGACTTCGTTGGGTCCGGTGCAGTCGATCGCAGGCTGATATGCCAACCGTCTCTCGATCGTTCCTATTCAGGCGAGATGTGCAGAATGCGATCAGCGGGACAGGGAGGTTACGAACGCAGGGCCGGTGGCAACCAGCTGGGCCATTCGGCCTGTCCTACGAGGTGACCGCGATCGAACCGCGCAATCGTGCGGAATGGGCGTCGCGCTGATGAATTGTCGTACACCTGAGCGCGATCCACCATCTCGACCGCAGAGCGAAGGAGAGGCCACAACCGGTCGTAACGTTCGCGAATTTTCGCCTCCGGGACCGAATGACCGCCTTGATCGACACGGTTTTGTACTCGGGCCACAGCCGTTTCGACGGGAATTGCGATGACGTGTAGCGTCACCAAATAGCCTGCACTGACGGCAGACTGGACCAGTTCGATCTTGGACTCGTGCGAGAAGACGGTCTCGGTGACGAACGACGATCGTGCCGAGAGGAATTCCGCACGCAGCTCGGCAGCAACTTTCGACGCATCGTAGGCGTGCGCAGACTCGTCGCCGGGCCATCGATCGTGCGCGATCTCGTCGGCATTGACGAACGGAAGATGCGTGACGGGTGACAGTACGCGCGCGTTGAACGTGCTCTTGCCGGCACCATTGGGTCCAGCGAGTAGATGGAGTACAGGGTCCGAGATCGGTGTTGTCACGATGGGCTGTCTCGGGAGCGCGCTCTATCGATGGTTGCTCCACTCGACTTTGCCGTCCTCGTCCGACTCGACGTACGAGCGACCTTCTGCAGTGAATTCACTCTCGAAGTCGAGCGACTCCGTCACCGATTCGATCTGTTCTGTCCATTCCGCGCGAACGACGGCCTGCCTGTGCGGCGTCAGGTCGTCATAGCGCGCCTTACCTGCGAGCACATCGGCAATATCGCGTGCCGAGACTCGATGTGAAAGCTCCATCTCACGGCCGATCAGTGCCCAGTGGGCAATCTGTTGGGCGGCACTCCGGCTTGCAGCAGATCCGGCCACTTTTGCCGCATCGTAGAGTTCGTCGTCGATACGTAGAGACGAGGTGGTGCCCATGTGATGTCCTATCGCCGCAGCAGTACCGCCAGTGTAGCAATCTGCCACAACGCTCTGCTGGGTCTCGCGAGCAACGAGGTCCGACGAGTCCCCGTCACGCGCCGTTCAGCGCACCGAGCAGCCCGGTGAAGGTAGCCCCACCCGTCAGGCCAGGACTGTCGCGAACTGTTCGAGGAAGTAGTCGACGTCCGCCGCTTCGATGCTCAACGGCGGTCTGATCTTCAGGGTATTTCCGTACAGACCGGTGGCCGAGATCAGCACCCCGCGTTTCTTCATGGCGTTGACCACGCGCAATGCCTCGGCCGGATCCGGTTGACCTGCAGGGCCGATGAATTCGACTCCGACGAACAATCCCGCACCCCGGACGTCCCCGATGGAATCGACGCGATCAGCGACCGTGCGCAGGCCCGCCAGCATGCGCTCACCCATGGCGGCGGAGTTTGACACCAGGTCCTCGTCTCGGATCACGTCCAGCACGGCTTGCGCCGCAGCGATGGTCACCGGATTGCCACCGAAAGTGTTGAAATAGCGCAGGTCTCGTCCGAACTGCTCGGCCAGTGAACTCTGCATCACCAGTCCGGCGATGGGCATGCCATTGCCCATCGGTTTGCCCATCGTGACGATGTCGGGCAGCAACCCGTGCCGCTCGAAGCCCCACATCGATGCGCCCAGCCGGCCGAATCCCGGCTGCACCTCGTCGGCGATCAACATTCCACCCGCGGCGTGAACGACATCTGCCGCGGGCTTCAGGAAGGGTGTGGGCTCCGGCAAGATCCCATCGGAGGCGAAGATCGAGTCGATCATCAGAGCCGCGATGCCGATCCCGGACGCGGCCAGGTCGTCGATCTGCGCCTGCACCTGTTCGGCGAACCACGTCCCCAGATCGCCCTCGACCCGGTACGCATCCGGTGCCGGAACCGTCCGCAACCACGGAGCGTTGCGGACGGAGGTCGGACCCATCGACGGCGAACATGCCGCCACATCCACAGTCCCACCGTGATAGGCACTTTCGGTGACGATGATGCCCTGGCGTCCGGTCGCGTGCCGTGCGATGCGGAGAGCGAGGTCGTTGGCCTCGGATCCGGTGCACGTGAACATCGCGGTGTCCAACCGGTCGGGGAAGGTGCCGACCAGATCCTCGGCGTAGTTGATCACCGCTTCGTGCAGGTACCGCGTGTGCGTGTTGATCAACGACATTTGCCGGGTGACGGCCTCGACCACCCGGGGATGGCAATGCCCCACGCTGGCAACGTTGTTGTACATGTCGAGGTATCGCGTGCCATCGGCGTCGTACACATACACACCCTCGCCTCGTACCAACTCGAGCGGAGTCTCGTACATCAGGTGATAGGCAGGCCCGAGTACCCGCCTTCGGCGCTCGACCAGATCGAGCGTGCGGGTGCTGAGCCCCACGGCCGAGGATGCATCGAAACCGTTGACGCTCAGGGCTCCGACGCGATCGAGTGTGGTCACCTCACAACCCCTGCAGCCAGAACGCCCAACGCGGATCCGCCATCTTCATCCTCGCGCGGGCAAGCTTCCAGGTTCCGTACTTGTGGTAGTCGAAATCCCATGCAGTGCTGAGCTTGTGGTTCATGCAACCCCACAGTCCCCATTTGACGTCGGCGAGTGCGCTACACACCTGCACCCGGGAGATCATCGACCACTCGGCTTTGCCGTAGAACTCCTCGATCAACTCCATCGTCTGCTGCTCGCCGTAGAACATCTCGGTGATCATCACGGCCAGCTCGTACGCGCGGTCGTTGTTCGACGCGAACTCGTAGTCCACCAATTTCATCGGCAGGCCGTCGCCGATGAGGATGTTTCCTGGCATCGGGTCGTTGTGACACGCGACCAGATCCAGACCGGACGCCAGCATCGCGTTCTTCGCCTGCCCGTATTCCGCGAGGATCACCTCGGCGTCGCGCGGCAACCGCACGCCGAGTTCGGCAACCTGATCGAGGTGTTCGTCGATCATGTCGAAAATAGTCTTCGTGATGCTGAGCTTGCTTCCCGAGTGCAGCACGCGATACAGATCGATCATGCCGAGGGGAATCTCGGGTCGCTTGAGGTCACCGTTGGTGCACGCACGATAGCCTTCGAGGAACTCGATCACCTCCACGCCGGTCACCGGATCGAACAGCACTACCTCGGGTCCGATGTCCAAAGCGCCTGCGCGACGGGCCGCTTCGTTGGCCAGCGACCGGTCGATGAACGAATCCGTTCCGGCTCCGGGGAGTTTCATGAAGTAGCGCTTGGGCTTCCCTTCGACGGTGATGCGCCAATTGCTGTTCATCAACCCTCCGGGTACCGGGGCATAGGTGATGTTCAGTCCCTCCCACTCCGCAACGGCGGCGAGGGCTTTCTCCACCTGCCGCTCGGGTTCGGTGTGGGCGGATCCCAGTGCGATCTCGTTCATGGCCACCTCAGATGTTCCGTACTCGGTCGTCGAAATGGGGGTCGCGCAGTCCAGCGCGCGCCCTCAGGAACTGCCAGTCGGAGAACTTCGAGTATTCGTGCGTCCCCGGCCTCATCGCGTCCGCATACGAGCCGATGAGGGCCCACCGCAGGCAGTCGGCGATGCCGTAGATACGGGCGCGATCGAACAGCGCACTGTCGAACGACCCCCACATCATCTCGAACACCTCACGTGCGTCGGTGTCGAACGGGCGGATCTCGGCGAGCAACGTACCGATGTCCTGCAGCGGATCCATCAGCGCCGCAACGTCCCAGTCGACGAGCCGCATGCTGCCGTCGTCGAGTACCAGGACGTTGGAGACATTGCCGTCGCCGTGGCATGGCACCGCGTCGACGCCGGCACTCTCGATCCGCGCTTCGGCTGGTCCGAGAGTGCGCAGCATCCAGTCGAAGTCGGCCGGTAATGCGCCGCCGACCCGCTCGACCAGGCCCCGCACATGGGCAAGGTCCTCGAACACCGACGCACGTCTGGTGATTCCGCTGAGCCGGTGAACGGAGGTCCGCAGTGCCACGAGCTTCTCGACGTTCGCATCCTCGTCGAACAGATCGAGCGTTGCGGTCGAACAGAGTCCGGTGAAATCCTCCATCACCAGCACACCGGACGCTGCGTCGGAGAAGAAGACAGCGGGGCCGACGCCCGCGTCACCGGCCGCGGTTGCAGCGGAGAACGTTGCTGCGATATCGATGTAGTCGCGGGCATGCGGTTCCATCACCTTCACGTACGCGGCCGAGCCCGCACCGGAGTCCGCAACCTCGGCCCGCGCCGAATAACGCTCGGAGTCAGCACCCCACCAGCTGGGGCTCGCCATCGTGGTTCCGGATTCCAGCGTCAATTCGCCCGAGGCCCAGATACCCAACTCGCTCAATGTCTGTCGCACGGTCATCCCAGCGCTCCGATCGTGTCAGCGGCCACAGCCGTCGGCCAATTCATCTCGATCTCACGTGCACCCTCGAGCCACTTCGTCAGCCGTAGCACCGCCTGATCTGCGAACCGCGGTCCGACGACCTGGATCCCGACGGGCATGTGTGCGCTGAAGCCGAAGCAGAGTGCCGAGGCAGGCTGTGCGGTCTGGTTGAACCACGCAGTGAAACTGCAGTGGCCCAACGGTTGTGCCGGGTCGAGGCCAACCTCTTCGGCCCCGAAACCCACCGTCGGAATGACCGGCGAGATGACGAAGTCGAACTCGGCCGTCTGCGCCCGAATAATCTCCTGCGAGCGCATCACCGCATCGGTGTCGCGCGAGAACCGAGCCGCCGAATACCCTGCCGCCGCCGTGGCCCAGTCCGCGACCGCGGGCAGTACCTGCGATCGACGATTCTCGGGAATGGCCTCCCACTCCGTGGTCGCACGAACCTGGAACAGGCGATCCAATGCCGGGTACGGATCTGCGCCGAAGACCGGCGGCATTTCGGCGACCACGGCACCCGCTGCACTCAGTTGCATTGCTGCAGAAAGCACCACGGCCTGTACGTCGTCGGAAACGGAGGGACCGTAGCCCATGTCCAGCATGACGCCGATGCGGAGTCCGGCAGGAGCCAGGCCTGCGCGTATGTCGGTGGTGTCCTCGTAGGGCAGGCTCCACGTGTCCCGTGGATCGGGCCTCGAGATGACACCGTAGAGATCGATGAGATCGTCGACGGTGCGCGCCATCGGACCGGCCGATCGCATGGTCGACGGAGCGGTATGCGGAATGCGGCCCTGCGTCGGCTTCAATGCGACGAGCCCGCAGTGTCCCGCGGGCAACCGCACCGACCCGGCGATATCGGAACCGACAGAACCGAAACCGATGCCCGACGCCAACGACGCACCTGCGCCGGCACTGGACCCGCCGGTGTTACGGGACAGGTCCCAGGGATTACGGGTGATTCCGTACAGCGAGCTGACGCCGGCTGCCATCATCCCCATGTCGGGCATGGTCGTCTTTCCGATGATGACTGCACCGGCTTCTTTGAGCCGGGCAGCCGGTGGTGAGTCGACGGTCGACATCGGCAGGTCCGCATTCGCGGCGACGCCGTGTCGCCACGGCATCCCGATCGCATGGATGCTGTCCTTGATCGTCACTGGAATGCCGTCCAGATCGCCTCGGGCACGACCGGATACGAGTCGATCGGTCGCGGCCTGAGCTGCCGCACGCGCACCCGATTCATCCACGTACGCCATCGCATTGATCACGGGGTCGATGGCCGCTAGATGCTCCAGCGTGGCATCGAGCAGGTGCAGGGGAGTGGTCTCACCGCTGCCGAACGCCTCGCGAATCTCGGCGATCGTCTTCGTCAAGATGGGATTCATCGAGTGCCTTTCGTGCCGGCGAGTTCGACGGGCAGGCCGACCCCGATATCGCCGCGCACCATGCGCGCGACCGTTTCGGCGAGCATCTTCACGCCGTCGAGTAGGTCGGTGTCGTGGGTCAGCTCCTTCTCGCTGTGCGAGATGCCGTCGACGCTGGGGACGAACAGCATCACCGTCGGAACGACGTCCTTGAGATTCACCGAGTCGTGGCCGGCCATGGTGAGCATCCGTCGACACGACAATCCGAGGGCCTCGGCGGCTTCCTCGGCGAGTTCGACGCCCTCGATCTGGTAGCTCGTGGACGGCCGCAGCGCCGACGTGTCGATGCTGACGCGCACCTCCCCGTCGGCGTTCACGGAATCGATTGCTGCAAGGATCTTCTCGTGGGCCTGCTCGAGAATCTCGGGATCGGAGGACCGGATGTCGATGGCCATGGTGACCTTCGACGGCACGACGATCGGGGAATTGGGTTCGACGTCGAACTCGCCGACCGAGGCCAGCAGCGCCTGTTCCGGAAACTGAGTCGTGAGATCGCGGGCAGCGAGCACGATGCGGGATGCGCCGACCAACGCGTCGTGACGCAGGGCCATATGAGTTGCGCCGGTGTGCGACTGCTCGCCGTGCACGGTGATCGAGTACTTCCGCGCGGCCCAGTTGGCGGTGACGATGCCGATCGTCGTGCCTGTGCTCTCGAGGATGGGACCCTGTTCGATGTGGATCTCGGCGTAGGAGGCGGCCTCGGGAGCGGAATCATTGCCGTGGAAACCGATATTGGACAAAGCATCCCGCACGCTGACACCACTACGGTCGGTGACCTTCAGGATGTCGTCGGCCTCGAACTTGCCGATGAAGACCCCGCTTCCCATCAGACTGGGCGAGAAGCGGGAGCCTTCCTCGTTGAACCAGTTCACCACCGCAAGGTTGAATTGTGGTGCGATCGACCCACGTTCGACACACTCGGCGACCTCGTACGCAGCGTGGGCTGCGGCGAGGACCCCGTAGGCCCCGTCGTACTTCCCGGCGGTCGGCTGACTGTCGAGATGCGAACCGACGAGGACGTACGGTGCGCCTGGCGCAAATTCCACGGTGCCGTACATGTTTCCCACCGCGTCGACAGTGGTGGTGAAGCCGTGCCGGTCGAACCAGTCGGCGAGGAACCGCCTGGTTCGACCGTCGTCGGCGGTTGCTGCCTCGCGGTGCACACCACCGGCGGCGGTGGCACCGAACTGCGACATAGCGGTGAAGTCGTCGAGAAATGTCACGGTCAGATCTTTTCCGGTGCGGGGTTGGTGGCCAGTTCTTCGATCTGATCCTCGAAGGACAGGTCGACCGGTGCCGTGCGGGTGGGACGCTTACCGACCTCGAACATCTCGTCGACGCGGGCCTTCTCCTCGGCCGTGGTTCCGGTGGCCTTGGAGACGACGAGGAACACGGCCAGGTTGACGGCCATGCCGACGACGCCACCGGTGAGGCTGCCCAGTCCGGCGATGTCGTCCGGGAAGATGGCGGTGAGCACCAGTGCGACGGTGAAGCCGGAGATCATTCCGGCGACTGCGCCCTTGCCGTTGCCGCCTCGCCAGAAGATGCCGAGGAACAGTGGAATGGCAAGCTGCACAACGCCTTGGTACGAGATCTGCGCGAGGAGTTGCAGGCGCGTCATGTTGAAGGTGGCGTAGGCAACGATGGCCGCCGCTGCCATGAACGCGAGCATGCTCGTCTTGGCCACCTTGGTGAGCTGGCTGTCGGTGAGCTTGCGCTTGTCGGAGTTGACGATGTCGTTGGCGATCTGCAGTCCGCAGACCTGCACGCTGCCGTCGATATGGCCCATGGACGCGGCGAACACCATGGTGGCGGCGAGCCCCAGAAGCCACGTCCCGCCGTAGCTTTCGGCAATGGTGAACCAGCCGGTCTGCGGCGAGTCGGCGACGGCGGGAATGACCGTGCCGGCGATGCCGACGAGCATGAGCAGGGAGTAGAAGACGCCGGAGATCAGCACGGTGCGGATGGTGCCGGACTTGACTGCGCGAACACTGGATGCGGTGTAGATGCGCTGGAAGCTCGTCGGCCAGCACAGCGATCCGACGACACCGGTGAAGATGAGCGCGAAGAGGTAGAACGGGCCGTAGGAGTCGCCGTCGCCGGGAACGCGCAGGTACTCGTCGGCGACGTCTCCGAGGGTCGAGAAGCTGATCGGACCGCCGGCGACACCGGAGAGCAGAATCAGGCACAGTGCCGCAGAGAAGACGTAGGCGACCAGACCTTGGAACATGTCGGTCATGATCAGGCCGCGCATGCCCATCTTGACGGTCCAGTACTGGCGGATGACGATGACGGCCAGGCCGACGAACAGGCACGTGGTGACCGACCATGCTCCGGCACTGGCGATCTGGAAGACCTCGCCGAGTGCCTGCATGCCGAGTACCACCCAGGGAAAGAGCGAGACGATGCCGATGACGCTGGCGACGATCTTGGTGGCGCGCGAGTTGAAGCGCAGGCCCAGCAGGTCGGGTTGTGAACGGAGGTTGTACTTCGCTCCCCAGCGCCAGGCGCGGGTGGCCATGAAGTACATCATGGCGACACCGAGGCTGGAGTACGCGAGACCGTACAGTCCGAATACTCCTGCGCCGCTGGCGAGTCCGAAGAACGCGATGAACACAGAGCCGGGCCACCACGAGTTGACGTAGCTCATCGCGACGTACCAGGGACCGTAGCTGCGACCGCCCACCGAGTACTCGTCGAACGTGGGGGAGGTCTTCTGTTGGGTGGTGTAGAGGATGAAGATGACGACGGCGTAGAAGACGCCGAGCATTCCCAGCATGATCAACATGTCATTCTCCAGTCAGCGGTGCGGTAGCGGGGAGAAGATCCTCGTCGAGTTCGCCGCGGATGTCCTCGACGATGTAGAGACCCCAGAGTGTGAGTCCGAGAACGACTCCGTTGATCAGCCAGTACATGATGGCGAACGGAATGCCGAGAATCTCGTAGCGAATGCCACTGCCCCACATGTACAGCGGGGGGAACAGTGCGAAGAGCAGAGCGAGAGCGTAGATACCGCCGAAGAACGTCATGATGCTCTTTCGGCTCAGGCCGCGAATGTACTCTTTCATGTGCGTCATCCTTGGTTGACTATTTTGAGAACCGAGTCGTGAATTGCGCCGTTGGTCGCAATCCCGTTGCCTTTGTCGAAGTCTCGCGCTCCGTCGAGCGAGGTGAACGTGCCGCCGGCTTCCTCGATGATCACCGGCATGGGGGCGAGATCGTAGATCTGCGTCGTGTAGTCGACCACTGCGTCGGCCTGGCCGCTCGCGACCATCATGTAGCCGTAGGCGTCGCCCCAGGTCCTCAGCACGGCACCCGTGGCGTGGAGGTCGACGATGGTATCCGGGTGCCAGTCCTCGAGCCAGGTTGCCATCACATAGGCACCGTCCAGATCTGTCCTGGTCGAAACATGTACCTGCTCACCGTTTTTCCAGCACCCTTTACCGCGCTCGGCGTGCATGAGGATGTCTGCGCTGGGTAGGTTGATGACGCCGAAGACGATCTGCTCGCCTTCTTCTAGCGCAATCAGGTTGGCGTACAGCGGAACTCCGTGCACGAACGACTTGGTGCCGTCGATCGGGTCGACGATCCATCGGTAGTCGGAGGTGCCGCTGGTTTCACCGAACTCCTCCCCGAGAAAGCCGTCGGTGGGGAAGTGTTCGGCGACGCCGGCTCTGATGTGCGTCTCGATATCGCGATCCGCTTGTGTAACAGGGGAACCGTCCTGTTTCTGTTCGACGGTGAGGGCTGAGGTGTCGAACCAGCGACGAGCGATCTCGCCCGCCGAGCGGGCGAGCTCCACGCCGAGAGCGGCGCGTGCCGACCTGGAATCCTCCACGGTGTTGCACCCTTCGGTAGATGTTGCGTTCTCGGGTAAGTGCAACGATGGGCGTAGACCATTTCTGGTTTTCTCGTCGATACGTGAACGTCGTGTAACGCGTGACCTGGTTGCGGGTCATAGGACACCCGCCGTGTTAATCGTGCGTTAATGCCCAGGTCGAGGGGTGTTGCTCGGGCCTGATTGAAGATTGAATGGGCTTCTGCAGTCGTGACGAGTGAATCGAGGTGATTCGGTGCTGTTGATGGAGCAGACGCACGCGGCGCTTCTTCGGTTGGCTGCCGAGCTCGAATCGCGGTCCGTCGCTCGGTTGCCTCCCGAACGCGAACTGGCCGAGCGACTCGGCACGTCACGGACGACGCTGCGCAAAGCACTGGATCTTCTCGAACGCGACGGCGTCATCCGACGGACGAAGGGGAGAGCCGGCGGTGCGTTCCTGACCTCGGTGACACCGGGTTCGTCGTCACCGGAAAGTGCGCAGTCCCTCTGTCAGAGCCGGCGACTGCTGCGGAGCCTCAACACCGTCAAGGGCGTCCCGCAGATGCTGCACGAACAGGGATTTCGCGACGGGACCAAGGTCATCTCGGCGCGGATCGCCGAGCCGAGCCCGGAGGCGGCGCAGGTACTGGGAGACGGACCGGTGGTTTCGTTGCTGCGGCTGCGCTTCGCGGACGGGGACACGCTGTCGCTGGAGCAGATGTACCTCAGCGACAGCATCTGTGGCCGAGTTCTGGAGACCCCGTTGAACTCGGTGTACGAGGCGTTGCGTACCAGGCTCGGCGTATCGGTCTGTATGGCAGACGAATCCATCGAATTGGCGACGATCAGTGCGCCTGCGGGCACGCTGCTCCGGCAACCCGAGGGAACACCCATCCTGAAGCTCGAACGCATCGGATACGACCAGTCCGAACGACCCGTCGAATATTCGGTGGACCTGTTCCGCGCCGACCGAACGCGATTGAGTGTGCGCACCTCGTCGCTGGTGAGTGCATCGGTCACGGAGACGTCGACGTAAAAAGCGGGCCCGGAGACCGTAGTCCCCGGGCCTGGACGTGGCTGGCTACTCGGTGCAGCAGTGCCCAGCGAGCTTCGGCGTCTCCGGTGCCAGATCCAGCATCGGATTGCCGTCGAAGAATCCCGTGGGCTTGAGGTGCAGACTCACATGGCTGACCGGCATGACCGGCCAATCCTCGGGGCGCACCACGTGGTGCGCGGCGATCGTGGGCCAGATGACCAGGTCTGCGTCTTCGAGTGAGCGATCCTGCGCGGTGTATGCCACCAGGCCGTCGAAGCCGGGATTCTGGGCCACGTACTCACCTGCTGCATAGCGTTCCCGTTCTGCGTACGGCGTCGCCCACAGGTGCTTGGTGGCGAACCCGCCTCGGCGAGCCTGCTGCGAACCAGGCTGTGCCAGAGGCAGAGCGACCGCACCGGACGGCTCGATCTTGTACCCGATGTGCCCACCGAGCTTGTTCTTCCTGTCCGCGTTGGCTATCAACCAGGAACGAGCCCGGAGTGGATCGGCGACGCGCTGCGCCTGCGATTCGGTGACGAGATGACGCTTGGTCTGCCGCCACGCGTTTCCGTGAGGATTGTCCGGCCCAGCGGGAACGGCCTCGGCTTCGAGTTCGTAGAGATTGTTGCGTGGCCCGTCCACGTTCATGTCCAGGCGAACGCTGAAGAAGTGTTGGTGATGCGGCCCGTAAAGACCGGGCGCGACGAGGGTGCCGAACTCGGGAATCCTGCCCGGCTCGATCGCGCCGGTGGAGATGATGCCGGTCAGCTTGATCTCGAATTCGATGGACCCGTCGAGATACAGATGCCAGTAGAAGCCGTAGTCGTAGTTGCCCACGGTGGCGAAGAACGACACCACGAGCCGACGGTTGCGTCGGACCTGGCCAACGTTGTCGCGGAAGTCGGTATGTTTCCAACCGATGCCGAAGTCCTCCTCGTGCATGCAGATCGCATTCGGAAGTTCGATCGGCTGACCGTCCTGATCGTTGACGTACGCGTCGAAGTAGTGAATTTCACCGAGGCAATCACAGCCCAGCTGAAGCGAATTGGCGAGAACGCCCAAACCGTACTCGCCCTCGTCGAACACGTTCTTGTTCCACTGGCTGTCACCGGGATCGCCGTAGGGCACGTACATTTCCGACAGCGACGCGCGATGGATGATCGGCCGCAGAGTTCCGCGATCGACGTAACCGACGTCGTGCAGCACCAACCCCTCACGGGGCGTGAAGCCGACGCGCAAGCGCCAATTCGCCCACTCGACGTAGTGGCCGTCCACCGTGAACGACGGACCGTCGGGTTGGGTGATGTCGATCTTCTTCATCGGTGCGCGTTGGTGGGGGAACTCCGGGACATTCCCGGGGCGTTCGTAGAATCCGGGTAGGTAGTTGCCGGGAGTCTGTGGGATGGGCACCACTCCGGTGTCTGCGACGTCGACCACCTCCATCGTGTCCATATCGACTGTGACGACGAGGTTCTCGACGGGCCGCGCATATCCGTTCTCCTGCGCTTCGCTTCGTACGAACGTCAGCGGGCGGGCGAGGCGTCGACCACCGGGATTGTCACCCTCCATGGTGTGGCCGCTGGCCCACTTGTCCACCATCGCCAGCGAGAAATCGGTGACGCCGCGCTTGACCATCGCCTCCTGCCACCGTGGATCGGCCTTGATGACGTCCTCGCAGCGAAGGAATTCCTCCAGCGTGATGGGTGGCTGGGCATCGGCGATCTCGGTGTAACTGATCAGGACATCATGGGTGAGCGAGACCACTGCCTCGAAGGTGGCATGGGCGTCCCGGTCACGCAGGACGACGAATGCTCGACGGTCCGTATCCGATTGCTGCAGATCGGCTTTGGTCGGCTCCAGCAGCTCGATGTAGACGAAGCGCGCAGCGGAGGTCAGACTCTGCTCGCGAGTCACGATCGCCGACGTCCTCGAAATCTCCTGCGGGGTCAGCGGTTCGAGGGGGTGAACTACAACGGGCGCAAAGGTATCGGTCATCGTGGCTCCTGCAATGGGTAGTGGAGAAGTTCCGGCGGAATGCGGCGCGTGCGAAGGAAAACGACGACGGCGGCGAGCGCGAGTTCGGTCGCAGCAAGAATCGAGGCCGCCGAGACGTCGCTGACCCTGTCGGTGACGAGGGCCTGATGATGCCCCGTCGGACCGGAGGCATGCGCAAGCAGCATCACGGCGCTCGACGTCGCCATGATCACCCACGGGCGATTGCTCGTCGACCGCCACAGATCGGCAGCACACAGCAGGCACACCACCGCCATGGCGGCGACCACAACACCGAGTGCGCTGCCGATCCCCATCCTCAGGTGGAGAAAGGCCGTGGTCACCGCCAGTGCAGCTGCACAACGGTTGATCAACACTGTCCGGGACTCCCTGTCGTCGCTGTCAATGACGACGTTAGGGGTAGACCATTACTGGTATTCGTAGGTCGTGTGAGGGACGTGTAACTCGCCGACCGGATCAGACCAACTCGATGACGTTCAATGCCCCGTCGGCATGCGAGCTACGCAGTCGCTTCTTGTCGTATTTGCCGACGCTGGTTTTCGGGACCTCGTCGATGAAGGTCCATCGCTCCGGCAGCTGCCAATGCGCGACGCGGCTGTCGAGGAACTCCTTGAGTTCTTCGGCTGTCACCGATGCGCCCTCGCGGACGACTACGGCCACCAGGGGCCGCTCGTCCCACTTCGGATCGGGCACCCCGATCACCGCGGCCTCGCGAACTGCCGGATGCCCCATCACCTGGTTCTCGAGCTCCACCGACGAGATCCATTCGCCACCGGACTTGATGATGTCCTTGGAGCGATCGGTCAGCCGCAGGTAGCCGCCCTCGGAGATGGTGCCCACGTCACCGGTCCGCAGCCAGCCGTCGTCGAACTTGTCGTCTGCGTCGGCGCGGTAGTAGCTGCCGGTGATCCAGGGGCCACGGACTTCGAGTTCACCGACGGTCTTACCGTCCCACGGCAATACCTCACCGGCATCGCCGACGAGCCGGGCTCGCACTCCGGCGACGAATCTGCCCTGCGTGCAACGCAAGTCGAACTCGTCCTCCGCCGACAGTCCGGCATCGGGCTTGCCGGACGTGCCCAGAGGCGATGTCTCGGTCATGCCCCAGGCCTGCGAAATGTGCACCCCGTACTTCTCGTGGAACGCCCGCATCAAACTCGGTGGACATGCGGCACCGCCGACCACCACGTCGCGCAGACTCGACAGATCGGCCGGGTGCTCGTCCAGGTGAGCGAGCAGCGCCTGCCAGATGGTCGGAACGGCCGCCGCGGCTGTCGGACGCAGTGTCGACATCATCTCCGCCAGCGGTGCCGGCTGCAGAAACCTGTCGGGCATGATCAACGATGCGCCGACCATCAGCGCTGCATAGGGCAACCCCCACGACATCGCGTGGAACATCGGCACGATGGCCAAGACCTTGTCGGACTGCGCGATCGCCATCGCGTCGGTCATACAGGCTTGCATCGAATGCAGGTAGATGGAGCGATGCGAATACACGACTCCCTTGGGGTCGCCGGTGGTGCCCGAGGTGTAACACATTGCGGCAGCGGATCGTTCGTCGAGCTCCGGCCAGTCGAACTCCTCCGGCTTGCCCGCGAGTAGGTCCTCGTAACCCAGCACCTCGATACCGTCGGGTGCAGTGACCTGCGTCGGGTCGACGCCGACGACAACGAGATGCCGCACGGTCTCGAACGTCGGCAGCAGAGGCGTCAGCAGGGGGAGCAGGCTCGCATCGGCGATGATCACCTGGTCCTCGGCATGGTTGACGATGTAGGTGAGCTGCTCGGGAAAGAGTCGAATGTTCAGTGTGTGCAGCACCGCGCCCATCGCAGGAATCGCCATGTACGCCTCCATGTGCGGGGCGTTGTTCCACATGAACGTTCCGACGCGCTGGTCGTCGTCGATGCCGATAGACCTCAGGCCGTGCGCCAGTTGCGCTGCCCGCCTGCCCAATTCCCCGAAGGTCACCGTGGTCGGACCGGTGTCCGTCCAGGTGGTGATCTCGGCCGAGGAGTGAATGGACGTCCCGAATCGAACCAGCTGGCCGATGGACAGTGGGGTGTCCTGCATGGTGCTCTTCATCGATCTCGCTCCTGAAGTCTCGGCATACACGTCGTTGTGCTGCGCGTCACACCATGCACGATACTGACTTACCCGGACGCGTGGTCTCGGGTACCTCGGATTCGGGCGTCGACCTCGCGAACCATGTCCTGATAGATCTCCGACGCGGGATCTATGACCGCGAAGTGGCCCCCGGGTCCTTCGACCGAGCCGACCGAATCCGAGCCCGCCGACGCGGCGGCGTAATACGCCCGACTGATCTCGAGCAGGTTGGGATCGTCCGATACCGCGCACACCACCAGATGCGGAACACCGAGCGGAAGCCTCGAGATCGGCGACGATGCCTCGTACGTCTCCTGCGCACCGGCGAATCGCGCACTGATCGCATTCGACACCGCACCCTCGCCGAGCCAGCGCTCATCGCCGACCCGTAGATCGAGGACGCCGGCCAGACTCACTGCGAGAGCCGGGGTTACGGCCTTTCCAGCCGAATCGGCTGCGAGGCGCAGAGCGAGTTGACCGCCCGCTGAATGGCCCATCAGGACTGTTCGGTTCAGATCAAGACTGCCGGGTGCCGTCTCCAGCGCTGCAAGCGCGGCTGCGACGTCGCCGGTCATCGCATCCCACCCGTGTTCGTCGGGGCGACGATATTCGACGTTCCACGTGGCGTAACCCCGCGCGGTCAGATCGACGGCCATCGCGTCCATCAGGTCGAATTCCCATCGCGAACGCCAGTAGCCACCGTGGATCAGCACGGCGACGGGAAACGGGCCATCGCCCTCGGGTAACCGCTGCTCGACGCGTTGCTCGGGGTGATCCCCGTACGACAGGATGGTTCCGGGGTGGAAGCGGTGGAAGTACACGCTGTCGATCGCGAACCGCAGACCGTCGAGTCCGCGGCCACGAATGTGAGTGCGGATGCCCGGCGATCTGTCCGGTGTGCACTGGCCCAGATCGACCCGAACGACACCGCTGTACGACGCCGTGTCGACCGGTATTCCGTCACCGGGAACGACGATCACCTCGTCGGAACCGGCTGCGGTGTCGACGATTCCGCCCGTCAGTCCTCGGGCCGACAGCGCCCTGGCGACCAGTTCCTGCGCCGTCGCGAGATCGGCGAACACGCCGGGAGCGGCGACGATGTCGAGGTGCGTCGAGGGGTGCGTCATGGGTTCACGCTACCCAGAACGGCGTCGACCGAACCCGAGACGGAGGGTCGGAGTGGGTCAGACCTTGTAGTACACCACCTGGTGGCTCGTAGCCAGCAAGGTTCCACCTTCGGTCCACAGTTCGGCCGTCTGATCGAAATAGCCCTGATGGAACCGGCGTGCCCGCGCCGTCCCGAGGACGTATCCGTCGGAGTGCTGCTCGAGATCGTCGGGCGTCGAGAAGTAGTGGATCGTCAGCGAGATGGTGCCGGCCGGCACGTAGCGACCGAGACGCTGAAAGATCCTGGGGTAGAACACATCGCTGAGCGAGGTCAGCGCAGCGAAGTCCACCGGGCGCGGCGGCGTGTCGCGGATCCACAGTGTCTCGGTCGAGTCCGGTGATTCCTGGTCGTTCAGAGCGCCTGCAACGAAACGCATCTCATAGTTCTGTGCCCAGGCGATCGCGTCGGGAAAGTTGCCTCGGGGCGTCTCGGCGGGGGAGGGGACGGCAGGTGCCACGGCCTCGGTGTTGTCCCACGTCTCGCGCCGCGTCCCGAATACCGCCGTGGCCGTAGTTGCGACGGCACCGTCCTGGACGAGTTCGAGGTACCAGTGCTGATTGCTCCGGTTGGTTCGCACGGCGCGCGCCGAGATCTCGAACTCGCCCTCGGCCACCGGACCGGCGAAGTTGACCGTCAGCGAGACCGGTGATCCGAGGCATTCCGGATGCCGTTCGATGGCTCGGATGAACGTCGCAGCAGTGATGCCACCGAACGGGCCGACCATGTTGTTGTACGGCGCCGAAGTCCTGCCGCGATACGTGCCGTCGCCGACGGTCTCGAGGGCGACTGCTGTGTCGAACGGATGCATTGTTCTCCCGTAGGTCTCTATCGTCGTTCGTGCCGATTCAAACTATCCGGCCTACTCGGGCGGTACGCAGGGTGGCTCCCTCACGGAATGATTCGCTGGCGACGCAGCTCGGCGAACGTGGCACGGGCCGCCACGCGGTGGAAACTAGCTGTCGTTGCGACGGAGCCCGCGAGACACCAGGTTGATGACTCCGGACAGTGCGAGACTGCCGCCAGGGTAAATGAGAAGACCGAGTGAAAAGATGACGGGTTCCGATGCGTCCTTCACCATGAACGCAGCACCGATACCGGTCAGGATAAGTCCGAGGATGGTGAGGAGCGCGATTGTTCGCCGGCTCTGACGGGACAACCACGTCGAGATCAAGGCTGCGAAACCGGCGAAGACACAGAGGAAAATCGACGCAATGAACAACGCATCCGACTCGACGACTGTGGCCACAAAGAACATGGATCCGCCGATGAGGAGAAGAGCCAGCTCAGGAGCAGGCTGTCGTTGAGGAGCATCGGGATTCATTGTGGCCGTTCCCTCGCGAAATCTACCGCGCGAGTGAGCGATGCTGCCCCCAGTAGTAGACCGTTCCTGGCCGCAACATCGGAAGCACGCTCTCGGAGCGCTCCGGGGTCGGTCGCGTAGGCGATCGCGTGCAGGTCGATGCGTTGCAACAGCTTCTTCGTCACGGGTCGTTTGCTGTCCCAGAATGCCAGTGCAGCAATGAGATCCGTGGCCTCCTGGCCGGTCAACAGCGCCTGGGCGACCGCGCATGCCGCTGGGTCCTCGAACGGCAGGAGATAGGTGGCATCGTCGAACACCGCAGGTCTGCCGCCGTAGGGGCCCACCATTCTGAACTGCGGAACCTTGTGGAATCCGGAGATCGCGATCTTGTACGGCGCAAACGTGTACGGCCCCACACCGAAGATGCAGAAGCGGGCCCTGTTGCGGTAGATCGACGACTTCCGTCCGTCGAGCACAGCGGCGTTGTCGGTCAAGTACTTCCACAGCTTCGGCGCGCTGGCCGCCAATTGCGCTGTGTCGTCACCGGTATGCGACTGCGGCACGATCATCCACCGCGACACTTCGGTGAGCTTGTCGCGGTAGACATCGGTGCACTTGAACAATGGATACAGGAACTCGCTCTCGACGTCCACCGAAGCTCCGAGTTTGGTTCGTGGACCGTCGTTCTCGGTCAGTTCCATGACGGCAGAAGCGTCGTGTTTGATGCCCTGCCGCCACATCAGTGAACTGATGCCATCGAACTGCTTGCTGCGCTGGTACGCATCGACGTTCGCGACGAGTTGGCCGTCGATGACCCCGATTCTGTTGTCCGGTTGTGACACAACGATGTTCGGATAGGTCTGTGCGGTGTAGTCGGTCTTGCCCGGCCCGAGTTCCACGGTGAACCAGCAAGCGTCGACCCCTGCGTCGAACCACTTCTTCGCATCGATCATTCGTAGACTCGAACCGGTCACCGGAAGCTGCTGCCGAGCGCAGTGCAACAGCACGTTTCGAGCAACCTGGGTCTTGCAGATCACCGCGATGGTCACCGGTCTATCGCTGAACTCGGCGAGGAGCTTGATCCAAATGAATTCTGCGATGTCGAAATTGGAGCTTCCGGTGATCGCATCGATTCCGCGCGCGTTCTCGGTGTTCGCACGAGCCGGTCTGTTGCTCGAGCCCAGAACCGAGAGCTGAGAATTGGTCACCCATGGTGGGTTGCCGACGACGAGAGTCGGGCCGGGCGCGGATGTCCATGCGATGTCGCGTGCAAGGTCGAAATCGAAGATCGAGGCAGTGATCACTCTGCCGAATGTCGATGCGGCCACGGCGTACTCGGGTTGCACCTCGATTCCGACACGTTCTGCATCGGGATGGCGCTCCCCGACGGCAGACAGGAAGTTTCCGACACCGCACGTGGGTTCGAGGACGCGGGTCCACATCCTTCGAGGCAAGGTGTTGACCAACGCACGTGCCAACTCGATCGGGGTCTGGAAGTCCCCGAACTCGTTGTTGGGCATCGGTGCCTCCGGCAGTGGTGCGGACAGGTGCCTTCCGTGACACGGGAGCGGAGGCCCCGGAGCCACGGCACCACACCGATGCCGGAGGCACTAATGTGGACTTCGATGAAGCTTTCGCGTGCGGCGCTGCTGCTGTCAACTCTGGTGTTCATCGTTGCTCTGATCTGGGTCGCCGTCACCGCGGGGGATCGAGTTCCCGCGCACTTCGACGGATCCGGTCAGGTCGATCGCATGGAGTCGAAGCTGTCCTTCCTGCTCACGATGGGCGGCATCGGATTCGCGACGATCGGGTTGTTCGCGAGTATCGGTTGGTGGTTGCCCAAGGTTCCGGCGTCCATGGTGAATCTGCCGAGTCGAAGGATGCACGAGTACTGGACTGCCGCCGAGAATCGACCGGAGCTGAACCGGAAGATGGCCGAGGATCTCGACTGGATCGGCGCGGCAACGGCATTGCTCTTCGCCTGGATCACCGGCGTTGCGGGCGCGACCACAGGCGACTCGGTCAGCGCCTGGGTTCTCGCGGTACCGACGGCGCTGTACGTGCTGGCCATTCTGGGATACGTGGTGTTCGTCGTCAAAGGTGGCCGGTACCGCGTTCCGACGGACTGATTCAGGGGAGTGGTTGCAGCATCGCCAGTTTGGTGCCCGACTGCACCAGATAGCTGCCATCGGCGGCATCGACCAGCATCTCGAAGCTCATCGATTCGTCATCAGGAAACATCCTCGACGTCGACGCAGTCCACTCGGTCTCACCGGTGGTCACGTCGACCGCGGACAGATCCGTGCCGGCCGAGGTCAACACCAGATCACCGTCGCGCCCGATGATGCTGCCGTTCAGCCCGGCCTGCCACAGATGCTCGCCGTCTCGCAGATCGAGCGCTGTGGTGCCGTTGGATGCCTGTAGCAACCCGACGTGGCCGATGACGTACTTCAGAGTGGCGTACGTGCGGGGCTCGTTGAGTTCGTCTCCGGGAAAGTCGTACGACAAGGCGTCGTCGCGCCACAGTTGCTCACCTGTGGTGCGATCGAAGGCCGTATCGCCGAGAACGATCGGGATCGACGTGTCGGTGGGCTCGTCCAGCGAAGGCTGTTGTACGACAGGACTGTCCGAACGTGCGAGGACCGTGCCGTCCAGTCGGAAGGCGACCGACCCTCTCGGTTCCGAACTCGTACCCTCGCAATCTTGCACCGATGCAATGGCCAGGTCGCCCATGGTGCGTCCCACGGCTCCGAGGCAATCCTCGAGGCTGTCCGTCTTCCAGAGTTGTCGGCCGGTCGCGGCGTCGAACGTGGAGAAACCGCCCCCGACGTCGAAGGTTCCGATGTCGTCACCGACCTTCAGTGCGGTGGCGTAGTCGTCTTCCCAACCGGCCCACGCGTGCAGCGGTACCGTCCAATCGGCGCTGGGATTATCCAGCGTGCCGCGGTGCAGCAGAACATCGTTACCCTCGAGGTCGCCCGATGTCGTGTACACGCGATCGTTTGCGACGGTGACGGCGAAAAGATCGAGATCAGTAGGGTAGTTTCGCGATTCGCCGGTGGCCGGATCGAAAGTGACGTAGCCCGGAGTCTCACCCCAGCTGGGCTGGTGGCAGACCAGCTGTCCGTCGAGCGGCTCGTCGGCGCACGCCGCTAGGTCCGGGGCAGGGGTCTTCCACAGAACTGTGCCGTCCGTGGTGTCGATTCCGACCATGACTGCCTCGTCGTTGCCGGATTCCGAGGACACGACTGCCAGTGTGAGAGCTGTACCGCCGATCACTATCGAACCGAGACCCCACGCATACATGGAACCGGTACGCGGAGAGGCGAAGGTAGCTCCCTCGAGACCCATGTCCGCCGCGTCGACGGCCCACGCCAACCCCGGCGCGGCGTCCGAGGAGTCGGTGATCTTCTCGATGGTCGTCGATCGGTCCTGTGCCACAACGGCTACCGCAGCACCGACCGACAGCGTCGTTACGACCGCCGCAACGACCAATTTCGTCGTCTCGTTCCATCGCGTCATGGAAGGTCCAATCCTGGTGTGTTCGCCAGGTTCTCGAGCAATGCTGGATCCGCCGTCGGTCGGTCCGTCGACACCGCGATCTCGAGCCCTAACGGCGTGACGACGGAGACCGAGGACCCCGTCCCGTACTCGTTCGGTGACAGAAGCTGGGGTTTCGCCATTGTCGTCGAATCGGATTCGATGTCAGGAGTGGCCCGAGTAACAGTGATCGTGAGTTGCCCGGCAGTGCTGTTCACCGTCTGACAGAGCCCGGAACCGAAGTCACTGGTGTGCAGTGCGCCGAGGGGTGGTGTCGGTGCCAGTGCTGCCACGTCGGCTCGGCGTAAGGCGTCGTTGAGCGTTCGAGTCTCGTCGCGAGAGAACGACGCCGTCGGTGACTCGTCCCAGCCGCCGTAGCAGTCGGTGACATTGCCCGGTGTTCCCGCAGGGACGGGAGCAGTGATCCTGAGCGCAGGATCGGTGGCTATTCGGACCAGGTCGTCGAGCGTCAGTGACAACGTGTCCGGGTCGTTCCCGCCCGAGACGGAGACAGAGACGACAGTGTTGTCCGGGGTGTACGCGGTGGCCGTCCGGGAGTAGGACCGCTGACCGTCGGTTTCGCGCCACGTGTCGTCGGCGTCCAGCACCGTTCCGTCCGAAAGACTCCGTCGCTCGTCCACTTGTCCTGCCACACACGGTGGTGGTTCGGCCGAGTCTGCCGGGCCGACAGAAACACTGAGATAGTCGGACCCGCCACCCGCGGCCAGTGGGGCGGATGCATGCGCCGAGTCGAGGACGAAATCCTGAGATTCGTCCGACGCGGGTATCGGCCCGAAGTACAAGGACCTTGTCGATGAGATCTCGGCGGGAAGCGCTGCCATCAACGCCTCGGACATGAGGTGAGCTCTGGGTCCGTCGTACCAGGGGGCGGCTGGATTGTCGTACGACTCGTCGCCCATCGTGGCGATGCCGAAGTACGAGGATTCGCTCGGAGGCTCGACGGTATCGCACCCCGGGATGCTCGCCGACGCGTCGACCTCCGGGGTGACCACCACGTACTCAGGTTGCGGGGGATCCGGAACGGGAGTCGCCGATGTCGTTGGTAATGAGGTCAATTCGGGCTCTGCGGTTGGAGCGGTCAATCCCGCTACGACCACGCCGAGTGCTACTATCGACACGAGAACGAGTGCGGTCAGCAGCGCAGAATGATTGCGTTCGGTGGGCTGCGTGTCCTCGTCCATGGCCCTCGCTCCGTTCGTCACCATTGCGACGAACGTCGCGCAATATTCATACCATTCGTTTTGCTAATCGAGGTGGGTGTGGCAGGCAGACGAGATCCTCACTGCACCCGACCGGTTCGCCGACGGAATCCGGCGGGACCTGATGGCACGCGGTCGATGCTCAGCGCGCGCTGAGTCCGTCGAGGAGAAGTTCACCGACGAACGTCGCGTTGTCCTGCGGGCTGTTCTGTCGTCGGGTGAAACACCGCATCAGGAGAGTGTTGGTGATTCCTGCAGCGAGATCGACTGGGCTCGAGCTCTTTCGGAAGATTCCGGTGTCCTGCCCTCGTGCGATGACCGGTGCGATGATTGCCGGCAGGTTGAGCTTTTCCTTGATCGAGATCAGTCCCTCCGGTTCGCCGTAAGTGTCGTGTGCGACGGCGACGAGGAGAGCGTCCATGAATTCGAGTTCGTCGGAGGCGAGTTGCGCGCACCGCAGCATGTGATTCTGCAGAATCGTGAGCTCGTCGAGGCCGAGCAGTTGGTCGTCGGCCACCGACTCGCGAAGACGATCGACCCGGCTCTGCAGTGCCGCAACGATGACGGACGGCTTGGTCGGAAACAGAGTCTTGCACGCTGCCCTCGGCACTCCGGCGATATCGGCGACGTCGTCCATGCGCGTCATGAAGTACCCACGCTTACCGAACTCGTCGCGCGCCGCGGTGACGATCGCGGCACGCGGATCGCGAGGAAGTGGCCGCTCCTCGACCGGTACACCGACATCCCGCACGACGTCGTCGAGGTGCTGATGATGTCCGGACGTGTCGACGACGGCCCCGAGGAAGGCCAGCACCGCGTCCGACATCACATCGGGAGATACGGAGGAGGCGTCCACCTGACTGCGGATGCGAAAACCGTCGACGACAGCATTGACGGTCACGGCGAACGATCGGGCCGTGAAGGGACGGCGAAAAGCGCCACCGTCGGGATCGAACAGTGCCTCGAATGCCTCGAGTACGGCATCGTCTCGAACGCGGTAGCTTCCGGCGAGGGTCCCGGAAGTCGGCCCGCTGAAAACAAGATCGAGAAGAGACTCGGTGATGCTCCTCCGGTCGACGACCGCCGGGAAGTAGCGCGCAACGAGCGCAGTCACCGTCGCGCGAATCGATGCACCGCTGCCCGTCATCTGGATGCGAACAGTCTCGTGAACGTCGGTGGGTGGAGGATTTCGAGACAAATGTTCGACGACCGTGGCGAGGAAGTCGGATTTGGTGCTGAACTTGCGGAAGAACGTTGCTGTCGAAGAGTCGGCCTCGTGAACTACGTCTTCGATACGTAATCCGCGTTCGAGAATCTTCTGCGGATGGGTGACCAACAATGTGACACCCGCCTCGACGAAGTGGGCGGCGGTCGCGTCGAGCTCGGTCATAGTGGCGGACTTTACCGAGGTGGGGCCGACCGTGACGGCGCAGGTGACAGTGTTCACTCTCGGGTGAGAGCAACCTCGGTCATTCCTCGGAGTGACGCAGCGGAGCGAGTGCTGTGTCATTGGCCGTGTCAGTGCCACCGGGACAGCGGTGACGCCCGAAAACGAGGATCTTCATGACAGTGCTCGACGTCCGCATCGGCGATGCCCCCGACCCACGGCTCAGCGCTCGTGAAATCGAGGTTCTCACCGCATGGCTCATCTCGGATTCCAAAGCGGAGGCATCGCGCTCGCTCTATCTCTCGATGGGAACCGTCAACACACACCTGACTCGCATCAGAGCGAAGTACACGGCAGTGGGACGAACGGCACCGACCAAAGCGACGTTGCTGGTGCGTGCTCTGCAGGACGGGTTCATCGACATCGACGACCTGTGAGCAGTCACTGCACCTCGACGCGACGGGACCGCACCTTCTTGGCCACGAACCAGCCGATCAGCGCGACCACGATGCCGATCACGACGTACTGGAACACCGACGCGTAGTTCTCCACGTAGTGCCAGTTCTCGCCGAGGAAGTAGCCGGCAAGCACGAAGATCGAGTTCCAGATCAGGCTGCCGAGGGTGGTGTACAGCAGGAATTGCAGAACCGGCATCCGGGACACTCCGGCCGGGATCGATATGCCCGAACGGACCATCGGGATCATGCGGCCGAAGAACACCGCCGACCGTCCGTGGCGGGTGAACCAATCCTCGGCCTTGGTCAGATCGTCGGTTCCGACGAACGGCATCCGATCGACGATGGCGTACATCCGGTCGCGCCCGAGTTTGACGCCGAGCCAGTACAGAACCAGTGCGCCGAGTACCGATCCGGCCGTCGTCCAGAACAGCGCACTCAGCAGAGTCATCCCGCCCTGGGATGCGGTGAAACCCGCCAGCGGCAGGATGATCTCGCTCGGCAGCGGCGGGAAGAAGTTCTCGGCGGCCACCGCAATTCCTGCGCCGGGGCCACCGATGGCCTCCATCAGACTCACTGCCCATCCGGCGATCCCTCCGAGGTCGCTGTCGGCTGCGGCAAGGGAGGAGGAGGCACTCATGACTACGACAGTACGAAACTGATGGGCCCAAAATCTGCTCACCAGGTGAAATGCCCGAAGATTGAGACATATGGAACACTCGATGGTGTGAACCGAGTCTCGCGAGTAGCCCCCGCTGTTGCCATCGCCACACTGTTTCTGAGCGCCTGCGGGTCCTCGGACTCGCCCGATCCGGCACCGGCCACGACGAGCAATTCGTCCGCGCCGGCGTCGACATCACCGAGTTCGAGCTCGGCGACGGTCTACAACCTGCCCGGCAGTGGAGTGTTCCCCGAGGGCATCACGGCCGCGGACGACACGTTCTATGTGACGTCGACATCCGATGGCGCGGTGTTCCGCGGAACCGTCGGCTCCCCGGACGTCTCGGTGTTCCTGCCCGGCGGCGCGGACGGGCGCACCGCGGCTGCCGGAATCGACGTGACCGACGACGACGATCGCGCCGACTACTTGGTGATCGCCGGTGGGGCCACCGGCAAGGTATGGGTGTACGACGCCGATTCCGGTGATCTGATCGGCACGTTCACCAACGGTCTCGGCACCGATGCGACATTCCTCAACGACGTCGCCATTGCCGACAACGGTGATGCCTACATCACGGACTCACGCAGCCCGGCGTTGTACCGCATTCCCTTCGAGCAGATGACGGCCGGAACGCAGGACGCTCCGTTGGAGACGTTCGTGAGCTTCGAGGGCACTCCGTTCGCGTACGGGGAGGGCTTCAACGCGAACGGCATCGTCGAGAACGACGACGAATCGGCGTTGATCGTCGTGCAGTCCAGTACCGGTAACCTCTATCGCATCGACAAGACCTCGAAAGAGGTCACCCAGGTCGATCTGGGCGGCGCGACCCTGACCAACGGCGACGGCCTCGAAATGGACGACGACACCTTGTACGTCGTCCGCAATCGTGACGGGCTCATCGCCAAGGTCGACCTCGATGACGACGGCAGAACCGGCGCGGTCACCGGTGAGATCACCGACGCATCGTTTGCCTACCCCACAACCGTTGCGGCAGTGGACGATCGACTGCTCGTGGTGAACAGTCAGTTCGACAAGCGTGGGGGAGAGCCCGTCGAGCCGTTCACGGTCAGCTCCGTTCCCGAGTAGAGCGGCTGCGCCGCAGGTGCGTGGAAACTCGTAGCAGGGGTCGAGTTTCCACGCACGACGATCACTCGGCGACGATGGCGTCGATCTGACGGATTGCCGACGCCATGCCCTCTTCCATGCCCATCGCGACGAGTTCTTCGAGCTGGCTCAGGCTGTCGAATCGAGACCGGATGGTCATGCGCGTTCTGTCGTCGACGTCCTCGAGAGTTACCACGGCGTGCGTGACGGGCAGCGTCGACGACGGGTTGCCGGAGTCGTCGGCGAACCCGTCGTCGAAGGACAGCGTGGTCGGAGCTGAAATATCGGTGAAAAGCCACCAGCCGGCGGCCTTTTCGCCGTCGGGCCCGGACATGTAATACGACGCCTTGCCGCCCGGAACGAAGTCGTGGGAGACGAATGTCGCAGGCCATGTCGGCGGACCCCACCACCGTTCGAGCTGACGTGGGTCCTCCCAGATCTGCCAGACGCGTTCTACTTTCGCGTCGAACTCCGCGGTCACGGTCATGGTCAAGTTTTCTGCATCCTTGTGTGAGCTGATGAACGGCATGATTCAGCCTTTCTCGTCCTGGGAAAGAAGTTCGTCGATCCTCCCGACGCGATCTCGCCAGATTTCTTCGTATCCGTCGAGCAAGGCGCGGGCTCGGGCGATGGTGTCCAATCGAACTCGCACGATCTGCTCCCTGCCACGCCTGTGTTTCGTGATCACCGCAGCGCGTTCGAGAACTGCGACGTGTTTCTGTACGGCGGCGAAACTCATGGCGTAGTGAGAAGCCAACTCCGAGACCGACTGCTCGCCGAGAGTGACCTTCGCGACGATGTCGCGACGCGTCGTGTCTGCGAATGCCTGGAAGAGGCGATCGATGCCGGCGTCATCCAGCTGATCTACAACCATGTGATTGTACGTTATTCGACGCTACAGCCTCGGTCAAGGGATGTAGATCGGTTCTTCGGGCAACATGGAGTGTGGACGGCGATCGACGTCGTCCCGGAGGGTGGAAACAACGTGCAGATTCGACCGGCCAGGATCGGCGCTCTGTTGATCGTGTTGGGTGCGCTGGTGGTGCTGGTTCTCGATCTGTACACCGCTTTGCAGACGCCCTCGCACTTGCGTCGCACGATCAGCGAATACGGACTCGGCGCGCAGCAGTGGGTGTTCTCGATCGGGGTGGTCCTGCTCGCGTTCGGCTCGGCACTCACTCTTGCGGCCGCACTTCGGCATCGACTCACCCGGCCCACATCGGCCGCGTCTATCTGTCTGACCCTGTGGACCGTGGGGCTCGTGGCCGTCGTCGCGGTGCCGAAACAGGATTGGTCCAACGACGCGTCGCTGAGCGTCGGCGGGACGATTCACCGACTCGGTGCGGCTGTGGCGTTCGTCAGCATCCCGGTAGCCGTCTTTCTCTTCTCCCGTCCTTGGATTCGTGACGCCGTGTGGGCGGCTCGGGCGCGGATCACACTGGGACTGAGCATGCTGTCGGTCGTGACGCTGCTGCCCATCGCTTACGCACTGGTCGCCGGTGCCACCGGCCCGCGACCCTGGTACCGGGTGGTCACCCTCGGTTACGTGGAGCGAGTGCTCGTCGTCGCCGAAGTGATCGCGCTGATATCGCTGGCCCTGTGGGTGTGGGCGGCGGAACGTAGGAGTGTTCACTCGGTCGAGTCGCAGGAGATCAAGGCCTCGCAGCGCGTATAGGGAACCGATCGGGTGCCCCTCGCGTCCAACCTTTCAGTGACGTCTGTGTCGAGAGGTTGAACGAATGCGGGTAATGGGTGGGCGGCGGTTCGCGGCGGTGTGTGCTTCGGCCCTGGTGTTGGCGGGTTGTTCGGGATCGACGCAGGGGAGTCCAGTCGCAAACGGAGACGCCTCGACTGAATCGACGACGACGGCGGGGGCCCCGGAGCCATTCGACCCCTGCAATATTCCGAAGTCTGCAGTGACAGCAAGTGGGTTGGACGTCAGCACCGAGCGACCGGACTTCGCGGGCATCACGACGTACCCCGGCTGGAAGAACTGCACCTGGGACGCCTCCGGAACCAACCCCTGGTACTACCTGTCCGTCATGTCGTCGATCAACTCGATCGACGAATACTTGCGAAGCCCTCAGAACGAGCGGCAACTTCCTATCCAGGTCGGCTCGCGTGCCGCAGTGCGCTACAACGCTGACTACCAGGGAAATCCGCCTACGGGATGCGACATCGTGGTCGATGTAGGGGGAAACCTGATCATTTTCGTGGTCGACACCATTGGCTCGGAGGACACCTTGGGTGACCCGTGTGCAGAGGTCGCCAAACACGCCGTCGACCTCGAGACGCATCTACCGCAGTGAAGGAGTGACCGCAGTGACACTCGAATCGTCCAGGCTTGCCAACAACTTGACTCACTGGCAAACGTTGCGAGATCGAGCCGCGGAAGGAGAATTCTACGTAGAGCCGGAGATTGCTCAACAGTGCGACAACGCATGCGAAAACTACCTCCGCGACTTGTCGAGGATGCTTGAGATGACTACGAACTTGTCGAGGCCTGAGGCATTCGGCAACTTGCCCTCAGCTCAGATGCTCGGTGCCAAATTTGATCGCCTCGCTGTTGGCGAAGACGGCTCCGCCCGCTTTGCGATCGAGCAGCAGATCGAGATCGTCAAGACGATGCGGGAGTTCTTTCAACACTATTTCGCCAGTGTCGAGGCTACGGATACCGCGACTGCGGCCACCGTAGAGGCGCTGTCCCCGCCGAGATAGACGAAGAATCCCGACGACCCAGTTGCTCGGTCGTCGGGATCGATCGTTCGAACCACCCTGCTAGCGGGCCAGTTCCACTTCCGCTTCCTCGTCGACGAAAGGATCGCCGTTCCGCGGAGCGTTGTAGCGCTCGAGGTCGAGAATTCCTTCGCGCTTGGCAACGATGGTCGGCACCAATGCCTGACCGGTGACGTTGACTGCGGTGCGACCCATGTCCACGATCGGCTCCACTGCGAGCAGCAGACCGACGCCGGCCAACGGCAATCCGAGGGTCGACAGCGTGAGGGTGAGCATCACCGTCGCACCTGTTGTTCCCGCCGTTGCTGCAGAACCGATCACGGAAACCACGATGATCAGCAGGTAGTCGGTGATGGTCAGATCGATGCCGTAGAATTGAGCGACGAACAGTGCCGCAATCGCGGGATAGATTGCCGCGCAACCGTCCATCTTGGTCGTCGCCCCGAGAGGAACCGCGAACGACGCGTACTCCCGCGGGACTCCGAGGTTACGTTCGGTGACGCGTTCGGTGAGTGGCAGGGTTCCGATCGACGAACGCGAGACGAAGCCCAGCTGGGTGGCGGGCCACACTCCCGAGTAGAAGTTGCGCACCGAAAGTCCATGTGCGCGAACGATCACCGGGTACACCACGAAGAACACCACAGCCAGACCGACGTAGATCGACACGGTGAAGACGCCGAGCGAGCCGATGGCATCCCAGCCGTAGGTCGCCACCGCGTTGCCGATGAGTGCGGCGGTGCCGATCGGCGCGAGGCGAATGATCCACCACAGAACCTTCTGCACGATGGCCAACAGCGACGCGTTGAACGCGAGGAACGGCTCGGCCTTCTTGCCGACCTTGAGCGCAGCGATACCGATGGCAGCGGCAATCACCAGCAACTGCAAGATGTTGAAGCTCAATGATGTGGTTGCGGTGCCGCTCTCGGCGACAGTGGTCTTCGCGCCGAGTGCGAGAAAGTTGTTCGGTACCAGTCCGGTGAGGAACGACCACCACGATCCGACACTCGACGGGTCGCCCGCCGAATCGGCACCTGCGCTGGTACGCGAACCGGGCTGCGCGACCAACCCGATCACGATGCCGATGATGACGGCGATGAATGCCGTGATGGCGAACCACCACAGCGTCTGAATCGCCAGACGGGCAGCATTGGTGACTTCGCGCAGGTTGGCGATCGAACTGACGATTGCAGTGAACACCAGCGGGATCACCGCGACGGTGAGCAGCTTGACGTAGCTCGAACCGATGGTCGACAGCGTGCCGACCAACCAGTTCTCGTTGCCGTCTGCAGCATCGGGCATCGACCGGGCGATGAGTCCCAACACGACACCGAGGACGAGACCGGCAACGATCTGTGGACCGAACGCGGTTGCCCAGGTAGGGACACGGCGCGTTCGGGTAGCGCTGGGCGCAGACATGGATATGCCTTTCGAAAAGGAGAGGTGTCGCCGAGGATGGACGACAGAAATACTCGCCGGCCGATCGGCCGAGCGGAGGGGATGCGGTCTAGAGAACCGTCAACAGGTAGCGCTGGCTTGCAGACGCAAGTCGACGTAGCGTCGAGAGGTCAGCAGCGGATTCACTGATCGAACGGTACTCCGTGTCCGAACAGTGCAATCACGCAGGGGCGGGCTCTGAGGGATCACTGTGGAATCGGTATGGGTGCGCCTCGGCGACGCTCGGACTTCGTATTGGTGGGTTAGCTTGAGGTTTCTTCCCACCGACGAAACGAGATCATGAGTACCGTATCGAAGCCCCGAGGATTGGCCGGGCGACTCGTTCGTGCCTTCTGCGCGGTGGTCGCAGCCCTGGTGGCCGTCGTTCTGGCATCGGCCGGGTGGGTGGCATACGCGACGGCGGGGAAGGTCTACGACGTCGAGGATGCGCCGGACGCACCGGTGGCCATCGTCCTCGGTGCGCAGGTGCGCGACGGCAAGCCGATGCGATTTCTCTCCGGACGTCTCGACACTGCGATTGCGTTGATGGCGGCGGGGAAGATCAAGGCAATTCTGGTTTCCGGTGATGCAGACGGTAACTCGGGCAACGAGATTCAAGCGATGACCGACTATCTGATCGAGCACGGAATCGATCCTGAGGTGATCATCGGAGACGATCACGGCATCGACACCTACGACACCTGCGCACGGGCGAAAGAGACCTTCGGGGTCGAACGCGGACTGATCATCAGCCAACCTCTCCATGTATCGCGAGCAGTAGCGTTATGCGAGGACATGGACCTCGACGTCGATGGAGTCACGGCGGAGTGCATCGACTGCAATACCCTTGCGGTGGTGCGTAATTACGCGCGAGAGTTGTTGGCACGCCCCAAAGCGGTGCTGGATTTGTGGTCGGGACGCGATCCCGTGGTGGTCTCGCCGCCCGTCGATTCGCTCGCGAGCATCACGGGCCGATGAGTGTGCCCGACGGCGAGGTGTGAATCAGCCCCTCGATTCTGGATATGTGCCTCCGATCGGCGTCGGTCATTCGAAGCAGGGGAGCCGATCAGGCGGACGACGGGGATGGGGACGGCTCCAGCCCGGCTACAGTGAGCTGGCCCGGTTCGACGACTCAGCGGACCCGTTTTTCAGGAGAAGTGAACGCTTGAGCTGGATCCGCTTGAACGACGTCGCCAAGGGATACGACCAGAAGGTGATGTTGCGCGAGGTGTTCTTTCGTCTCGCTGACGGCGATCGCATCGGTCTGATCGGCCGCAACGGCACAGGCAAGACCACCCTGCTGCAGCTTCTTCTCGGGCGTGAGACGCCCGATTCCGGAACCGTCGATGTCACCGAGGGTGCACGAATCGGGTACTTCTCGCAGTTCTCGGAACTCGACGGCGATCGCAGCATCCAAGCGGAGCTCGAATCGCTGTTCGTCGCTGTCCACGCGATCGAGGTCGAGTTGGCTGAAGTCGAGGCCGCACTCGGCGGTGACCTCGACGAGAAGCAGATGTACAAGCTCGTCGATCGGCAAGCCGAACTGCTCGACGCCATGGAGAACAGCGGCGGTTGGACCTACCACCAGCAGATCGACACGGTGCTGTCGATGCTCGGATTCAACGCCGAACGACGTGAGCTCCCCGTCGATCGCCTGTCCGGTGGTTGGCGCAACCGCGCAGCGCTGGCCAAGATCCTGATCGAGGCACCCGACGTCCTACTGCTCGACGAGCCGACCAACTTCCTCGACGTTGCCGGAATCGCCTGGCTCGAACGGTGGCTACGCGACTTCCGCGGTGCGCTCCTCGTCGTCTCGCACGACCGCGCGTTTCTCGAGCAGGTCGTCACCAGCATCGTCGAAATCGAGAACCATCACCTGCAGACGTACGACGGAAGCTATTCGGAATACGTTCAGCAGAAGCAGTTCAGGCTCAAGAACCTCGAACGTGAGTTCAGCAACGAACAACAATTGCTGGCCTACGAGCAGGAAGCGATCAGCGATCGCAAGGAAGCGGTGAAGAACCCCAGCGGGGTGCTCAAGCGTCGGCTGGCGAACATCAAGAAGAGCAAGAGTCCGCGTCCCGTCGACACGGTGGTCACTGCGATCTACGGCGGACTGCACGTGCACGACAACCTGGCCGAGATCAGTGAAATCTCCAAAAGCTATGGCGAGCAACGACTTTTCGAGAACATCTCGTTCACCGTGCACCGCGGCGACCGCATTGCCATCACCGGACCCAACGGATGTGGAAAGACCACTCTGGTGGACATCCTCGTCGGTGCCGAGCAACCGGACGACGGCAAGATCAAATGGAAGACCAAGGCTCCGTCGTTCATCTACTACAACCAGGTGCTGGCCGATCTCGATCTCGACGACACCGTGTCGCATTCGGTCAACGCAATGCCGGGCAGTCTCGCACTCACGGCAACGAAGAAGGAAGTGCACCGCTTCCTGACGCTGCTGCAGTTCTCCGAGCTGGATCTCAAGTCGAAGATCGGAGTTCTGTCCGGCGGCCAGAAAGCGCGCGTTGCCCTGGCCCAGTGCCTACTGTTCGGCGCAGGCGTCATTGTGCTCGACGAGCCCACCAACCACCTCGACCTGCAGAGCACTCAGGTACTCGAACGCGCCTTGATGGCGTTTCCCGGTGCGGTGATTCTGGTGAGTCACGACAGGTTCTTCGTCGAGAAGGTGGCCTTTCGGCAGTTGTCGTTCGATGGCAAGGGCGGCGTCACCGAAATCGCCGGTGTGCAGATGGCGTGACGTTCCGGGCTACCCGTTGATCTTCGATGTGGACGTGCCCCACTCGGCGTCGCGCAGCTCCTTCTTTCGGATCTTGCCGGTCGATGTCTTCGGCAACTCGACGATGAATTCGACTGCGCGCGGGGCTTTGTACGACGCGATAGCCGATTTTACGTGCGACACGAGCTCTGTCTCGGAGGCGTCCGCACCCGGCACCAGCACCACGAATGCCTTCGGTCGCTCTCCCCATTTGTCGTCCGGCACTCCGATGACCGCCACATCGGCGACGGCTGGGTGGCTGGCAAGTGCTTGTTCGACCTCGATCGTCGAGATGTTCTCGCCGCCGGAAATGACGACGTCCTTGGCCCGATCGAGCAGCTGAACGTACCCGTCGGGATGCATCACCCCGAGATCTCCGGAATGGAACCAGCCGCCCGCGAAGGCCTGCATCGTACCGGCTGCGTCGTCGTAGTACCCCTTCATGACGTTGTTGCCGCGCATGACGATCTCACCCATTTCGACGCCGTCGGGTTCGACGTCGATCAACGTTCCGCCTGCATCCGGCTTGTCTCGTACCACGCGCAAACGGTCGGCAGTGAGCATGCCGACTCCCTGTCGAGCCAAGCGCTGAGCCTGGTCGTCGGCGTCCAATTCGAGCCATTCCTGTTTCGCCTCGCACACCGAGTACGGACCGTAGGTCTCGGTGAGGCCGTACACGTGTACGAGCGTCGCTCCCAGCGCTCGGATCTTGCTGATGATCGTCGGACTCGGTGGAGCGCCCGCCGTGACGATGGTCAGGGGTCTGTCGAGCGAATGCGCCTCTGCGGCAGTGGCAAGAGTGGTCAGCACCGTCGGCGCACCGGCAAGATGATCGACACCGTTGTCGATGGCCGACCAGATAGCGTCTCCGCGCACTCCGCGGAGGCACACGTGCGTGCCCGACGCGGCCGTGACCGCCCAGGTGGTGCACCATCCGTTGCAGTGGAACATCGGCAGTGTCCACAGGTATCGGGTGTCGATGCCGAATCCCTGGTGGTGCAGTTCTCCGAGCGAATTGAGGTAGGCACCGCGGTGGGTGTACATCACGCCCTTGGGTCGACCGGTGGTGCCCGAGGTGTAGTTGATCGTGATGGTCGATGTCTCGTCGTCGACCTCCCACTCCAGTGGGTCGTCGGAGCCTCGCTCGAGGAAGGCATCGTATCGAGTGGCGTGCGGCAGCGTTGCGTACGTGCCGTCGGGGGCGGGTGTCTCGATGATCTCACGGACCGAATCGGCGATCGGATCTGTTCCGAGCCCGGACAGCAGCTCCGAATCACCCACCAGCAGAACCGAACCGGAGTGATCGCAGATGTAGCGAACCTCGGCGGGCGACAGTCTGGTGTTGATTGCGACGAGAACGGCACCGGCCAGTGGAACCGCGTAGTGCGCGAACAACAGCTCCGCAGAGTTGGACGCGATGTAGGCCACCCGATCTCCGTGGCCGACACCCGACGCGCGCAGTGCGTGCGCGAGCCGGGTGACGTCGGCAGCGAACTGCTCGTAGGTGAATGTCCTGGGCCCGTCCACCACGGCGGTCTTGTGGGGGTGGACCTCCGCTGCGCGTTCGAGAAAGCGAAGGGGCGTCAGGGGAGTATCGAGACCGGTCATGGCAGTCAATGTAGCGCGCACTACGAGGCCAGATCGGATTTGTCGATACGTTCGCGCCCACCGGTAAGGTCCGCGCGTTCGGCGGCGGCACGGCCGGCATGCGATCCCGCTGCATTGTCGCTGCTGAACCTGATCGTTCTCGTCGTCGGATGCCGGGCCGCGAACGCTCGGTCGACTGCGTCGGTTCGTTCCGCCATGATGGGCACCAGCGCAGAGCCGTGTTGTCGAGTGGCGGCCGCGGTGGCGCGGTCGCGTGCTTCGGTCAGTCGTTCGCCGATACGGTGGGCGTAGGCGATCAAGAAAGCGTTGCGGAAACTACGGGTCCGCGCTGCCGGCGAATCGGCCACCTCGTCGAGTGCGCGCGTCGATTGCACGAGTAGCGAGGTGTAGAGGAGCTCGCACAGATCGAGATCGACGGGCATGCCGATGATGCTGGCCAGCAAGTACTTCTTCTTCCACAGTGTCCTGGCACCATTTGCATGGCATACGCAGTGCAGCAGAAGCAGTTTGGCTTTGGAGTACGGATTGCTCACCATGATGCGTCGCGTGATGACATCGTCGATCAGGCTGCGAGGGTTCCCCACATCGAGAAGCGCGCTGTCGATCGCGTAGCGCGTCATCAAATCTTGGGCTTTGGCCGATAACGCCTCGGCCTCAGCGGGGAATTGCGTCGACTCGGCCTTGGCCAGCAGCCCTCGGATTCTGCCGAGCATCTTCGAGTCCGTGGCACGCCCGGGGCCGGTCGCTGCCGACTGTGAGGTCCACCGGGCCGGAGGGGGCAGGAGCTTCTCAAGAGGCAACAGCCATGTCGAACAACCGAGTACGAGCAAAAGGGTGTACCAGGACTGCGCCGACGATCGTCGGTTGTACGAACGCCACCGCTGAAGTCTCTCGGCTGTCGTGCCCCCGGCGGAGTCGACGTGCAGCTCGGATAGCTGATCACGCCATGAATCCGGAGCGAGGCGCTCGGCCGAGCTTCGCGCCGTGTGTGCTCCGATGGCCTCGACCATGACCACTGTGCCGTCGCCTCCGGCGCACTGAAGCGTGACATGGACGAGTTCGGCGGGCTGCCAACCGTTCTCGAACGCCGTGTCGAGAGCATCGTCGAGTGTTCGAGCCGCCCGATCGAGTATCGAACCAGCCTGTTGCTCGGCCACAGCGGCCAAACGTTCCGCAATCAGCCGGACCCTGTCTTTCCCCACTGATCCGAGTTGGGCGAATCCGATTCCGCTGTCGAGCAATTCGCTCGGATCGGCATCCTGCCACGCGCTGGTCGCCCGCGTGTACTTGAAAAAACTGTCCAAATCGATACGACTCATCGTCGTCCCCTCCACGTCCCCCGGTGTGGTTACCGAACTGTTCGGTGAGACGCAGAGTAGGGGAGGGGTCCGACAAACTTTTCGAACGTGTCAGCGAGGGGCAAGCATCTGCAGCAGTTCCTCGACCGACGGCAGACCGGGGATCACGGGAAGGTTCGGAACAGAGACGGCGGCGGGCGGTGCCGTCAATTCGATTCCGCCGAGCGCGCCCAAGACGTCGTCGGTGTTGGTGCTGCTCGGTCCGTACGTGTTGGAGGCGACGACGAAATCATCGCCGATCGACGCTGACGCGACAACACTCGACCGGTCGTCGGCCCATCCCCACTTGCTCCCCGTCACGCCGGCCAACTGCTGGGTGCCCCAGTCCTGAACCATTCCGTCGCGTGCCACAGGAGCCGCGGTGTTCATCCAGGCGAGGACCGGGCTGGCGGGGTCGGTGCGCTTCTTCGCCGCCAAGAATCGCACGGTGTCGGCTGTGCTCGTGGACGAGCTGCCCCAGAAACCTCCCCGCGAGGTAGAGGTGAGTCCGTACTCCGCGGCGGTCGCCGAAATTGCCTGGGGGTACTTGTTGTCGAGCGTCGAAGCGGCACGTCGTCGCTGACCTGGATCATCCGCGCGGCGAGATCGAGGTCTCTCGGTGAACCATCGCCGAAGCGGACGACGTAATCTGCCATGTAGAGCTTGACCGTCGACAGTCCCGGGCGCGCCGAGTTGTCCTCAGCGCTGCCCACATAGGTCCCTGTCGGGAGATGTTCGTACGACAACGACGTCCGTGCCGGGACATCGGCGAGGTCGCCGGGTGTCGGCAAAGCCTGGGCCGGTGCCGCACACACCAACGCCATGGCAATACCGACAATTGGGACAGCAGTTCTGTTGAAGATGCGTCGTAGGGCCGGCATCTCGTGCTCCTCGAGGTGTTGGCCCGCCGTGAGTCGGTGACCGATGACTGTAGTTACCCCGATAGTAGACGCTTCAACCTCCAGGCCGTCCGGATGAATGCGACGTTGTTGCACTCGGAGTGACCGAAAGGCACATTGATCCCAACCGGGGTGCGCGATCGGTCAGGAGCGGCGGAGCGTCGAGAGCAGTGCTTTGGAGCGTCGCAGTGGGCTTCGGCTCGTGTCGGCCGGCCACGTGCTGGGCAACTCGATCGGGTCCGTCAGGCGACCGGCATTGAAGTCGTCGACCAGGTGTCCGACGGTTTCCTGCGCGCAGGATTTGTTGGTGCCGATGAATCCCGAGGGTCCACGCTTGATCCAGCCGGTGACGTACGTGCCGGTCGCGGTCGACCCACCTACTTCCTCCAGGACGCGCCCGCCGTTGTTGGGAATGATGCCGACACGATCGTCGAACGGAACTCCGGGGAGCGCGACGCCGCGGTAGCCGATCGAGGTGAGGACGAGCCCGGCCTCGACGATGTCCACGTCGCCGGTCGGGACGCTGCGAACCACGTCCTTGCTGTCGGCGGACAGGCCCATCCGCTCGAACTCGACGCCCGTCACTCGATCGGTGCCGAGGATGCGGGTGGGGGAGAGAAGATAGCGGAGGGTGATTCGCCTGCGGCCGTCGCTGTGTTCGGGGGATTCGTCGACGTGGCGAAGCAACTGCAGCTTCTGCGCCACGGCGTGGGGTAGGTCGTCGGTGCTCGCGAGTCGGACGGTGACCGGATCGAGCGCGAGTTCGCTGCGGTCGATGGCCAGGTCGATATCGGGGACGGTCAGCAGCCCGGCGAACTCGGGAACGGTGAAGGCGGACTGCGCCACGCCGCGGCGACCGACGACGACCACCTCGCGAATGGAGCTGTGGCGCAATGCGTCCAAGGCGTGCGGAGCGATGTCGGTCCGAGCGAGCGCATCCGGATTCATCGTCAGAATGCGGGCGACATCGAGGGCAACGTTGCCGTTGCCGACGACCACCGCGCGCTCGTGCGAGAGATCGAATGTGCGATGTGCGTGGTCGGGGTGGCCGTTGTACCAGGCGACGAAGTCGGTTGCCGAACTGCGCCCGGGCAATTCGGTACCGGGAATGCGGAGCTCACGATCCGATGAAGCCCCGACCGCGTAGATGACGGCGTGGTGGGTGTCCATCAACTCGTCGTGCGTGACGTCCTTGCCGACCTCCACGCCGAGGTGGTACGTGAATCCCTCTTGTGCAGAGATGGTTTCGAACAGGCGAGATACCTGACGCGTCTTCTGATGATCGGGTGCGACGCCGAGTCGAGCGAGGCCGTGTGGTTGTGGGAGTCGGTCGTAGACGTCGACGCTCACGCCCGGCTGCGTGAGCAACTCGTCTGCGGCGTACATAGCCGATGGGCCCGATCCGACGATCGCGACTCGCAGCGGCTGACGATCCCGCGAGACCGACGCAGCAGGCGTGACCGGTGCCAGGATGGGCCGAGGCGGGCGCTCCTGTTTGTAGAAATCCGCATTGATCGTCAGGAACGGCAGTTGTGCCTCTGTCAGTTTCGCCTGCGGCACAATGGCATCGACCGGGCAGGCCGAGACACATGCGCCGCAGTCGACACACGACTGCGGGTCGATGTGCAACATCTCCGCCGTCAGGAAGTCCGGCTCGTCGGGAGTGGGATGAATGCAGTTGACAGGACACGCGTATACGCACGATGCGTCGCTGCAACATGACTGGGTGACGACGTGGGGCATGAGGTTTCCTGACGGCTGGGGCTGGCGCTATGCGGCGAACTGGCTGGAACTGCGGTCGGGTTCGCTGCGGAAACGGGACGCTTTGCCGTCGATTCCGCACAGCTTCCACATCAGGCGAGCGGCGCGATTCATCATTCCGGTGTCGTTGGCCAGCATGCGGACGTCTCCGAAGTAGTCCTGCAGTGCGTGCTGCGACTCCGGAGTGCCCCAGAACAGGTCCTTCTTCACCTGCTTCGGGATGTCGAACTTCGTCCAGAACTTCTTCGGCGGAATGACGATGACGTCGCACAGAATGCGCATCGTGATCGGGAAGGCCAGCGAGAGCAAGAACCGTCCGGACTTGGACATCTTGGGGACGCGGCGACGCAGCAACTGGTGTGCGAACGAGATGTGCCGCGCTTCCTCGGCGACGTGAATTGCCATGACACTCTGCATGATCGGATGGATTTCTTCACCGGACCGCAGGACCGACTTCTGAATGTGGTCGATGGGCTCCTCTCCCGCGAGAACGCCGACGAAGAACAACTCGGGCAACAAAGTGGCGAACAGGGGGATGAACGGCGACAGCATCTTCATCGGGCGACTCATGCCGGGAGCATCGGAATCGACGCGGTTGACCATCTCCTGGAACATCAGGGTGTGGTTGCACTCTTCGATGGATTCGTGGGTGCAGTAGCGTGCCTCGGCCGAGCCGTTGGGCAGCGAGAACACGTACTGCATCATGCCGCGGATCAGAATGTTCTCGAACTGAAGACCGACCTTGGCAACATTGGCCTGACGCCACATGCCGATCTCGATCTGCTTCTCGAGCGGCAGTGCTCGGTACCAGGCGTGGCCACCGATCGGGTCCGTCTTCGCGGGCAGTACCCAGCGAACATCGTTCGCGGGCACCGCGAATTTCTCGGACTCCCAGTCGATATCCACGTACGGGTCGAAGTGCTTGTGAACAGAACCCTCGGACAACAGGGTGAGTGTCTCGATGTACTGCTGCTCGTCCGCGGTGTCGGTATCGACCGAAACGGACGCGGTGCCTGTCGTCAGTGTCATGGCTTCTCCAAACGAGGTGCGAACATGGAGTTAATGTAACCCCAGTTAACACGAAAGGGAAGCGCGCTGGAAAACCGTGCTCGTTTTCCCTCTACTGTTCGTCCGAACGTTCGTCGGATACCTCGGCCACCTCGTCGGTCTCGAACAGTTGCAACTGGATCGCCGACGGATCGACCACGGGCGTGACCTGCTCGGGTGTGCTGCGCAGTACCTCACGCAGAGCAGCCACGGCGCGACCCCATTTGCCGGCTTCGCGGTCTGCCTCGTCGACGTCGCAGTGCTCGTCCCCGAGATCGGCAGCGACCGCCATGCCACGCCACGACGCCTCCTGCTCCGCGCTGATGCGCAGGTAGGAGGCGACGACATCGCGATCGGAGTCACAACGTTCGAGGACGGTGTCGAGGTCGAGTGGCTCCTCGGATTCGGCTATCAGATCGACCAATTCGAGCAGACCGTCCGGAAAGTCCTCGGCCTCGATCGGGGGCGGCGTCGGTTCGCCGAGCGCACCGCCGAAATCCTCGGCGAATTTCTCGTCGACCTGCTCCCATACGTGACTGAGCATCCGCACTGCCCACAGCAAGTGATCGGCGACGAAGGGGGAGCCGCTCACCCGCACCTGGGCGACGATGCAGTCCTGGACCAGGTGCAGCATCACATCGGGTAGCTGCAAATTGAGATCGACCAACAACTCGGCTGCGCGGGTTCGTCCCGACACGGCGTGCACCAGCGTCGAATTGATCTCGACCACAGGTTCGGTGGGCTTGACCGACACGTATGCGGTGCCGTTGACGAACCGCAGGGGGATGTCGCCGTCGGGGTCGTGATCCGGCGGGAAACCGAACCACGGTTCGAGCGCTCGATCGACCAGTTGCTGCAGGTGTTCCTTGCCCTTGGGCTGTACGCACATCGGAACGACAGTGATGCCGGGCTCGGGGGTGGCGACGTCGAAACTCGGTACGTCGTATCGGCCGGTGGCGCGCGAGCTCAGGAACGACGGATGCGGGAGACCCCAGATGTCACGGAACACCGCAACGGTCGTCTTGGCCAGATCGTCGGACCAGGATCGATTCCGGTCCACGTGCGGTGCGGTCGGTTCGGAATCGACCGACATGCGAAACCCCAACGCGCTGAGCGCTTCCCGCTGCTCTTTGGTGATGGCACGGCTGCGGTGCAGGTGCTCGTTCGCCGGGATCTCGCAGCGGACCATATCGAGATCCCAGGCGTAGAACTGCACGCAGGCTGCGGTGTCGGGCACGCCGTCGGTGCTGTCGTATCGCGACTCGATCACCAGCGCATCGCCGTCGCGCATCGCGCTGACGTAGTCGCCGAGTCTGCGCTGGAACTGCATCCAGGCAGCGTCGACGTCGAAGTCGAACTCGAGTGAATCGCTCATGTCGGCTCCTTACCCAGATCGCGTTGGCCTAACGCACAGTCGGTGACGCTAGCGGCGACCACCGACACGGTCTCGGTGTTCGCGGGGGCCGTCACGACGACGCTGAATCCTCGACCGAGCTGTGGAGCGGGTCGTGCTGAGACTCCTCGTCGATCACACCGAACGGTAGGGCCTCGGCGACACCGTCGAGCACTGCCGGACGCAACGCGTGCGGAACGGCGAGTACTTCTTCGATCTTGACAAGGATGCCCTGCTCGATGAGGGATCGGACGCGGTGGTCGATCAACTGCGCCGTACGCAGATCCTCACCTTCGAGTTCGGCGTAGTCCTCGCCCTCGTTGTTGATGGGGAGCTCGTCCGTCATGGCGGCGAGCAGCGTCTGTACCGCGAAAGTGTTCGCCAGCGACCGTGACACATCGGGGTCGTCGGCATTTCCCGACAGCTGGACGCGAACGTGTTCGGCGACCAGCTCGTGCACCGTCTCCGCGCCTCGGCCGGCCAGCGAATGCGCATTGTCGCCCGGCCTGGCGGTGTCACCGTCGATGCGAATCAATTCGGTCGCGATGGCCGTCGACCAGTAGTCGACCACGGCACCCACCTCGAGCCGGGCGGGATCGAGCGGGGTGGAGCCGACCGCGCGCTGCAGGTCGGCGTCCTCGCCCACCGCCAACCCGTCGGCCACGCGCGCGACGATGTCGTCGAGGGCAGGTAGCAGCGGCAACGCGGAGATCGCGGCGAGTTCCTGGGCCAGCGAGACGTCGGGCAGATCGATGTCGTCGGCGTCGAGCATGTCGGGCTCGTCGCCTTGGAGGAAGTCCGAGAGATCTTCCATGCAGTGCGAGTAGTCCTCGGGAGTGCCGTCCCAGAGATCGGTCTCGTCGAGGAAGGTCAGGTACTGCAGTGACGTGAGTACCAGATTGACCGCGGTGTCCTCGGCCGTGTCGGACTCGTCCTGCAGGATGCGTTCCGCGGCGTCCACCAGCAGGTGTGCATCGGCGGGCAGCCAGGCACTGGGAGAGAAGCCGTTACGGGCTCCGGCCAGTTGGGTCAGTGTCGACGACACGAGTCGAGAGATCGCCTCCGATTGTTCCGACATCTCGCTCTCGTCGAGCCATTCGACGAAACCGTCGATCAGATCGACGATGCGTTCGGTGACGGCACCGGTGGGGGCCGGTCGGGATTGCTGGTGACGCCGTTGCCGGGCCTTGGTCTTTTCTGCACGTTTCTGTCCGCGGTTGGCAGGCCGCTTCGATCCCATGACTGCCAGCTTATCGGTAGGCATGTCCGGTTTCGTCGATCCGTGCCCTCAGCGAAGTAGGAATGAGCCCGCAGATGCAGGAAGAGCTGGATTCGAGGCGCGACGATACAGCTCTGCGGGGCGGCCGCCGCCTGCGGTCGAGGTTGTGCCTGTCCCTTCGAGTGACCCGATGACGTGACGTCGGAACGTGTCTTTCGGCAGAGCGCGATCGAACACGATCTCGTACAGCTCGCGAAGTTCGAGGAGGGTGAACTCCGCGTCCGTCAACAGTGCGGGATCGACCTCACGCGCGTAGCGATCACGGAGGTCGAGAACTGCCTCGGTCACCATGGTGCCATGGTCGAAGGCCAGTGTCGACACCGGTGCGGAGTCGTCTATCGGCATCGATTCGGTTGTGGGAGCCAGTGATCGAGCCGATATTGCTGCGCCGTGCGCCATCGACAGGACCCAGCCGCGGTCGTCGCGGTCGGGATCGTCGAACATCCTCAGCTGGTGAAAAGTGAGATCGATCAACTCTGCCTTCGTCCTCAACGCGCGGTCTGCCGCGTCGGCGAGAGTCTCCGACGGTCGCAGAAAGGTGCCCGGTAGCGCGGGGCCGCGCTCCGACGGCACCACGACGACGTGCAATTGCCGTTCGCGGACGGTCAGTACCGCCACATCGACTGCCACGGAGGGGCGCGGGTAGTCGGTCAGCGCGTTGCCGTCTCGGTCTCGCCAGGTCATGCGTTGCAGCTTAGCGCAGTAATGATCTATATTTAGCGCAACATCGATCTAAGGGGTAGGTATGCAGTTGACGGACATTCAGCACGACCGAGCGCGGGGCGTTCTCCTCGGAACGGCAGTGGGTGACGCCTTGGGCGCGGGCTACGAGTTCGGATACCCCTCACCCGAGACGACGATCGCCATGGTCGGCGGCGGCGCATTCGATTGGGCCCCGGGGGAATGGACCGACGACACCTCGATGGCGCTCTGCGTCGCGCGTGCCCTCGAGCAGGGCGGAGACATCGACGACATCGCCGAGAATTTTCGCGCGTGGTTTGCCCAGAACCCTCCGGACGTAGGAAATCAAACGCGCTCCGTGCTCGCGCAGACCACACTCAGCGGTGCCGAGATGACCGCGGCGGCAGCGTCACTGTCGGGTAGAACCGGCGGCAACGGATCGCTCATGCGTACCGCACCCGTCGCCTTGGCATACCTCGACGATGCGGCCGGATGTCGAGCTGCTGCTGCACGGATCAGTGCCCTCACCCATTCCGACCCGCATGCCGGTGAGGCATGCCAATTGTGGACTCACGCAATTCGATACGCGGTTCTTCGCGGTACATACGGCGGGGTGCGTGAATTTCTGGCCGAGGTCGACACCGACGTCCGCGAGTTCTGGCAGCCCCTGCTCGATCAGGCGCAGGAGGGGCAGCCGTCCGACTTCCCGAACAACGGCTGGGTCGTCCACGCTCTGCAGACGGCGTGGTGGGCGATCCATCGGTCCGCCGACTCGGACCGGCCCCTGCCTGCCGCTCTCGAACTGTGCGTCCGCGCCGGCGGCGACACCGACACCACGGCAGCCATAGCGGGAGGACTCCTCGGAGCGCGTTGGGGCGCATCGGCGGTGCCGCGCGAATGGCGCGACATCGTCCGCGGTTACCCAGGGTTGCGCGCCGACGATCTCGATCGAATCACCACGAACATCATTGCAGCGAAGGAGATTTCATGACAATCATCGACGTCGTCCAGGGCGACATCACCGACGTGGCCGCAGACGCGATCGTCAATGCCGCCAATGCACGATTGCTCGGCGGCGGGGGAGTGGACGGTGCGATCCATCGAGCCGGTGGGCCGACGATCCTCGCGGAGTGCAAGGCGCTGCGGGCCACCACCCTGCCGCACGGCCTCGACGTCGGCGCAGCCGTCGCCACCACCGCGGGCAGACTTCGCGCCGGCTGCGTCATTCACACCGTCGGCCCGCGCTACTCCCCGCACGAGGACAGATCGGAGCTGCTGCGACTCTGCTACGCCCGAAGTCTTGCGCTGGCAGCGTCGATGAACCTGAAGTCCATCGCTTTTCCCCTAATTTCCGGCGGGTCCTACGGATGGCCGATTCACGACGCAGTCACCCAGCAGGTCGTGGCAGTCAAAGCTGCCCGGCCGTCGGTCGACCTCGTCATGCTGATCGCCTACTCCCGCGAAGCCGCGAACCTGACGCGGCGGTTGGTGGGTTGACCGCGGTCAGTTCTCGCAGCCGACGCCATCTTTGTCGCGGTCCAGCTTGGTGCTGTATCCCGGATCCCCGGCGTAGATCGGGGCTGCACCCGCTGCACGGACCGCATCGCAATTGGCGTACGAGACGGCAGAAGGCACTGCGGCCAACGGCGCGGGAGCGGTGTAGACGGGTTCGGGTGTGTACACCGCCTCCGGCGTGTAGACGGGCTCTGGGATGTACGCGGGCTCGGGCAGCGGGATGTATTCCGTTGTCGTCGGAATCTCGACGACGGCGGCGACTGTTTCGGTCGTCGGGGCTGCGGTGGTCGTGGTCGGGACCGGTGTGGTTGTCGACGGCGGCGCGGTGACCGTCGGCAACGCGGGCACGGCCGCGACCGGTGCGATCGCGGTCGTGGTCTCGGGTTCGGTCGTGGTAGTCAGTCCCATCACGAACAGGGCGGGGAGGACGGCGATGGCAGGTACCGCCCAGACCTTGCGGCCCCGCGCGGGTGACGAGCGCAGGTACACGACTCCGCTGCCGACCAGCAACGCGCCGACGAGCAGCGCGCCGAACTCGAACGAGACCACTGCCCCGATCAGAAAGAAAGCACCGAAAACAATCGCGGCCCAAGCGAATACCTTCCCGAACAGGGGGCGGCGAGGCGCTCGAGGCTCGGGTGCCGGTCGCTGAAAGGGCGGCGGGTAGGCGCTGGTCATGTCGAGGGGTCCGTTCGGATCGCGAGAGGTGTCGATGTCGCGGCCGAGATGTCACCCGCGAGACCGGAAGCAACCGTCTCGTTCTATTCGAACCGGTCGGTCGCATTTCCGTTCACCATGTCGTACCGACGGGGTACGTCGTTACATCCCGTGCGAGAACGGCAACCGCTCGATCGGTAGTGCTCGCGAAAACCGCCGATCGCAGTAATAGAACTGCCGTCGGGATCGGAGACCGATACGAGCGGCATCGACGGCTCGACTCGTCGCACAGAATCTGTCGGTGGCTCGAGTAGGGTCGTCACGAGCCCGAAATCGGGCACCGATACGAGCAGGCAGGGGACAGCGACGGTGTTGACGCTTCATCGCGCCGAACGCGCCGGAACGCTCGCGGCTGCACTGGCCGACATCCTGTCCGTGCCGTTGGACGATCCGTTCGTGCCCGAGATCGTGTCGGTCCCGGCGAAGGGCGTCGAGCGGTGGCTCACACAGCGACTGTCGAGCACACTGGGCGGTTCGGATGGCGACGGCATCGCAGCCAACATCGACTTCCCGAGCCCGACGCGGTTGGTCACGCGCGCGATTGCTGCGGTCGACGACATCGATCCCGACGACGATCCCTGGGCTCCGGGCCGGGTTCTGTGGACCGCGCTGGAGGTGATCGACGACTGTCGCACGGAAGCCTGGGCGTCGGTGCTGTTCAAGCATCTCGGTGCAGGTTCCGAGGATCATCGGGTGGGACGCCGCTGGTCGACGGCATCGCATGTGGCAGAACTGTTCCGCACCTACGGATCTCAACGTCCCCAGATGCTGCGCGACTGGTTCGACGGGCGCTTCACCGACGGCCACGGTGGCGATCTCGACGAGGACCTGCTGTGGCAACCGCGCGTGTGGGCCGCGCTGCGCGAGCGAATCGGCAGCCCGAGCCCAGCCGAGCGCCTGCCGCAGACCTGCGCACGACTCCGAGATGCACCGGAGTCGGTGGACCTACCGAGCAGGTTGTCGGTGTTCGGTCCGACCCGGCTGACAACCGATCAGCTCGAGATATTGAGTGCGCTGTCGCAGGCTCGCGACGTGCACATCTGGGTTCCGCATCCGAGCCCGTCGATGTGGCACACCCTCGCCGACATCCCGGCGGTGACGCGCCGACGAGACGACACGACAGCTCTGGCCGTCGAGCACCCACTGCTGGCCGGTCTGTCGCGAGACGTGCGAGAACTCCAGGCCACCATCGCGTCGGTGGCGACGCACACCGTGCATCACGAGGGGCCGCAACCAGCGAACACTCTGCTCGGTCGAATTCAGTCGGACATCACCGCGGATTCGTCTCCTACTCCCGAATTCGAGGACGGCACTACGTTCGCCGACGGATCGGTGCAGATTCACGCGTGTCATGGACCGGCTCGCCAGGTGGAAGTTCTGCGCGAATCGTTGCTGCATCTGTTCACCTCCGACCCGACGCTCGAACCACGCGACGTGCTGGTGATGTGCCCGGATGTCGAGACCTACGCGCCGCTGATCCGCGCGAACTTCGGGCAGACGGCGCTGGTTCATCCGGGGCACCGGCTACGGGTGCGGCTGGCCGATCGGGGCCTGCGTCGTACCAACCCCGTCCTCGACGTCATCGCCACGGTGCTGGATTTCTCGGAGGGGCGGGTGACGGCGAGCGAGCTGTTGGACTTCGCCGCCAGTGGTCCGGTGCGGGAGAAGTTCTCGTTCACCGACGACGATCTGGAGCGACTGCGCGAGTGGGTGACGAGCTCAGGTGCCCGCTGGGGATTGACAGTTCGACAACGAGAAGCGTACGGCCTGAACGGTTTTCGACAGAACACCTTCAAGTCGGCGCTCGATCGCATCTTGCTGGGAGTGGCAGCGGACGAGACTCGCAACGAGTACCTCGACCTCGCGCTGCCTCTCGACGATGTCGACAGCAACGACATCACGCTCGCCGGCCGCTTCGCCGAGCTGGTGGACCGGCTCGCCTCGGTGCTCCGAGCACTTGCCGGTCCGGCATCGGTGACCGAGTGGACGCGGCAGCTGGGGCGCGCCCTCGATCTCCTCGCCGACGTGCCCACAGCCGACGAATGGCAACTGGCACAAGCACATCGCGAGATCTCCGACGCCACCGAACACGGCGGCACCGCCGAGCTACGGCTCGCGGACGTGCGTGCCATGCTGGCCGGAAGACTGGCCGGCCGACCCACCCGAGCGAACTTTCGAACCGGCGAGCTGACCGTGTGCACCATGGTGCCGATGCGCTCGGTGCCGCACCGAGTGGTGGTGCTGCTCGGGCTCGACGACGAGGTGTTCCCCCGAGTGGGCAGTATCGACGGAGACGACATCCTCGCCCGCGATCCGGCCGTCGGCGAACGAGACATTCGCAGCGAAGATCGGCAACTGCTCCTCGACGCGGTGATGTCGGCCGAGGAGAAACTGCTGTTGTTCTACACCGGAGCAGACCCCGTCGACGGGTCGGCCAAGCCGCCCGCGATCCCGCTGCGCGAGTTGATGGACGTGCTCGAGGTGACCGCGGGCGGAAGCGTCGAACATCGGCATCCGCTGCAGCCGTTCGACCCACACAATTTCGAAGCCGAACACCCGTTCAGCTTCGACACGGTGGCCCTGGCCGGGGCGGTCTCCCAGCAGCGGACGCCCGATGCAGTACCACCGTTTCTGCCCGACGCGCTTCCTCCGGTCGATCGTGGGGACGTCGAACTCGCCGAACTCATCGCCTTCGTCGAGAACCCGGTGCAGGCCTTCCTGCGGCAACGACTCGGCTTCCGCGTTCCCGAGCTAGAGGACGACCTGGCGGACAGCCTGGACATCGAGCTGGATCCGTTGTCCCGGTGGAACATCGGTGATCGGATGCTCGCTGCAGTGCTCGCAGGTGGGGACATCGGAGAATTCGCCGACGCCGAGTGGCGGCGCGGCACCCTCCCGCCGTTTCATCAGGGTCGCCGCGAGATGTCCGACATCCGGCAGATCGTCGGAATCATCGCCGACGCGGCCGCTCCCTTCCACGAGGGTCCGGCCGAGACGATCGACGTCGCGGTCGATCTCGGCGACGGCCGCCGCCTGACCGGCACCGTCACCGGAATCCACGACCGCACGCTGGCACGTTCGTCGTACTCGCGACTGGCTGCCAAACACCGGCTGGCCGCGTGGGTGCGGTTGCTGGCAGTGGCGGCATCCGAGGCAGGGGACTGGAGCGCCGTCACCATCGGGCGCGCGAGCGGGATGCGCCCGCCTCGTCGCTCTCGGCTGAGCGCCCCGCCGGATCCCGCTGCCGTACTGAAAGATCTGGTGGACTTGCGTGATCGTGGAATGACGTCGCCGCTGCCGATATCGACCGGTACCGCATCGGCATATGCAGAGAAGCGGTTCGGTGGCGGGTCCATCGAGGACGGCTACGACTCGGCCACTTGGGCTTGGCGGGGTGACTTCGGCGACGGCACCGATCGATCGTTGCGGTACGTCCACGGTTCGGCCTTGTCGTTCCAGGCATTGCTCGCTGCGGCCCCGCTCGCCGACGAGACCGAGCCCTCGAACGAGAAGAGCCGCTTCGGGATTCTCGCTCGAAAGCTGTGGGATCCGTTGCTGATCGCCGAGAACATGGGGAACGCATGACCGCCGCCCGCGGATTCGACCTGCTCGGTCCGATGCCGACCGGAACGACCGTCCTCGAAGCCAGCGCCGGGACCGGCAAGACGTACGCGATCGTGGGGTTGGCCGCGCGCTACATCGCCGAGGGGATCGCCGAGATCTCGGACCTGCTTCTGGTGACGTTCAGTCGAGCCGCGACCCAGGAACTCCGTGATCGCACCCGAAGCAGGTTCGCGTCGATCGCCCGGGACTTGGCCGACCCGGACACCGCTCGCGCATCTCGGGATCCACTCGTGGCATTTCTGGCCGCAGTCGACGACGCAGAAGTCGACCGGCGGCGTCGACGGTTGCGTAGGGCCTTGTCGGACTTCGACGCCGGAACCATCGTCACCACTCACAGTTTCTGTCAGCGCATGCTCGACGGACTCGGCATCGCAGGCGAGCGCGAACCGGAATCGACGTTCGTCGAATCCGTCTCGGACCTACTCGAACAGGTCGTGGACGATCTGTATCTGCAGATGTTCAGCGGTGACGACGAGGCACCGGCATTCAGCAGGCGGGATGCCCAGCAGTTGGCGTTGTCGGCCGTGGGTGACCAGCAGTCGATTCTGTATCCCGATACCGAGGACTCGGACGACGACAATCGCGAGCCGGCACTGCGTGTGCGGTTCGCCCGGGAAGCGCGCCGGGAGATCGAACGTCGCAAACGCCTGCTCGGTGTGCGCGACTACAACGATCTTCTGGGACTTCTGCATTCGGTGTTGTCGGACCCCGTCCACGGTGAGGCTGCCTGTGCGCGAGTGCGAGATCGATTCCGCGTCGTGTTGATCGACGAGTTCCAGGACACCGACCCCATGCAGTGGGACATTCTGCGGCGGGCGTTTCACGGCTCCACGACGCTCATCCTCGTCGGCGATCCGAAGCAGGCCATCTACGCGTTTCGCGGAGCCGAGGTACTGAGTTACCTCGACGCCGTGCAGACCGCGGACCACCTCTACGAGCTCACCGCCAACTGGCGTAGTGATTCGGGGCTGCTCGACGCCCTGCACCATCTGTACGGCGGCGCAGCCCTCGGTCACGACGACATCGTGGTGCACCCAGTCGAAGCGCGAAACCCTCTCTCGCGCATGGTCGGACATCCTCCCCTGCGGCTGCGTTACCTACCGCGAACCGGCGCTGGTCCACTGCGGCAGGGCTTTCCGGCAGTCGACCGACTCCGATCCAGGGTTGCGGCAGACGTTGCGGCGGACATCGTCGAGCTGTTGTCCGGACACGCCGAGCTCGAGCGATCCGACGGCCACCGGGCGATCGAACCGCGTGACATTGCGGTGTTGACCCGAACGACCAAGCAGGTGGCGTTGATTCGGGACGCACTCGACGCGGTAGGGGTGCCTTCCGTCGTGTCGAGCAGCACCAGTGTGTTCGGTACCGAGAGTGCCCGACACTGGCTGTGGTTGCTGCAGGCGATCGAGCAACCCCATCGCACCGATCGCGTACGTCTGGCCGCCCTGACTCCGCTGCTCGGGTGGACCGCTGCACAACTCGACTCCGGGGCCGAGGATGCGCTGTCCCAGGTCAGCAGCCGGCTGCGTGAGTATTCGGTGCTGTTCGACGAGGCCGGGTTCGCTGCAGTCTTCGAGCGGGTGTCGGCCCAGTCCGGACTCGACGCCCGGTTGCTCGCGGTCGAAGCCGGTGAACGCACGATGACCGACCTGCGGCACATCGCCCAATTGCTCAATCGCGCCGCGGTATCCGAGTCCTACGGAATCACCGCCCTCACTCGCTGGCTGACCGACCGAATCAAGGAACCGGCAGCGGGCGGGTCGACCGACCGCAGTCGTCGACTCGACAGTGATTCCGCCGCAGTGCAGATCATGACGACACACGGCAGCAAAGGGCTCGAATTCCCGGTCGTCTACCTGCCCTACGCGTGGGACACGTTGTACTTCAGCAAGCCGTCGACGCTGTTGCTGCACGAGAACGGCACGCGAATCCGAGACGTCGGCGGACCGTCCGGAACGGGCTACGCGGCCAGGAAGATCCTCAACGACCAGGAGGAAGCAGGCGAGGAACTGCGACTGCTCTACGTCGGTCTCACCCGCGCCGAGAGTCGGATCGTGCTGTGGTGGGCCCCGGGCCGAAACACCGCGACGTCCTCGCTGCACCGCATGCTGTTCGGACGCATCCCCGGAATTGCTCTGCCGGAGCCGTCGTACAAGGTTCTCGACGACGCGACGACGGCGAACCGGCTCCAATCCTGGGTCGGGTCGGCAGCCGACCTCATCTCGGTCGAACCGGTGGGGCCCGGCGAGCCGTCCACCGCACACTGGATTCGTCCCGAGCAACCGCAACTCGACGTCGCTGCCGCACGATTCGATCGAACCCTCGACCTGCTGTGGCGTCGAACGTCGTACTCCGCGTTGACAGCTCACGCTCACGACGCTGCGCCCGCCCAGCCCGAGGTGGGAGTGACCAGCGAGACCGAGCATCCCGAGAAGACGGACGAGCCCGCCGACACGGCCGTGGGCAGCGAATACCCGGTAAGTGAGCATCTCGACGAACAGCTGGACGGAATCGCGTCACCGATGAACGGCATGCCTGCCGGCGCGGCGTTCGGAACGCTCGTCCACGAGGCACTCGAACACGTCGACACGTCCGCACCCGATCTGCTTGCGGAACTCGAACGTCGCTGCGCTGCGGCGGTGGCGTCGCGGATGGCGGAGGTCGATCCGGCGGCGTTGGCCCAAGCCCTGCTACCGGTGATGCAGACACCGTTGGGATTCGGGACGCTGGCCGAGGTAGCGCCGTCCGACCATCTGGCCGAGCTCGACTTCGAGCTGCCTTTGGCCGGCGGAGACGATCCGGTGGCGAACACAGTCACGTTGAAGTCCGTGGCGCGCCTGTTGCGTCATCACCTCGATCCGACGGACGTGCTGGCGTCCTACGCGGATCTGCTCGACGGTCTCGAGTCGACACCACTTCGCGGCTTTCTCACCGGAAGTATCGACTCGGTTCTGCGCGTGGCAGGACCGCGGTACGTCGTGGTGGACTACAAGACGAATCGAATCGCCAGAGGCGATCTGACGACCGGCAATTTCACGCGCGAGAAGATGGCCGAGGAAATGATCCGCTCGCACTATCCGCTGCAGGCAATTCTGTATGCCGTTGCGCTGCATCGATATCTGCGCTGGCGTCAATCGAATTACGACCCGCAACTGCACCTCGGCGGAATCCGATACCTGTTCGTGCGGGGCATGGTCGGGCCGCAGACCCCCGCCGGGTGTGGGGTGTTCGACTGGGATCCGCCGGCCGCACTGGTGATCGAGCTGTCGGACCTGCTCGCCGGGAAGGTGACTCGATGACCGGCGTCTCGATTGCGCTGCGCGGCAGTGGAATCCTGCGCACCTTCAACGATGTGGGTGTGCTGTCGGCATCCGACGTGCACGTGGCGCTGCGCCTCGGTGCCCTGGCCGGTGAGTCGTCGGAGAACGTACTGCTCGCCACTGCTCTGACCGTGCGCTCGGTGCGATCGGGCTCGGTGTGCCTGGATCTGCGACGACTGCGGGACGTCACCGTCGACGAGGATTCGGACGTCGATCCGAGCGCGCTTCCGTGGCCGGAGCTCGACGACGTGCTCCGAGCACTGAGGGTGAGCCCACTGGTGGTCGGCAGCCCGAATGGACCGTTGCGGCCGCTGAAACTGGTCGACACCGATCAGGGTGAGCTGCTGTACTTGGACCGATATCACTTGCAGGAGAGCAGCGTTCGAGATCTGCTCGACGTGCGTTCGCAATCCCATCCCGCCGCCGATGCCGTCGAAATCAGCGACGCGCTGGCCACGCTGTTCGTGGACGAATCGGGCGCACCGACGGCCGCTCCCGATCGACAGCGAATAGCGGCAGCTCTGGCGGCGACCCAATGGACGACGGTCATCGCCGGCGGCCCTGGAACCGGAAAGACCCACACCGTAGCGAGAATTCTGGCGCTCCTCGTCCGCGAACACGGAAGCGATCTGCGCATCGGGCTCGCCGCACCCACCGGCAAGGCCGCAGCCCGGTTGCAGGAGTCCGTGTCCGAACAAGCCGGACTCCTCGGGCTTCCAGCAGATCTGAAAGCGATGACGCTGCACCGACTTCTGGGATGGAAGCCCGGCAGCAAGACCAGGTTTCGGCACGACGCCGAGAACCGACTGCCGTACGACGTCATCGTCGTCGACGAAACCTCGATGGTGTCGCTGACGATGATGTGTCGGCTGCTCGAAGCCGTGCGTCCGGAGTCCCGGTTGATTCTCGTCGGCGACCCGGATCAGCTGACGTCGGTCGACGCGGGCGCGGTGCTGGCAGATCTGGTGGCCAGGCCGGTGACCGGAATCGAGAACCCGGTTCTTGCGCAGCTCGTCGACGCGGACTTCGCCGCCGCCGAGGACCCCGCGGAAGCGGCCCTGAGCCCGTTCGAGCGAGACCGACTGCGCGGCGGCGTCGTTCGGCTCAGTCGAGGCCGGCGGTTCGGCGGAGCCATCGCTCGCTTGGCCGTGGCCGTGCGAGACGGCCGGGGCGACGATGTCATGGCGTTGCTCGAGTCCGGCGCGGAGGAGATCTCGTTTCATGGCCCCGACGACGTCGACGCGCTGCGCTCCGACGTGATCGACACCGCAGCCGAGGTCACCGCCGCTGCAGTACGCGGAGATGCCACCGCAGCACTGCTCGGGCTCGAGAAACATCGCCTACTGTGCGCGCACCGCGAGGGTCGATGGGGGGTCTCGCGGTGGGACCGGCAGGCGATGGAGTGGGTAGGAGAAGGAAGCGGTACGTTTCTCGATCCCTCGCTCTGGTACCCCGGTCAGCCGTTGTTGGTGACGGCCAACGACCACGAGGCAAGGATCTACAACGGGGACACCGGCGTTGTGGTGTTGGGAGACAACGGAACTCCGATGGCAGCGTTCGCCCGAGGTCGTGGCCACGTGTTGATCCACCCGAATGTGCTCTCCTCGGTACACACCGTGTACGCAATGACGATCCACCGCAGTCAAGGCAGTCAGTACGACACGGTCTCGGTTCTGCTGCCCGCCGAAGCGTCGACACTGTTGACCCGAGAGCTGTTGTACACCGCCATCACCCGCGCTCGATCGCACGTACGGGTGATCGGTACCGAAGAGGCCATCCGAGCGGGCGTCGAACGTCAGGTGCTACGAGCGAGCGGCCTGCGCCGAAACATCCTGTAGTTCGTCGTCACCGGCACGCGTGTCGGTCTGCCCTCGTCACCGCGTCCATGCTGTGTGCGACCAGGAGCCAGGTGCGGGCGAGGTTTTTCCAGACCGCGACCGAGTTCGTCCCACTCGCGTCGTCGGGGCGAGCGCGAACAGCGGCCGATCGATGCAGCGACAGTGCCCGCGCTGTCAACGCGTCGATATCGCCGTCGGCGCACACCGATCGAACGGTGTGCGCGTCGACGCGCCGACCGATCAACTGGCACAGCGTCTGAAGTGACCTCAGCTCGTCAGGAACGTCGTCGGATGTCTCCGAGGGACTCTCGGTCGCTGCGCCGGTCGTGCGACCGACGGACCCGCGTTGCAGGTCGACCGGCCCCGATGATGCTCCGTCGGCCGCCACGCTCCATACGCTCAGGAACGACGGATGTGGGACGTTCCAGATCTCGCGGAACGCGCGCGTGATCATCTCCGCGACGAGCGCCGCATCGGCTCGGGTGTCGGTTCGCGTGAGATCGATGATCGACCCGTCTGCGACCGGCTTGCCTCGATCCAGCCAACCGCAGTCGAGGAGCTGCACATCCATGGCCGTTGTGTCCGGGGCATCCGGGTACAGCAGTGACGGCAGCGCTGCCACCGACACCAGCACGCCGCTGTCCGTCGCCGCCACGTCGATGTACGGGCGCAACCCACGCTCGCCGGGGCTCGCCTGAGCGGCGGACACCGTGATGTAGTCGCGCCGCGGCAAGGTCCGAAGACGCGCATGCAGGTTTTCGGTGAACGTGGCCCACGCGAGCGCGGTGGTGGAGTCGAAATGGCCGTTCTGCAGTGCGGTCACGGTGCGAACCCTCTTCTCGGACGAGAACTGATGCCTGTACCCGAGACCGTAGCGAGGGGGTCCGACAAGAAACCGCGTCAGTACACGTCGCGCAGGTAGCGCTTCGATTGCTTGAGCTCGTTGACATAGTCCTCGGCGGCGTCGGGGGAGCGGCCACCGTGTTCGGCGACGATCTCGTGCAGTGCCTCGTCGACGCCCTTGGCCATGCGAGCCGCATCGCCACAGACGTAGAGCTGCGCGCCGGCTTCGAGCCACCCGTAGAGCTGCTTTCCCGCCTCACGCATCCGGTGTTGGACGTAGATCTTCTGAGTCTGGTCGCGAGAGAAGGCCAGATCGAGTCGCGTCAGCAGACCGCTGCGCTCGAAATCGGTGAGTTCGTCCTCGTAGAGGAAGTCGCTCGCTCGATGCTGATCGCCGAAGAACAGCCAGTTCTCGCCTGCAGCGCCGCGGGCGCGACGTTCGTGCAGGAACGCGCGGAACGGTGCCACTCCGGTTCCCGGCCCGATCATGATGATCGGGGTGTCGTCGGACGGGAGGCGGAAGGACTTGTTGGCGGACAGGAACACTCCCGCCTGATGCCCGTCCCCGATGCGATCGGCCAGATACGTCGAGCAGACGCCGCCGCGATCGCGCTCGGCCGACCGGTATCGAACCGTGGACACGGTCAGATGGACGGTGCCCTCGTGCGCGATCGGCGACGAGGAAATCGAGTAGACCCGGTGCTGCAGAGGACGCAGCAAACCGAGGAATTCGGCCGGATCGAACGTCCCCGACGGGTCGAGATCGAGAACGTCCACGACATCGCGACCCCAGGTCCAGGCGTCGAACGATGCGCGGTCGCCGTTCTGCAGAACGTGATCGAGCTCGGCGTCACCGGCCCGTTCGGCGACGGCCTCGATCAGATCCATGGACGGGATGCCGATTTCGTACTCCGTCGTCAGCGCCTGTGCGAGGGTGATCTCGCCGGATTTCGTGTGGACGGCCGTGTCGGCCGGCACTCCGAGGCGGTCGACGACGGCAGAGACCAGTGCTGCGTCGTTGACGGGTTTGACGCCGAAACCGTCGCCGGCCTCGTAGGCGATGCCGCTCTCGCCCAGCGCTATCTCGAAGTGTCGAACTTCTTTTGCGGATGTCGGACCGGACAGGCGATTGTTGCTCAGAACCTGCGCGCGGTAGGGATTCTTCCGATTCCACGGTGAGCGCTTCGATGCGGTCTTGGTGGCGCCGAGATCGCCGATTCGAGCGTCGATGTCCTGTACCTGCCTTGCAATTGTCGTCACGATGCGTCGAGCGAAAGGTCGACTGTTCGAAGACTAATCGTGCGCAGTCACTCGCGGTGCAGGACCTCTATTCCGTCGACGGAGAAGACGACGTCGTATCCGCTCGCCAGCGCCCGGCTGATCGCCTGACTATCACCGGTCTCGTCCGTCGGCCAACCCGCCGGCCGTTCGCGGTTCACGACGATCCAATCCGGGACGGTCGAATCGGTCGTGCGCTGCGGAAAGACCGACACGTCGTGGTCGGCGACGAGTTGGGCCACCAGATTGTTCGACGCCGCAACTCGATCATCGGCAGGAATCCACTCGGAAATTTCTCGGACGGTCTCGGCTTGCGGATCGATCGTCCATTCCTGGGCATGCACCACGCGTGACATGGGCAGGAACGGCAATGCGACGACCGCGAACGCGGCTACGAACGCGACGATGTAGTGCCGGCCGCGTTCGCTGAGCTGACCGCGCCGGTGGCTGCGCGCGAACGCGTCGAGCAGGGCGACGAACACGATGACCATGAGGATCGCGTTGTAGTGATAGATCGGCTTCCAGAAGTTCGTGTTGTCACTGAGAAAACGCCATGCCACCGTCGGGACCGCGATCAGCAGTAGCGGAGAGCGCAGAGCGAAGAAGCCGGTGACCGCGAGCAGCAGAAACGCCGTGGCCGCCCGCGAATCGCCGGCAACCAGACCGTGCGCTGTATCGGCGATGCCTTCGCCCAGAGGAGGCAGTTTCGAGCCCTGGTCGTACGAGTTGTCGGAGCTCAGGGCCGGGACGATCACCTTGACCGCGAGCACCATCCAGGTCAGTCCCCAGACGGCCGTCAGCGCACCCAGGATGCGGGTTCGTCCTGTCGTCCACAGCGCCACCAAAGCCCCGATGACGATCACTGTCAGACCCATGTCCTCTTTCACGAAGACCAGCGGCAGTGCCCAGGCCAAGGCCGGCAGCCAGCGCTGCCGAACCAGCGCGACCATCGACATGGCCAGCAGCGGCATCGCGAAGGCCACCTCGTGAAAATCGAAGTTCAGCGCAGCCTGGACTCCCCAGGACAGTCCGAACGCCGCGGCGATCACGATGCCGACGATCGTGCCGAACTTCTGTACCGCCAGTCGGCTGATCGGAATCACGGCGAGTGCGAACAAGACCGCTTGCGCGATCAGCAACGTCTCCGCGTGCGGGAACAGCCGATAGACAGGCCCCAACAACGCGGTGATGGGCGAGAAGTGATCGCCGAGCGTGTTGTAGCCGGTACCGAGCAGATCGGACGTCGGCGCGCGGAACTGCGAGTACGACGCGATCTGCTGAACGAATATGCCCAGGTCGAATCCGGAGGTGCGGAGCTGGCGATGGCCGAGGACGGACATCACCGCGTACAGGGTCGCCAGCACGGCGAACGAGACGGCAGGCACCAGCGTCTCGGCGGAGCGGAGTCGTGCGCGCCGGTCCGTGGTCGCGGTTCTGTCGGTGGCTGTTCTGTCGGTCGCGGTGTCGACACTGTCGGCATCGGTGACGACCGTGGAGTTCTCGGTAGTGGTCACGAGAAGGCATGTCTACCGGACCGACGTGAGATGTTCCTGAGAACCGCCGGTCAGCGCTTGCGTTTCTTCGCAGGCTTGCGTCGGGGCGGCTGCGAGGTGAGGTGATAGTAGAGCGCATCCTCGGAGTCCTCGACCACCACATCGATGAAGTCGCCCACTTCGAGGTAGTCGTTGACGGCAATTCTGTCGGTCGAGCCGATGACTGCTTTCACCGATCGGGCGGGAACGAGGCCTCTACGGCCGTCCGGTCCGACGGCAAGTGCATAGCGTGGGCCGGTGCGGGTGACCCTGGCGCTGATGAAGTCCGGATCTTTCGGAATCGGGTCGGCCGCGAGCACGCCGCCGTCCTTGGACGCGGCCGTCAACGAATCGAGCTGCGCGGCCAGATCGTCGGCCATCGCATCCACCTGATCGAGCAGGTGGGCCATGTGCGCGGCGTAGTCGGTGTGCTTCTTGGTCGGCTTGAGTGCCTCACCGGGCTTGTACATGTCCTCGTGTGTCAGCTCGCCCCAGGCGTCCTGCAGGCGCGTCTTGACCTGGACTTCCACCTTCACGTCGAGATCGCCCTGGTGAGTGGCGACTCGAACGACCAGCACGGCGTGATACGCGCGGTAGCCGCTCGGCTTGGGAAAGGCGACGTAGTCGGTGGGTGGTTGCGCGAACCGTACGGAGCATTCCGGGTCGTTGCACGCACGCTCGAGCGCGGCAACGAACGTCAGCTGATCGCGCGGGGTCTTGCACAGCACCTTGACGCCGACGAGATCGGGCAACGCCTCGGCGACGGCATCGGCGTCGGTCGGTTCGGTGATGCGGCCCTCGGAGAGGTAGCGGCGCAATTTGTCGGCCGATCTGCCCGGGTCCTTGATGCGTGCCATCTGCGCGTTCAATCGGTCTCGATCGACGTCCTCGAGAATCTCGTCGGCGATGGTCTCGAGGAAATTCTGCGCGGTGACGAGAGCGGCTTCCCACGCTCGACGACGCTGCAGGTACAGCTCTTCGACCAAGTCGTCGATATTCGTTGCCGATGTCACGATGCCGAGGTTAACGCAGAAGTGTCGCCGATCCTTTCGGCGGCGCGCATTCGAGCTGTGGTGCGATGGTGTCCGGTTTACGCTCTACCGCATGACCGTGGCCTCGGAACAGAAGGACGACTTCGTCGAGCAGTTCGATCCCTTTCGCCGTGAGTTGCTCGCACACTGCTATCGCATGACCGGGTCGATCCACGATGCCGAGGACCTGTTGCAGGAGACGTACATTCGCGCGTGGCGGGGGTACGCCAAGTACGAGGGCCGATCGTCCCTGCGCACATGGCTGTACCGAATCGCAACCAATACCTGCCTCACCGCTCTCGACGGTCGGGCGAAGCGTCCTTTGCCGACGGGTTTGGGCGCACCGAGTTCAGGTCCCACCGACGAACTGGTACAGAACAACGAGGTTCCGTGGCTCGAGCCGATCGCCGATTGCGACCTGGCGGATGCGAGCGATCCCGCCTCGATCGTGGTGGCGAAAGAATCCGTACGGCTCGCCTTCGTCGCCTCGCTGCAACATCTGTCGTCGCGGCAACGCGCGGTGCTGCTGATGCGCGAAGTGTTGCAGTGGAAAGCGTCGGAGGTTGCCGAAGCTCTCGCCACGACGACGACCGCAGTCAACAGCCTCCTGCAGCGAGCACGGGAGCGTCTCGACGAGATCGCGCCCGAGCTCGACAACGTCGAGCCCATCGAATCCGCGGAACTACAGAAACTTCTCACCCAGTACGTGGAGTGTTTCGAGAGCTACGACATCGATCGACTGGTCACGCTGTTCACCTCGGACGCAGTATGGGAAATGCCGCCGTTCGTCGGGTGGTACCAGGGTGGCGAGACGATCGGATCTCTCATCCGGAACAACTGCCCCGCAAACGGAGCAGGCGACATGCGGATGGTGGCCACCTCGGCCAACGGTCAACCTGCGTACGGGCTGTACATGCTGGCAGAGGACGGTGTGCACCGGGCCTTCCAGCTGCATGTTCTCGATGTCGATGCCAGAGGGGTCGGGCACGTGGCCTGCTTCTTCGATCTGACTCTGTTCGATCGATTCGGTTTGTCCGACCGCCTCTAGGGCGACAAGGTAGGTCAGCCCTGCGGCACGGCCGACGGATCCATCCACATCACTTCCCACACGTGGTTGTCGAGATCTCGGAACGCCCGGCCGTACATGAACCCGTGGTCCTGGGGTTCCATCCATTTCGATCCACCCGCGGCGATCGCCGCGTCGGTGAGCGAATCGACCTCCTCGCGACTGTCGGCAGAGACGCACATCAGCACCTCCCGGGCCGAGCCCGTGTCGCAGATCGAGTCCGAGATGAAGTCCTCGAATCGAGAGCTGGACAGGAACATCACGGTTGCTTGATCGCTGACGACCATCGAGGCACAGTTCTCGTCGCTGAACATATCGTTGAACTCGAATCCGAGACCCTCGAAGAATGCGCGGGTGGCGACGACGTCGCGGACGGGCATGTTGGCGAACAACAAACGGGACATGGGTACGCACCTTTTCCGGAGGAACTTGCTGCTTCGGACCGTCGAACAACGGTCTTGCTCGTACTGACAGCGATCGATCCGAAAAGTCATCGGGTTGTGGATGTGCCGACACGACGCGACCCCGCCGAGCGGGTGCTCGACGGGGTCGCGGACTGCGAAGCTGAAGGGGGCGTGTAGTTATCGCGTGATCTGCGCGAGGCGTGACAGCATGCGCGTGAAGACGTGGCCGTCGTTGCCGAGGTCTGCGTAGGGGTCGGCTGCCTGGTCCGACTCGGTGGCGCCGGACGTTGCCGCAGCAAGCGTGCGCGCCAGGCGGGTACGACGCTCGATGGCGTCGAGGATGGTGCCGTCGAGCATTGAAACTTCGTCGAAGAGCTGGTCGACGTCAGCTGTCGCGATGTCGGCACTGTCGGTGCCAATTGCGAGCGAATCGATCTGAACAGTCACATCGTCTCCTTTTGTTCGCGTCCTGAGGTGTGAGTCGTTCGGTCGGCCGGAACCGTTACAGCTCGACCCGTGTAAAAACGATGTTTCGTCGCCCAGACCAAGATGCCCACTGGACGGGCCTGGGCCAACCTCTTCGGGGTGTGATGCTGCATACAGTCCGGTCGGTTCCCCCCACCTGCGGGTTCTCGGGGGGAAAGGCTCGAAGGATTCTTCTCGCGTTGTTCGGGTACCTACGGAAGCGAACGACGGCAACTTTCGAGGAGTGAACGATGCGTTACGACTACCTGATCATCGGCGGGGGAATGGTTGCGGACAGCGCTGCTCGCGGGATCCGCGAGCAGGACGCGTCAGGCTCCATCGGCGTACTCGGCGCAGACCCCGACGCGCCGTACACCCGCCCGGCGCTGTCGAAGAAGCTGTGGACCGATCCGGATTTCGGCCGCGATCAGGTCTCGCTGGACACGGCCTCCGACACCGGTGCGGAGGTGCACACCGGAACTCGAGTCGCCTCGGTGGACCGCTCGAACTCGTCGGTCACCACCGAATCCGGAGAACGCCACGAGTACGGCAAACTCCTCCTGGCAACGGGTGCAACGCCGACCCGGATCGAACTGTCTCCCAGCCCCCGCGTGGTGTACTTCCGCACTTTCGCCGACTACCGAGCGCTGCGCGAGCTCACGAAGACCGCCGATCACATCGCTGTGGTCGGGGGCGGATACATCGGCACCGAAATTGCAGCTGCGTTGTCTCTTCAGGATGTGAAGGTCACACTGGTCACCTCGGATGCCGTACTCGGAGGACACATGTTTCCGCCGACCCTGGCTGCCGGCTTCGACAAGGGTTTCTCCGGCCACGGCGTCACTGTGCGCCGGGGAACGAAGGTCGTGTCAGGGGCCGAGGCGTCGGCGCGCGTGCAACTTCAACTCGACGACGGTTCGACCGTGGAGGCGGACGGAGTCGTGTTCGGACTCGGTGTGCGACCCGAAACAGAGCTGGCCGAATCTGCGGGGCTGGCAGTCGACGACGGAGTGATCGTCGACGAGTTCCTCCGGACCGAGGACGAACACGTCTACGCCGCAGGTGATGTGGCGAACTACCCCGACGCCGTTCTCGGTCGCCGACGCATCGAGCATGTCGACAACGCGACCGAAATGGGCAAGGCCGCAGGACGCAATATGGCCGGTGCCGCAGATCCCTACACGTACACCCCGTACTTCTATTCCGACGTGTACGACGACGGATATCAGGCGATCGGCACGGTGTCCACGACGCTGAATGTCATCGAGGACTGGAAGACGGTCGGCAAGGAAGGCGTCGTGTACTACCTCGACGACGATGCCGTCGTCCAGGGCGTCCTGATGTGGAACGTCTGGGAGGGGCTCGACGTGGCGCGCACGTTGCTGGCCGAGAAGAAGCCGCAGACCGAGCAATCGTCGAGCGGACTGATCTGAACTTCTGGAACACTCGAAAGTGAGCGGACCAGCGTCGGTTGGACGTGACCTAGGAGAGATGATGTCCGAGTTCGATGGCAGTGGGTCGGCCGAGCAGCGTGCCCGATTCGACGACGAGGTTCACAGCCGCTGCGCCCGCTGCCGGTTGCCCGGACATTCCGAACCGCTGTCCGACGCGGCGGCGGTCGCCATCGCGGCCGGGCGCGTGGACGAGGCCACCCGAGCTGTGCTCATCAATCGATGGCATGCCGGACGCTTGCTGCCGTCGATCGGGGGATTCGGCGCGCTCCGTAACTTGGTGGACGAACGCGATCGGTGGCTCGCCAAAGACACGACGAGCAAGCCCGGATCGGCTCTGGTGTACAAACTTCGAGCTGCCGAGTTGAGCAAACGCGTCAATCACCACCGCACCACCGTGGTGATGTCCAATCGGCACTACGCCACCGGAGTACGCGCGGCGCGAAAAGAGCGCCGAGAAGGTGTTCACCTCGATCTGGACCAACGGGATGCGATCTTCGATGCGTTGACGAGGACGCCTGCGCCGGAGAAGTTCGGCCCCATCGCCGAGCGAGGCCTGTCTCTGGTGGACGCGGCCACGGATCGGGTCAGCACGCTGGCGCGCAAAACCCTGGTGGCCGACAGGGTCGAGTGGGCAACAGGACTGGTAGATCAGTTCGTCGATCGAAAAGACGACCGCTTCGTCGATCGCTACGACACTCTGTTGTTCCTCGCCGGCACTTCGTTCGATCGGGTGCGGCGGTCGCCGGCATGGCAGTCGACGTATTTCGAGATCCAACGCAACCAGTTGGACCTGTTCGTCGAACTCACCGAAATCGCGGTCGATGCCGCGTCGCTGCGCACGGTAGCGACCGAGCTGAATCGGATCGGTGAGACTATGGTCGACGAGGAGACCGCAGCGCAGGTCGAATCCCGGCGTGGCGCACTGGAAGTGGTGTGGAAACAGCTGACCGGACGGGTCGCTGCGCTGGTTCGACTCGCGAATGTGGTCGAGTCCTCGGAGACCGAGGCCCGCACGTCCGACGCGATGGCCCGAGCGCACAGCTTGGACGATCGGATCGATGACCTCGTCGGGCGGTCGGGGAGCCGGGAAATGTCTGCCGAGAACACACATTTCGTCGGTGATCAAGTGCGGACGCAGTGGCGCGACTGAGTGCCGCCGAGGGCACACAGTCGCGCCACTGGCTCTAGGCGATGATTGCGAACAGGATTCCCGCGACGGCGAAGCTGACCACGGACAGAATCGTCTCGAGGACCGTCCACGTTTGCAGCGTCTGCTTGACGGTCAGGTTGAAGAATTTCGCGATGATCCAGAAGCCGCCGTCGTTGACGTGGCTGGCGATGATCGAGCCCGCCGCGATGGACATGGCGATCAGCGCGACGGCCGGAGCCGAGTAGTCCTGGGCTGCCACCAGGGGCCCGACTATGCCGCCGGTCGTCACGATGGCCACGGTTGCCGAGCCCTGGGCGACCCTGAGCGCACAGCTGATGATGTATGCCAACACGATGATGGGAAGACCTGCGGCCGCCATGGTGTCGGCCAGGGCTGTGCCGATTCCCGTGGCGGAGATGACCTTTCCGAAGAACGCGCCTGCACCGACCACCAGCAACAGCATGCCCACCGGACGCAGCGACTCACCGGTCAGCTTGCTGAGTTCCTGGACCGTGGATCCGCGTCGAATGCCCAGAACGTAGAACGCGATCAGAACTGCGATGAGCAGCGCGACGGCCGGGGTACCGAAGAAGGTGAGCACTTCGAGCAGGTTGCCGGGATCGAGCAGAATGCTGCCGAACGTGGCGCCGAGGATCAGGACCAGCGGAACGGCGATGATCGCTCCGATCGTGCCCACCGACGGTGGCGTCGTGACGACCGGGCGCTTGGTCGCGACCGTGCCTGCTCCTCCACCCTCGGTGGTGCTCGCATCGTTTCCGTCGTTGATGAAGTCCTCGGGGACGTCGACGATGATGCGTTTGCCGATCCAGTTGCCCCACACCAGGCCGGCGGCGATGAATCCTGGTATTCCGCAGATGAATCCGAACAGGATGAGCCACCCCAGGTTCACCTCGAGCAGACCACCGAGGGCGACCGGTCCCGGGTGCGGTGGCAAGAAGGCGTGCGTCATGGACAACCCTGCCAGCATCGGCAGCGCATAGAGCACCAACGACTTTCCGCCTTGGCGCGCCGCCACGTACACCAGCGGTGCCAATACGAAGATGCCGATGTCGAAGAACACCGGAATGCCGAAGATCAAGCCCAGCAGTCCCATTGCGATGGGTGCTCCGCGTTCCCCGAAGACGCCCAGTAGCTTGGCGGTCAGTGCCTGCGCGCCACCGGACTTTTCGAGAATCGCGCCGAGGACCGTGCCCAGTCCGATGATCACTGCGATGTGCCCGAGGATGCCCCCGAACCCGGTTTCGAGAAGCGACTCGTTGCTCTTGATGGCGGTGCCGACTATCTCGTTGACGGGCAAGCCGGCAGCCAGAGCCAAGCCGAGGCCGACGATGAGAAGTGCGATGAACGGTTCGAGCTTGACCTTGATGATGACGATGAGCAGTACCGCAATTGCGATGCCGCACAATACGAGTAGGCCTGGCGTTGAGGTTCGCAGCCAGTCGACGACAGAATTCATGACGAGCCTTCCTTGATGTCTGCACTGACAGCCGCCACGAACGCCTGCGCTCGCACGGTGATGTCGTCCCACTGGCCGGCCGCAACCGACGCCGGTGGAACCACATCGGTGCCTGCGGTCACTGCGACGGCACCGGATGCCAGGAACTGAGCGGCATTTCCTGCGTTGACCCCGCCGGACGGAACGAGTTTCGCGTCGGGGAAGGGGCCGAGCAGATCCTTGAAATACGCGGGCCCGACGGTGCGAGCCGGAAATATCTTCACGGCATCCGCTCCGAGATCGAGGGCAGTCATCACCTCCGACGGGCTGAGCGCGCCCATCATCAGCGGGATCCCGGCGTCGGTCACGATCGTGGCAACGTCGGGCCGCAGCCCGGGGGTCACCACGAAGCATGCTCCCGCGTCGATCGCCGACCGTGCCTGATCGGCGGTCAGGACGGTGCCGGCACCGACGACCGCACCCGCGTTCGATGCCGCGCGGAGCAGTGCCAGGACGCCGGGCGTGGTGAAGGTCAATTCTAGGGCCCGAATCCCGCCGCGCGAGAGCGCATTCGCCAACGCAGCAGGATCGGAGATGTGCGGCGCACGGACCACCGACAGTGCGCGGTCCTCCAGAATGGTGGTCAGTGCATTCACGATGTCTGCTTTCCGGTGGGATTCATCCGCAGGGCACGGCCTGCCAGAGAGTGCGTGGGACGGCGATCGTCGATAGCGAAGGCACCGTTGACCATCACGTGGCTGATGCCGTCGGCCTGTTGCTTCGGATTCTCGAACGTGGCGGTATCGCGCACGGTTGCCGGGTCGAACAGGACGAGGTCGGCTGCGTGCCCTTCTGCGATCGTGCCGCGGGCGCGCAGGCGGAGGCGCGCAGCGGGACGACCGGTCAGGTGGTTAATGCAGTCCTCGAGCGAGAGCAACTGCTCGTCCCGAACGTAGTGACCCAGGTAGCGGGGGAACGTTCCCCAGGCGCGGGGGTGGGGCTTCTCGCCGACAAGGATCGCGTCGCTGCCGCCCATATGACGTGGATGCGCCATGATCTCGCGCACGTTCTCCTCGTGTCCGACATGCTGGAGGATCGTGGTGGCCAGCGCATCTCGGCGAAGGAAGTCGAAGAACACGTCCACCGGTGACCGACCCGCCTCGGCCGCGATCTCGGACATCGTGCGACCGACATAGCGATCGAGCTCCGGATTCGCCACACCGCTGAGCTGGATGGTTTCCCACTCGACGGTCACGCCATGGCAGCCGTCGGACCCGTCGACGTCGACATCCTGTGCGATGCGTCGACGCATCTCCGGATCGTCGAGGCGTTCGAGCGCGCGATCCGGGCCACCGGACATCGCCCAACTCGGTAGCAGCGCAGACAAAGTGGTGGCTCCGGGCAGATACGGATACGTGTCGAGGGTGACGTCGCATCCGTCCGCGATCGCAGAATCGACGCGGTCCAAGAACTCTCGTGCCCGGCCCCGATTGACGCCGAAGTTCATCGTCGCGTGAGTCAGATGCAGCGCACATCCCGTCTCCCTGGAGAGATCGAGCATCTCCTGGTACGCGTCGAGTGCGCCCGCGCCGTACGACCGAGTGTGCGGCGCGTAGAACCCACCGAAGTCGGCGACGACCTCGCACAGCGCGCGTAATTCGTTTGTGTCCGCGTACATTCCGGGCGTGTACGTCAAACCGCTCGACATTCCGACGGCACCCTCGTGCAAGCCCTGCGTCAACAACTCCTGCATGTGGGCGATCTCGGACGGCGTCGCCGGTCGCTGATCAGGGCCCACCGCGAGGTACCGCAGTGTTCCCTGGGGAACGAGATAGGCAGCGTTCGGGGTGATCCCGTCGTCGAGGCGAGCGAGGTACTCGGAAACCGAGCGCCACGAGAAGTCGAGGTCGACGGGATTGCCGTTCCATCCGGCGATCTGACGCCGCACCACATCGAGCGTCGCGTCGTCGATCGGAGCGTAGGCGATGCCGTCCTGGCCGATGACCTCGGTGGTGACGCCCTGACTGATCTTCGGGAAGTGGTCGGGATCGGTCAGTAGACGCAGATCGGAATGGGCGTGCATGTCGATGAACCCGGGGGACAGGACCTGCCCCGGTGTCGCATCGACGATTCTGTCGGCACCGAGAACGGTGCCGGGTTCGGCGATCGAGGCGATGATTCCGTCGCGTACGAGAACGTCACGACGCAGTCGCGGAGACCCGGTGCCGTCGATGACGTCGGCACCTCGAAAGAGGATATCGGACATGGGGTTTCGACTCTCTAGAAGAATGTGTGCACGAGATCGACGACGCGAGGATCGTCGCTGTCGGCATCGTCGACGACGGGAATGAGACGCCACTTGTCGAAAGCGGTGCACGGGTGAGACAGGCCCAAGCGCACCACCGATCCCACCGGCAGTGCCCCGCTGTCCTCGGCCGGTAGGCGAAGGAACGCATGCTGATCGTTCAGCGCTGTGATGTCGGCACCGGAGTCGAGAGTCTCGGTTCCCCGAACCGATTGGGGGACAGGCAGTCCTTCGTCGAACGGGAAGTCCCGCTTTCCTGCATCGAGCAGTGCGAGACCGGGTTCCGGCCTGGAGACCGTCCGAGCCCATCCGTGCATCGCCGACATCAGCGGCGCGTCGGTGCGGGCGGGAGTGAGTGGTGAGATCTGTGAGTAGAAGCCGTCGTCATGCACCACGTAGGCACCCGAGCGCAGCACTACGTCGGTAGGTACTCCCTCTTCGTTGGTGAGAGAGTGCAACCGCTCGACCACGAGGTCCTGGTAGGCGCTGCCGCCGGCGGTCACGATCGCGTGCTCGCCGTACAACCCCTCGGCATCGAGCGCGCGATGGAGGGCGGCCACGTTGTCCAGATAGGTCCGAACCGCCGCGAGGCCGCTGTCGGTCCGGTCGTGGCTCAGTGCGCCCTCGTAGCCGCCGACCCCGGCCAGAGTCAGCCGCGGCGACGACGCGATCGCACGTGCCACCGAGATCGCTTCTTCTGTGGTCCGCGCGCCGGTTCGGCCGTGCGGGCCACCGAGTTCGACGACGACCGCGACCGGCCGTTCTCCTTGCGTCGAGAGGATGCGGTCCATCTCGTGCACCGTTGCGACGCTGTCGGCCCAGCAGTAGAACTCGAATGTCGGGTGCGAATCCAGCTCGGCCGCAATCCACGTCAACGCAACAGGGTCGATCTCGGCATTGGCAAGAACGATGCGTTCGACCCCGAATGCGCGTGCTGCCTGAACTTGCCATCCGGTTGCGAGGGTGATGGCCCAGCTTCCTGCGTCGAGCTGCTGCTTCCACAGTTGCGGGGCCATCGACGTCTTCCCGTGGGGTGCGAGCAGCACTCCCGCGCGCGCAGTCCACTCGGCCATGACCGAGATGTTCGACGCGATGCGTGCCCGGTCGAGAGTGAGGACGGGCGTCGTGAACTCGGAGAGCCGCGGCGACGTGGCGAGAAAGCTCTCGATGGTGTGCCCCCATGACCTGGGTGGCAATGCCTTGTACTCGGGTCCGAGCACTCGTCGGCTGAGTGCCTCGACGGCATCGGTGTCGATCACGATCGTCTCCTCGGTCTCGGAAAACCCGCAAGTGCGTTGCGTATTTTGCAACGCTGGTTGCGCAATGTGTTTATGCTTTGTAGTCTGCAACGAAAGTCAGCGTTCCCGCAAGAGTTCGAGGAGATCGACGTGAAAGCACCACGAGCGGTGTGTGTGGGCGAAGGCCTCGTCGTTCTGGTTGCCGAGCCGGGCCCATTGGAGAAATCGAACACGTTCCACCGCACAGCCGGGGGCGCAGAAGCCAACGTGGCCAGGGTGTTCGGTCAATTGGGCGTCGATGCGTCGTGGATCTCTCGAGTGGGAGATGACGGATTCGGCCGGTATCTGGTCGGTCAATTGATCGCGGCAGGTGTCGACACCTCCGGTGTGACGCTCGACCACGAGCGACCCACTGGCATGTACGTGAAGCAACGCGGATCCGGTTCCGGCGACCGGCACGACCTCGCATGCCGAGACAGTGCGATGACATACTTCCGTGCCGGCTCGGCTGCGAGTGCTCTGTCCCCCAAAGACATCGACGGGAATGCAGCGGACCTTGTCGCGCGTGCCGACCTGATCCACTTCACCGGAATCACCGTGGCCATCTCCGATACCGCCGCCGACCTGACGAGATACTTGATGGATCTGCCCACTCTCGTCAGCTTCGATCTGAACTATCGGCCGGCGCTGTGGAAATCTCGGCCGGACACAGCCACAGATGTTCTCGGTGAACATGTTCGAGGAAGCGATGTGGTGTTCATGGGTGCCGACGAAGCTGCGCTGGTGTTCGGCACATCCGATCCCGCCGAGCTGCGCGAGATGTTTCCGCAACCACACCACCTGGTGATCAAGAACGACGCGCACACCGTGACGGCATTCGAGGGGACCTCTCGGATCGACGTACCGGCGCTGAAGCTCGACGTAGTCGAGAAGATCGGTGCCGGAGACGCGTTCGCGGGCGGATATCTGACCGGATTGCTGTTGGGCAGGAGTTCCGCCGAGCGCGTTCGGTTCGGTCACCTGTGCGCGGCGGGTGCCTTGACCGGCCACGACGACATCGCCTCGGTGCTTCCCCCTGCGGTGCTGTCGAAACTGGCCGAACTGGCCGATGCCGATTGGGCGTGGCTGGACTACGCGGCCACAGCCGCGCGTCACTCGGAGGTGTCGAAATGAGTCAGAGTCTGGCGCGGGCGATGACACTTCTCGGCTTGCTCGGCGACGGACCGCAGTCGCTCGACGAGCTGGCGTCGGTCCTCGAGGTCCACAAGACGACCGTGCTGCGGCTGCTTCGCACGATGGAAGCCGACAGATTCGTCCAGCACGACGCGGATCACCGATATCAGCTCGGATCCAGGCTGTTCGAGCTCGCCAACCGTGCGCTCGAACAGCGGGATGTTCGGAGCATTGCCCGGCCGCACTTGTCCGAACTGAACGCGATCACCGGCCAAACCGTCCACCTCGCCACCTACGAGGCCGGCGTCGTCATCTACATCGACAAGTTCGACGCCCAGCAGAGCGTGCGGATGTATTCGCGAATCGGAAAGCCTGCGCCGCTCCACTGCACAGCTGTGGGGAAGGTCCTCATCTCGGCGCGGCCGGAGGCGGAGCGTGTGCAGATTGCACGCAACATCACCTACACGCCGTTCACCGAAAGAACCATCACGACGGCCGAGCGTTACCTTCGCGAGCTCGACCTCGTGCGCGAGCAGGGGTTCGCCGAAGACCGCGAGGAGCACGAGTCCTTCGTCAACTGCATCGGATGCGCAGTGCGCAACGGAACCGGTGATGTGGTGGCAGCGGTATCGATGTCCGTGCCCGACATGGTGCTCGATCATCAGCAAGTGCTTGCCACGCTCCCCGAAGTGCAGCACGCCGCGGCGGCGATCTCCGCAGGATTGGGATGGCACCCGCAAGAAGCCCAGGACCACAGAACACAGAACCAGAGCTCGAAGGAAGGAACACAATGAGTGAGAAGATCGAAATCCGCACCACAGGTGCGCCCGCACCTGCCCACACATTTTCCCAGGGAGTCCGGAAGGGGCCGTTCGTTCAGGTCTCGGGGCAGGGGCCGGTCGATCCGGCCACCAGTGAATACCTGTATCCAGGCGATGTAGCCGCGCAGACGACCCGCACACTCGAGAACGTCAAAGCGATCGTCGAGGCCAGCGGTGGGACATTCGACGACGTCGTCATGCTCAGGGTGTATCTGACCAAGCGTGAGGACTTCTCGACCATGAACGACGCCTACGGCCAGTTCGTGTCGGCACATACGTCGGGGGACGTTCTACCGAGCCGCACCACAGTGTTCACAGGACTGCCCAGGGAAGAGATGTTGGTCGAAATCGATGCCGTAGCGATCGTCTGATCAAGGCATGCGGCAGATGTTCACACGAAAATTACATCTGACCAGGCGATTTGCGTAAGCGTTGGTCTTCGCGTAACTTTTGTCGAGTCAGAGCGACACGGACACCAACCCGGTCTTCACGGACTGGGACAACGAGGTTGTACGGAGTATGCACTGAACAACCCAGGCAAGGCTCGAAAGTGATGAGTCATGTCTGGGGTTCGAGCGTGTAAGCCCCGAAAATACCGTGCAAACGGTAGTGACGGTGTGTGCGTGTTCTTTGAGAACTCAACAGTGTGTCGATGAATGTCAGTGCCGAAATTATTTTGTTTTGGTGAAAGCATTCGATGTATCAATCATCCGCTTGTGGTGGTTGTTGTCGGGTGTTGTTTGAAATGC
>NZ_JAWLKE010000019.1:0-5057 GCF_033042225.1 Rhodococcus cercidiphylli
AGCAACACCCACCGCACCAGCCAACAACTCCGGCAACACCACACCCACCACAGACCGCGGACCACGAACCGGAGCCAACGAGTCGTACTCGTTGGCAGACAGAATCTCGATGTCACCGACTCGGATGGACGGCGTTGCCGTCACGGCGTCGAGGATCCGTACGAGGCGATCGGCGAGAACCCGGACGGTGTCTGCATCGAACAGTTCTGTGGCGTAGCGGAATCCGGCTTCCATGCCGACCGGTGCGCCGGAACTGTCGAATTCTTCCGAGACCGTCAACTGCAGGTCGAAGTTGGAAATGTCGTTGGGTAGCTCGATGCTCTCGATCGACAGTCCGGGCAACGTCACCGTCGGTCGGTCGGTCTGCTGGAACTCGAGCATCACCTGGAACAGCGGCGCATGGGCAGTCGACCTCGCGGGATCGACCGCATCGACCACTCGCTCGAACGGGACATCCGAATGAGTGAACGCGGCCAGGTCGACCGAGCGAACCTCCGAGAGCAGGTCCTCGAACCGTGTCGAGCCGGGCACCTGGGTGCGCAGAACGAGGGTGTTGACGAACATGCCGACGAGCTCGTCGAGTGCGGCGTCTCCTCGGCCCGAGATCGGCGTTCCGACCGAGATGTCCTCGGTGCCCGAGAGTCGGGCCAGAAGGACGGCCAGAGCCGCGTGCACGATCATGAACGCGCTGGAATTGTGCTCGGCGGCAACAGCAGCAAGACGAGCATGGATTGCGGCGTCGATCTCGAAGGAGACGCTGTCGCCACGCAGGGATGCGACCGCGGGACGCGGGCGATCGGTCGGCAACGCCAGGACCTCGGGGCTGCCGGACAGTGTGTCGACCCAGTAGGCGAGCTGCTTGGCCATCATCGACTCGGGATCGGACTCCGCACCGAGGAACCGGCGCTGCCACAGCGCGTAATCGGCGTACTGCACCGGCAACGGTTCCTGGCTCGGTGCGTGTCCTGCGGCGCGGGCGCTGTAGGACACCATCAAGTCACGGGCCAGCGGAGCGCTGGAGAACCCGTCGGAGGAGATGTGGTGCACCACCATCACGAGCACGTGCTCGTTCTCGCGCACCCGAACCAGTCGGACCCGCAGCGGAACATCCGCCACGACGTCGAAACCCGAGCCGGCGACGTCGGCGATCAACTCGAGAACGTGACGCTCGTCGTTCGCGTGAATCGGCGTCAGATCCGGCAGTGCCGATGCCACGTCGAGGATGGACTGCGCGGGAACGTCGTCGGTCAGCGGGAACATCGTGCGCAGCGACTCGTGCCGGCTCAACACGTCACCGATGGCCGAGTGCATCGCGTCGACATCGAGCACACCACTCAGGCGCATGGCGAATGCGACGTTGTAGGCAGCCGACTCGGTGTCGTACTGATTGATGAACCACATTCGCTGCTGCGCGAGCGACAGCGGCACCACATCCGGGCGCTCCTGCGGAACCAGTCGAGGGGCAGCCGCAGCGTCGTGCTCGCCGATGTCGATGCCTGCCGACAACGCTCGCACCGTGGGGGCGTCGAACAGATCCCTGATGCCGATGTCCGTTCCGAGGGCCGCGTTGACGCGCGCGACCAAACGCATCGCGATCAGCGAGTTGCCACCGATCTCGAAGAAACTCGACGTGACACTGACCTGAGCGATACCGAGTAGATCACCGAAGACACCGGCGACGATCTCTTCTACCGGGTTCTCCGGGCCGAAGAACTCCGACGCGGCGACGGTGAATTCCGGCGCAGGCAATGCCTTGCGATCGAGTTTGCCGCTGGCGTTGACCGGCAGCGAGTCCAGGACCACCACGTGTGAGGGCACCATGTACCCCGGCAGGCGGCGCGCGGCCTCGGCCGTCAGCTGTGCGGGGTCGACTGCGGAGCCGGGTGCACCGACCACGTAGGCCACTAGGGTCTCACCGGTGTTCGGGTCCTTGTGCACCAACGCGACCGCCTGTGCGACCGACTCGGATCGAAGGAGAACCGATTCGATCTCGGGCAGTTCGATACGCAGGCCGCGCAGCTTGACCTGGAAGTCCGTTCGGCCGATGTACTCGAGTTCGCCGTCGGCGCGCCAGCGCACCAGATCGCCTGTGCGATAGAGCCTCTCGCCGGGCTCGCCGAACGGATCCGCGACGAAGCGATCCGCTGTGAGATCGCCGCGACCGACGTACCCACGAGCGAGTTGCACGCCGGCGAGATACAGCTCGCCGGGAGCACCGATGGGAGCCGGTCGCAACGAGGCGTCGAGCACGTACAAGCGTGTGTTCCACACCGGTGCGCCGATGGGGATCGAGACGGCGTCGCGGCCGGTCACGTGGTAGTAGCTGACGTCGACGGCCGCTTCGGTCGGGCCGTAGAGGTTGTGCAGTTCTGCGTTGGAGAACTGCGCGAACTGTGCCGCGGTGGCAGGCGGAAGTGCCTCGCCACTGCAGAAGACGAGTCGGAGCGAGACACATTCCGCAGCTCGTCCACCTGCCGCGAACACCGCGAGCATGGACGGTACGAAGTGCGCGGTGGTGATGTGCTCGTCCGCGATGATGCGGGACAGGTAGACCGGATCGCGGTGTCCGTCGGGTTCGGCCACGACGAGCTTGGCACCGACCTGCAGGGGCCAGAAGAATTCCCACACCGAGACGTCGAACGTGGCCGGTGTCTTCTGCAGAACGGTGTCCGCAGGCTCGAGGTGATACTCGTGCTGCATCCACAGCAACCGATTCACGATGGCCGAGTGCGTGACTGCAACACCCTTGGGTCGACCGGTCGAACCGGAGGTGTAGATGACGTACGCGGTGTTGGAGCCGTGCAGTCTTCCCAGTCGATCCGAATCGGTGACAGAGGTGTGGTCGCGATCGGACACGTCGAGCAGATCGACGGCGAGGACCGGAGTTGCGACCGGGATGTTGATCCAGTCGCGGCTCGTGGTGAGGATGCACACAGGCTGGGCGCTGGAGAGGACGTAGGACGAACGCTCGACCGGATGGTCCGGGTCGATCGGCACATAGGCACCACCGGCCTTGACGATCGCGTACATGCCGACGAGCAGGTCGATCGACCGTCGGATCGCGAGGCCGACGTGCGATTCGGTCGTCACGCCGAGCGAGATGAGATGTCTCGCGAGCTGATTCGCACGTTCGTCCAGTTCGAGATAGGTGATGTGCTCGTCCTCGAACACCAACGCGGTCGAGTACGGGCTGCGCTGCACCTGTCGGTCGAACAGACTGCTGAGCGTCATGTCGACGTCGCCGGCCGGGATGTGCTGGTGGACCGGAGGTTCGATCAGCCGTGCGGTGTCGTTCCACTCGAACAGGACGAGTTCCCGCTCTGCGGCGGACAGGATGTCTATGTCACCGGTGCGTACGTCCGTCGACGCCCCGATGGTCGACACGATCCGCAGGAAGCGATCGACGAACCGGTCGATGGTTTCGGGATCGAACAGATCTGTGGCGTAGGTGAACGAGGCCGACAGTGCCCCGGACGGATCCACGGGCTCCTGATCCACGCGCAGCTGCAGATCGAATTTGGCTGTGTCGGTGCTGATCTCCTCGAAATCGACGGTGAGATCGGGTAGCTCCAACGTGACAGCTGCATTGTTCTGGAACTCGAGGAGAACCTGGAACAGCGGCGAGTGGTCGGTCGACCTGACCGGATCGAGTACGTCGACCAGTCGCTCGAACGGGATGTCGGTGTTGTCGAAGGCGGCGAGGTCGGAGCGACGAGTGTCGGCGAGCAGTTCGGCGAAGGTCGCTCGAGGCTCTACCTGCGTTCGCAGCACGAGGGTCCCGACGAACATGCCCACGAGGTCGTCGAGGGCCGCGTCGCCGCGACCCGCGATCGGAGTGCCGACAGCGATGTCCTGAGTGCCGCTCAGCCGCGCGAGCAGCAATGCAAGCGCGGAATGTACGACCATGAACAGCGTCGAGTCGTGTTCGGCAGCAACCGAACTCAACCGAGCGGCGACATCGGCGGGAATCGTGAACGGGGTGACGCTGCCACGCATCGACTGCCGGGTGGGCCGCGGGCGATCGAGTGGCATCGGCAGCACGTCCGGCAGGTCTGCCAGAGCCGTCTGCCAGAACTCGATCTGCCGCGACGCCACCGACGTGGAGTCGCTCTCGTCGCCGAGAACGGCGTGCTGCCACAGTGCGAAGTCCGCGTACTGAACGGTGAGTGGCTCCCACGCCGGAACCGAACCGGCGGAGCGGGCGCCGTAGGCGACCATCACGTCTCGGGCCAGCGGTGCCATCGACGCACCGTCGGCCGCAATGTGGTGGACGACGATGGAGAGCACGAAGCTCTCCGGGCCGGTCCGGTACAGCACCGCTCGGAACGGAAGATCGACCGTGACGTCGAATCCTGTTGTCGCAGCAGCACGGACGAGCTCATCGACCGAACCGGCGTCGACGTCCACCACGTCGAGGGGGAGCTTCGATCCGGTGACGTCCTCGACGGGTGCGATGACCTGGTTCGGCAGATCGCCCACAGTCGGGAACACCGTGCGGAGCGACTCGTGCCTGGACAGGACGTCGCCGACGGCAGCAGCCATCGCACTCACGTCCAGACGACCGGTCAGGCGCACGGTGAGCGGAATGTTGTACGCGGGCGAGGACACATCGAACTGGTTGATGAACCACATCCGCTGCTGCGCGAGAGACAGCGGGATGGAATCGGGCCGGTCGACGGGGACGAGCGCCGGGCGGCGATGCAGCGACGCGCCCTTGGCTTCGGCACGTTCCGCCAGAGTCCGAACCGTCGATGCCTCGAACAGATCCAGCACCTTCAGATCGGTTCCGAGAGCCGAATTGACCCGTGCGATCAAACGCGTGGCCACGAGGGAGTTTCCGCCGAGATCGAAGAAGCTGTCCGTGACACCGACCCGATCGACCTCGAGAACGTCGCAGAACACGGACGCCACCGCGGCCTCGTATTCCGTTTCCGCGGCCTCGAATGCACCCTGTGAACCGAGTTCGGGTTCGGGGAGTGCGGTGCGGTCGAGTTTGCCTGCCGGAGTCAGAGGAATGGACTCCAACATCACGAACGCAGAGGGCACCATGTGCGCAG
>NZ_JAWLKE010000020.1:0-5019 GCF_033042225.1 Rhodococcus cercidiphylli
CCATCGGCGCTAAGGAGCTTAACTTCTGTGTTCGGCATGGGAACAGGTGTGACCTCCTTGCCATTGTCACCAGACAAATGAATGATTATACATTCAAAACTAGATAGTAAGTAAAGATTTGCGTCGCAAAACTTGAAAAAATTGATTAAGTCTTCGATCGATTAGTATTCGTCAGCTCCACGTGTCACCACGCTTCCACCTCGAACCTATTAACCTCATCATCTCTGAGGGATCTTATAACCGAAGTTGGGAAATCTCATCTTGAGGGGGGCTTCATGCTTAGATGCTTTCAGCACTTATCCCGTCCATACATAGCTACCCAGCTATGCCGTTGGCACGACAACTGGTACACCAGAGGTATGTCCATCCCGGTCCTCTCGTACTAAGGACAGCTCCTCTCAAATTTCCTACGCCCACGACGGATAGGGACCGAACTGTCTCACGACGTTCTGAACCCAGCTCGCGTACCGCTTTAATGGGCGAACAGCCCAACCCTTGGGACCGACTACAGCCCCAGGATGCGATGAGCCGACATCGAGGTGCCAAACCTCCCCGTCGATGTGAACTCTTGGGGGAGATAAGCCTGTTATCCCCGGGGTAGCTTTTATCCGTTGAGCGATGGCCCTTCCATGCGGAACCACCGGATCACTAAGTCCGTCTTTCGACCCTGCTCGACTTGTAGGTCTCGCAGTCAAGCTCCCTTATGCCTTTACACTCTATGAATGATTTCCAACCATTCTGAGGGAACCTTTGAGCGCCTCCGTTACCTTTTAGGAGGCGACCGCCCCAGTCAAACTGCCCGCCTGACACTGTCTCCCACCACGATAAGTGGTGCGGGTTAGAAAGCCAACACAGCTAGGGTAGTATCCCACCAACGCCTCCACGTAAGCTAGCGCTCACGTTTCAAAGGCTCCTACCTATCCTGTACAAGCTGTGCCGAATTTCAATATCAGGCTACAGTAAAGCTCCACGGGGTCTTTCCGTCCTGTCGCGGGTAACCTGCATCTTCACAGGTACTATGATTTCACCGAGTCTCTCGTTGAGACAGTGCCCAAATCGTTACGCCTTTCGTGCGGGTCGGAACTTACCCGACAAGGAATTTCGCTACCTTAGGACCGTTATAGTTACGGCCGCCGTTTACTGGGGCTTCGATTCGTAGCTTCGCAGAAGCTAACCACTCCTCTTAACCTTCCAGCACCGGGCAGGCGTCAGCCCCTATACATCACCTTACGGTTTAGCAGAGACCTGTGTTTTTGATAAACAGTCGCTTGGGCCTATTCACTGCGGCTCTTCTGGGCTTGCACCCTAAAGAGCACCCCTTCTCCCGAAGTTACGGGGTCATTTTGCCGAGTTCCTTAACGAGAGTTCGCTCGCTCACCTTAGAATTCTCATCTTGACTACCTGTGTCGGTTTGCGGTACGGGCACCTAATCTCTATCTAGAGGCTTTTCTCGGCAGTGTGAAATCAACGACTCGAGGAAACAATTTCCTCTCCCCATCACAGCTCAATCTTAAGAGTGCCGGATTTGCCTAACACTCAATCTCACTGCTTAGACGTACAATCCAATCGTACGCTTCGCCTATCCTACTGCGTCCCCCCATCGATTAAAACGATTATAGGTGGTACAGGAATATCAACCTGTTATCCATCGCCTACGCCTGTCGGCCTCAGCTTAGGACCCGACTAACCCAGAGCGGACGAGCCTTCCTCTGGAAACCTTAGTCAATCGGTGGACGGGATTCTCACCCGTCTTTCGCTACTCACACCGGCATTCTCACTTCTAAGCGCTCCACATGTCCTTGCGATCATGCTTCAACGCCCTTAGAACGCTCTCCTACCATTGTCCAAAGGACAATCCACAGCTTCGGTAATATGTTTAGCCCCGGTACATTTTCGGCGCAGTGTCACTCGACTAGTGAGCTATTACGCACTCTTTAAATGATGGCTGCTTCTAAGCCAACATCCTAGTTGTCTGGGCAACGCCACATCCTTTTCCACTTAACATATATTTTGGGACCTTAGCTGGTGGTCTGGGCTGTTTCCCTTTCGAACACGGACCTTATCACCCATGTTCTGACTCCCAAGTTAAATTAATTGGCATTCGGAGTTTGTCTGAATTCGGTAACCCGAGAGGGGCCCCTCGTCCAAACAGTGCTCTACCTCCAATAATCATCACTTGAGGCTAGCCCTAAAGCTATTTCGGAGAGAACCAGCTATCTCCAAGTTCGATTGGAATTTCTCCGCTACCCACAGTTCATCCGCTCACTTTTCAACGTAAGTCGGTTCGGTCCTCCATTCAGTGTTACCTGAACTTCAACCTGACCATGGGTAGATCACCTGGTTTCGGGTCTACGACCAAATACTATACGCCCTATTCAGACTCGCTTTCGCTACGGCTCCACATTTTCTGCTTAACCTTGCATCAGATCGTAACTCGCCGGTTCATTCTACAAAAGGCACGCCATCACCCATTAACGGGCTCTGACTACTTGTAAGCACACGGTTTCAAGTTCTCTTTCACTCCCCTTCCGGGGTACTTTTCACCTTTCCCTCACGGTACTGGTTCACTATCGGTCACTAGAGAGTATTTAGCCTTAGGAGATGGTCCTCCCAGATTCCGACGGAATTTCACGTGCTCCGTCGTACTCAGGATCCACTCAAGAGAGAATATATTTTCAACTACAGGATTATTACCTTCTTTGATTCAACTTTCCAGATGATTCGTTTAATATATTCCTTTGTAACTCCGTATAGAGTGTCCTACAACCCCAATAAGCAAGCTTATTGGTTTGGGCTCTTCCCGTTTCGCTCGCCGCTACTCAGGGAATCGAATTTTCTTTCTCTTCCTCCGGGTACTAAGATGTTTCAGTTCTCCGGGTCTGCCTTCTGACAAGCTATGAATTCACTTGTCGATAACACAACATAACTTGTGCTGGGTTCCCCCATTCGGAAATCTCTGGATCAACGCTTACTTACAGCTACCCAAAGCATATCGTCGTTAGTAACGTCCTTCATCGGCTTCTAGTGCCAAGGCATCCACCGTGCGCCCTTAATAACTTAATCTAATATAGTTATTAATCTGTGAGTGTTCTTTCGAACACTAGCGATTATTTTTTATGAATTCAAGCTTATTTAAAACTCTATTCACTCGGTTTTGCTTGGTAAAATCTATTTACTTACTTATCTAGTTTTCAATGTACAATGTCATTAATTAATAATCACAATTAAGTATTATAACAAAATATAATAGTCAATGCAATATTCAATTAATCATGAATGTTTAAAAATAAACATTCAAAACTGAATACAATATGTCACGTTAATCCGTATCATCTCTACGAGATGTTCCGAATATATCCTTAGAAAGGAGGTGATCCAGCCGCACCTTCCGATACGGCTACCTTGTTACGACTTCACCCCAATCATTTGTCCCACCTTCGACGGCTAGCTCCAAATGGTTACTCCACCGGCTTCGGGTGTTACAAACTCTCGTGGTGTGACGGGCGGTGTGTACAAGACCCGGGAACGTATTCACCGTAGCATGCTGATCTACGATTACTAGCGATTCCAGCTTCATGTAGTCGAGTTGCAGACTACAATCCGAACTGAGAACAACTTTATGGGATTTGCTTGACCTCGCGGTTTCGCTGCCCTTTGTATTGTCCATTGTAGCACGTGTGTAGCCCAAATCATAAGGGGCATGATGATTTGACGTCATCCCCACCTTCCTCCGGTTTGTCACCGGCAGTCAACTTAGAGTGCCCAACTTAATGATGGCAACTAAGCTTAAGGGTTGCGCTCGTTGCGGGACTTAACCCAACATCTCACGACACGAGCTGACGACAACCATGCACCACCTGTCACTTTGTCCCCCGAAGGGGAAACTTCTATCTCTAGAAGGGTCAAAGGATGTCAAGATTTGGTAAGGTTCTTCGCGTTGCTTCGAATTAAACCACATGCTCCACCGCTTGTGCGGGTCCCCGTCAATTCCTTTGAGTTTCAACCTTGCGGTCGTACTCCCCAGGCGGAGTGCTTAATGCGTTAGCTGCAGCACTAAGGGGCGGAAACCCCCTAACACTTAGCACTCATCGTTTACGGCGTGGACTACCAGGGTATCTAATCCTGTTTGATCCCCACGCTTTCGCACATCAGCGTCAGTTACAGACCAGAAAGTCGCCTTCGCCACTGGTGTTCCTCCATATCTCTGCGCATTTCACCGCTACACATGGAATTCCACTTTCCTCTTCTGCACTCAAGTTTTCCAGTTTCCAATGACCCTCCACGGTTGAGCCGTGGGCTTTCACATCAGACTTAAAAAACCGCCTACGCGCGCTTTACGCCCAATAATTCCGGATAACGCTTGCCACCTACGTATTACCGCGGCTGCTGGCACGTAGTTAGCCGTGGCTTTCTGATTAGGTACCGTCAAGACGTGCACAGTTACTTACACGTTTGTTCTTCCCTAATAACAGAGTTTTACGATCCGAAGACCTTCATCACTCACGCGGCGTTGCTCCGTCAGGCTTTCGCCCATTGCGGAAGATTCCCTACTGCTGCCTCCCGTAGGAGTCTGGACCGTGTCTCAGTTCCAGTGTGGCCGATCACCCTCTCAGGTCGGCTACGTATCGTTGCCTTGGTAAGCCGTTACCTTACCAACTAGCTAATACGGCGCAGGTCCATCTATAAGTGATAGCAAAGCCATCTTTCACTATCGAACCATGCGGTTCGAAATATTATCCGGTATTAGCTCCGGTTTCCCGAAGTTATCCCAGTCTTATAGGTAGGTTACCTACGTGTTACTCACCCGTCCGCCGCTAACGTCAAAGGAGCAAGCTCCTCGTCTGTTCGCTCGACTTGCATGTATTAGGCACGCCGCCAGCGTTCATCCTGAGCCAGGATCAAACTCTCCATAAAAATTTATGATGTTTGATTAGCTCATAATACTAAATAGTGTTTGTAACATTTAAGTTACTTTATTGGAATTAACGTTGACATATTGTCATTCAGTTTTCAATGTTC
>NZ_JAWLKE010000009.1:0-210734 GCF_033042225.1 Rhodococcus cercidiphylli
CATCGTCGATCCTTCCCACCAAGCTGAGCTCGGCGTGTCGAACCAAGGACCGGATCAACCGTTATTCAGACAGTCCCTCGCACCCACAATTACCTGACAGTTAGAGCGGCGAAAGAAGAACGATACGTAACACATTCGTGCATGATGTGCCCATGACTACCAGCGTCGTAGCTGCGACCGAGTCCGGTGTGACCGCGATTGCGGTGTGGACCTTGATTCTCGTCGTCATCGCTGCGCTCGGTGCCGCGTTGGCTGCGCTGAGTGTTCGACGCGTGGGCGCGAAGGAGGAGGTGATGTCGCGGGAGTTGGCGGCGTTGCACACCGCCGTCGATCGTCAGGTGCGCCAGTCCAGCGACAACGACTCGTGGAACCGCGACCAGGTGACCGCGCGATACCAGGAACTACTCTTCGCGCTGTCCAACGTCGATCGGGTTGTTGCCGAGGAGATTTCGGCAGCGGTGGTCTCCACTCCGGTCGGCGACCTGAAGGCTGCGACACGGTCTTTGGACAAGGCCTACGACCAACTGAATCTGGCGCTCACCGCCGCACTGGTGGTCGCACGCAGGCGCGTCCATCCGTTGGCGCTCGAGTTGTCCACGGGCATCGATCGTCGGGTGTTCGCACCGCTCGCTCCCGAAACCGGAATCCCCGCTCCCGCACACGAACGTCTGCAGAGCGAGCATGCCTACATCACCAGAATGCACTCGTTGCTGCTCAAGGCGATGCGCGCCGATCTGGGTCTGCTCGATCCCAGCGCCGAGGCGACACTGATCTTCACGACGAAGGAAGTGGAATCCGGTGTACAGGCGGACCGGTCGACGGCAGCCGGCCGCAGTGCCGTGCAGCTGATCGATCTGCTCGAGGATTTCGGTGTGATGCCATTGCTCGGGGCCGAGGACGACTTCGTCATGTCCGACGCGTTGCTGGTCCAGTGCGAGGAGCTCTACAGCGCGGTGAGCCCGAACTTTCAAGCGGTGCTGCGGCACATCGGCGACGAAATCCATCTCGCGATCAAGCCCGATCTCACCGACGATCGCCTCGAAGAGATCTACGAAATAGCGGTGCGACTGGTCGAAGCCGGATTGCGCGGAAACATCCACCGCAGAGACGGATTGGACGGCAGCAGCCTGTTCCTCATCGACCCGACCCACAAGGCGGGAATGGATCGGGTGTAGTTCGGACCTACTGCGCAGTCCCGCGCGAGCGGTGACGGACGAGCACCAACGCAGTTCCGATGACCAGCCCCACTGCGGCACCCCACGCCAGATACGCCTCGGTGTTCGGATTGATCGGTGCATCCGACGCTTCGGCCTGGCTGTACATCTTCAACGCCACTGAGGGAGCCCCGCCATCCTCGGGAGCCTCCAGGTCCGCAATAACTGCACTCAACTCTGTGGCCATAGTGTTCGCAATATCGGCCGCGAGCTCCGGCGAGGAATCGGTGGCGACGATGTCGAACACAACGGTCTCTGGCGAGTAGGTCATCGTCACCTTGTCGTCCAACTCCGCCGGAGTGAGATCGAGTGCTAGATCGGCGATCACTGCCGACGCAACAACGTCGTTCGTCACCAATCCCGCATACGCCGGAATCGCCTGTTGCGAGAACAGGTTTCCCTCGTACACATCAGGGCTGTACTTCGCCCCTGAGGTAGAGACGAACATATGCGCACGCGATTCGTATACCGGTGTCGTCAGCAAGGTGATCCCGAACGCCGTTGCCATCGCCAATGCGATCGACACCGCGACCACGCGCCAACCCGCACCGATGATCGTCCCCACACTTCGCACCCACATCGCGAGGGCTCTCGCTATCAGCTTCCCACCGGCCGGAAGCCCGCACCCGGTGCCCCCGATGCACTCAGCAATCGCATCGATTCCGACGCCGATGCGTAGGCGGTGGGACTGAGCAACGGAACGCCCGAGGCATGGCTGGCGATCCCGACGAGCGTGGTACCTGCCACCAGCGGTGCCCCGGAGTCGGCCCAGACGGTGACGGCATCGGGCATCAGGTCCCCGCCCCGGTTCTCGACAATGGTGCCGCACGTCAGTCCGCTGCCAACTCCGCTCTTGCAGACCGGCTGACCCACCGATCCGGTCCCGATGTCCGTCACGGTGACTCCGCCCAGACTGGACACCGGCGTGACCTTGGTGGGATCGAGGACGATGACGCCGTAGTCGGGTCCCCAATGCCCGACGGCCGTGGTGCCGACCGGGGCCGTGGGCGATCCGACGAGGGTGACGGGCAGACCCGTACGCAGAATGCAGTGGCCTGCGGTCAGGGCGACGAGTCGGCCGGCGTCGTCGTATCCGACGGCCGCGATGGAGCAGGCGGTGAGGTCGTCGATGCCTCCAGTGGTGACGAAGCCACTACCGGGTCCGACGACCGGAAGAGGTGCCGCAGCAGCGGTTCCGGGAGCCATCGCGCTGACGGCCAGCACCGCGGCAGCGAACAGTCCACTGACACAACCGAGTTGGGCCTTCTTCATTATGCGGATTCCTGTCCGGTGATCGTCGGGCCGGGGCGTAAGTGTCCTCAAATCCTGGCACAGATGACTCGCGCACGTGTACCGGGTGAGCGTTGCACGCGACAATACCTCCATGCGTACGACCACACGGCTAGGAGCATTTCAAGCTTCGTGCGCCCGATTGCATGGCCGCCCGAACGTTCGATTCTGTAAAGTCTCGACGCATGGCATACGGGTACGCGCGCAGCGCTGGACAACATCTCGTCGACCACCTGCGAGAGACCTTGATCGCGGCGTGGTACGAAATGGAAGACAAGAACGAGTTACCGACGAACGCGGAGCAGTACGCCGACTCGGCACTCCACACCGTCTTCGATGCGCTGTCAGGTGGCGTTGCGACGATCAACCGACAGAACGGCCTGTACCCCACTGACCCACGCGACCCTCGAAACGACAAGCTGTAGACGATTCTCGTCCGCTGGCGTGACCCCATCAGGGAGTCGAACAACCCTGTGCGCGAGCTCGCCGATGCGCCGGTCATCGCTGCCGCACACTCGTGCGGGTCATCGGACGGTCTCATCTACGGGAACGTGTTGCATTGCCCGCGCGGGTGCCTCCTAGATCCTTATTGCGCGAAGTTTTGGACCCGCCGCACCAAGACGGCCCAGGCAGTGTCGGACAGCTTGCCCTAAGCCGGTCCGACCGACTGAGCACGTTTGGCGAGAGCAGTAAGAGCCTGCTCACGCTTCGAGTTGCTCAGCGGGCCGCTGGCAGCATGCACTATTACTGCGTGCGCAACATCCCGCGGTTTCTGGAGCACAAGAGGTAGTGGCGGGTGCGGATCATCTGCGATGCCAAGATTGACCTCGCGAACATCTAACACGGTTACTGACGCCACCCCGTTGTCCGGGGCGTTCTTCGCGTCCTCCCACGTGAAAGAGTTGTCCTGCAGGATCGAATGCCTATAAACGGAACAGCCGTCATTCTTGTTGAACTTGAAAGCGCCCCTGCTGAAAACGATGCTGCCGTCAGTCTCGTCCACCAGAACCATGTGCTCCATTGGGATCCTTGGCACACGTCTATACAGCATGTCATCACCGGGAATGGTGAGGTCGTCTGCCTTGATCACAGGGGGCGCGACAGGAGGTCCGGCAGTCACTAGATCAGAATGCGCTTCTGAACTTTGGGGCTGAACTCCTCCAGAAAACGACGTGCTTCGTTGATCAACCGGGCGACTCCCTTAGCGTCGAACATGTCAACATCTGAATCGAAGCTAAAGAGCTCGTGGCCCTGGGGGGATAGCGCCCAAGCCACGATGTCACCGTCAGCCGAAACTGATAACGACATGTGATTGCCGCCGATCAACCACTCAACATCAACGCCCCCAGTCCTTTGAGGCGAGAGTTGCGGAGTCGCGAGGTTGTCTTCAAAAATGAATGCGTCGACGAGCATCAGAACCAGCTTCGCCACGCTAGGCGCTACGGGTAAGCCACCTTCCTCATCCCAGTCACGTCGGAGTTTCATTAGCTTGACCAATTGCTTCTGGGTATACCCCATAAGGGCACTCCGAGACACAATGGTGTCAGTGTTCCAGAATCCCCAACTCCCTGAAAGGAGAGCGTGACTATCGACCAAGAAAGTTGATGCTCGGACAGGGGCCATCGTCGCGTTCCCTGGGAGTTCGCATGCGGTCGTCATAGTTTGATCTCCCACCTTCGGTGCATCTTCGGGGTAGTCAACTGAGCGAAGCTAGTTACTCCGATCGCGTGAGCGCGGCCAAGCGCTTCTTGTATAGGATTCGCATCCTCATTGATCACCGTTACTCGTGTGATCAACGTCATTGAGACACGGTTAATCTCACCGGGTGTGCGTGACACTGAGATCCTCTGCTCGCCCACAGCATCATCCTGGTTTTTCCCATCGAGTTTCATGACCAGCTCAATGGAAGGTTCCGCAGCTTTCATTTGAAACTGGTCGGACAGGATGGTCAATACGTCGAAAAGCGTCTCGTCAGGCTCCAAGTAGAAAGCATTTACGAAGCTCACTTCTGCTGTGATGGGTTGTAGCGGTCCAAGCCCGAAGGCCTCCACCTGCTCGGCAAATCGTAGCCAGTGACTGTCAAACCTCGGCGCTAGGTATCTATAACGGGGATATGACTCGGAATCACTTATCCGTCTCCAATTAAGGATGAAACGGTCACCCTGGATCTGGATCAGCTCGGTGTTCGCTCTGTTCAATAACCACAAACGTATGGGTGGGACGCCGGCGCTGACCTCAAAGTTGAACCCTGCGGGACCAAACGGACCGCCAGTGGGAGGAAGCGCGGGCTGTTCTTGCACGATCGGATAGTCGTTCGCCCAAGTCCGCGCAACATCTACAAGCGGCACGACAGTCAGCGCAGGGAGGGGAAGGAACTCCACTCCCATAGCCACCTCGACTACAGGAGGCTGGGCAAACGAAGGCAGCGCCATCGCACTCGGCCCCATGTCAACCATGCGACAACTCTAGCCACAGATAGCTCGGCTCGTTCACGTAGCTCCATTCTGACTCGTTTCAGAACTTTCGAAACGGCACGCACACCCTCTCATCTGTCAGAACAACGTTCAGCTGTAAGGGATCGTTCCGCTCGTCGCTGAGACCGATCTGAGACACCTGCTGCCCGCGAACGTGATGCAAAACGCCCGTACTCGCGCTAGCCCGCCATGGAAGCTAGATCGACTACGACGTCGGCCGCGTGAGACACCTGCTTGTCTCGTTGCAACCATTGCGATGGCCATCTCGGAACCTAGATGTAGCCCGTCAACGTCTGCGGTTCCGATTCCCGCCGGCGCTGCCGAGACTGTGGATGCAGCGGCGTTCTCAGTCGTCATCTGCGTAGCGGAGACGACGACCGAGACGTAGGAGTAGTACCGGGAGGCCGATGTGCCCGCACCTGCCACGGTGATGATGCGACCGCGGTCGGCTCTGCTGAACGCGGCTGTTGCCCTGGTCGTCGTGCTCAACCCCGATGTCATGGCGGCGTCTGTGGCGATGCGATTGCCCAGCTCCCAGTTGCCTGAGTTGCGTGCGCTCGACGGCGTCTGCAGCCTCAAAATACTCCTCCAAAGGGGTTTCCGGCCGCGCCCGCCCGTACGACCACTCCGTTGGCAACCCCCAGCGAGCGCAGCGAAGGTTGTCGGGTGCAGTGTGGTGCGGCGTCTCGGATCCGGTCGTTGTACTGAACTCACGGCGCATTTGACGCCTTGGTGGCCTGCCCCGCTTCGGTCGACCACCCATCTGTCGACAGCGAAAACGGTGTCAGCGTGGTCGCCAACAACTGGCACCCACTGTCCGCCTGATGTCGCCACCCCTTGATCGAGTCGGCTGCGAGGTGGACGAATGTGCGGGCTGTTTCCCAGGTCATTGATTCCGTACTTGCAGATGACATCGGTGCATCCGGGCATCTAGGACCGGCGTCGGAAAGACTTCTGGATCAGCACGAACTCCACCGCGCGCTCGCCCGCATTGGCGCGGTTGATCGTGGGAATCCTGCGGTGAACAGGGCGCGGTTGATGTATCCCCAGTAAGCGTTTCAGTCCAAAGCGACCGACTTATCGCCCTCGCCGCGCCGATCGAGTCACCGAGTACGCCGACAATCCGAATCAACTCGGTGCTTGACTCCGACAATTGCAATCGGGCCGTAAGCAGGGTTGTTGCCGATGGTGTTTACGCTGCCGGAGCTGTTGCCATTCAAGGAGGGGCAGTCGGCGTGGTCGGTCAGGGGACCTGTCGCCCGCCCATGCCGAGTGCGGTCGAGCCAGAGATGACGCGACCGTATTTGGTGGCGGCGTCGGCGAATTGCTTCGTCGATCGCGAGGATGTCCATCAGGCGTTCACGGTCTCACTAGACGCGACGCGACCGCACTGTCGCGGCTGTACATGGCGGTCTTGCCCGCCTTGATCTCGGACTGAATGCACCCCGCAGAGTCGCGGGCATAGGTGACGGAGATGGCGTTCTGGACAGCCGATGTGATCCGACCGGCACTGCCGCAGGTGAGCTCGGTCTCCACTTGGGGCGAATAACGTATGTCGACTTCCACTTCTGGAGGGAACCGACGGCCAGATCATCGAGGCACCAGCCGTGACGAGGCAACTAGTGGGGGCCGACGACCGGCCCGGGTGGCGCAACAGCGGTGCCGGTGGACGTCGCGATGAATGCCAGAACCGAGGAAGTGAACAGTCCAATGGCAACAAAGCGCCGGACATTCTTCATAGTGCCCGCCACGTCATCGGCCAACCATCCGATTCCGAATAAGCACAGCAACTCCCATCCCGATCGAAGCCAGGATCAGCGGTGCGGCTATTGCCATGTTCGCACCGACGGCGAGGAACAGGATGAGTAGCGCCAGAGCCGCGAGGAAATACACGGCCGCAAAACTGGGTGCCCCAGAAACTGTGTGCATGGAATCCCCAACGTCAGAAGCAGTCTCATTCGGACCGGCGGACGAGAAAAATCGCGGACATGCCCCTCGCCGTTAGCCAGGGTACTAGTTTGACTCGTTAGTCAAGTGTCAGTCGCACACTCACTTCTCGGGTATGTCTGCAGCGGCCAGCGTGAATTGCACGACGTCGATGCGTGAACTCTTGAATCGCGCTGACGAGCCGGTGAGGTATTGCACGTATTTTTCGTACGTCGCCTCCGAGGACACGGCAATGGCCTCGTCGCGAGACGCGATCAGTTTCTCGGCCCAGGTATCGAGTGTCCTCGCGTAGTGCAACCTCAGAGGATGCTCCCGCAGCAACTCGAATCCGGCGTCGGCGGCTTTCGCCTTGATCACCTTGACGAGCGTCAACTGTCCGCCGGGAAAGATGTCGCGCAGAATGAAGCGTGAGAAGTGCGCATCCTCACGCGTGAGGCCGCCCGCACCGGAGGCCGGGTCGGGTGGGGTGATGACGATGGTGTGCAACAACATTCGTCCGTCGACGGGCAGTACCGAGCGGCACTTCGCGAAGAATGCCGAGTACCGGTTACGCCTGAAATGCTCGAACGCGCCGATACTGACGATCCGATCGACGGGCTCGTCGAATTCCTCCCACCCCTGCAACCGGATGTCGACGGTGCGGTCGGTCGACAGATCGGCCACGACGGTGCGACCGTGCTCGTACTGATTTCGGCTCAACGTCAAACCGATGACGTTGACGTCGTACTTCTCGACCGCCCTCTTGGCGAGAGCGCCCCAGCCACAGCCGATGTCGAGCAACGTCATGCCCGGCTTCAGATCCAGCTTGCCGAGGGCGAGGTCGATCTTGGCCGTCTGCGCCTCCTCCAGCGTCATGTCCTCACGCTCGAAGTAGGCGCAGCTGTACGTCATACTCGGGTCGAGGAACAACGCGAAGAACTCGTCCGACAGGTCGTAGTGCGCTCGCACGTCATCGACGTACGGCTCCAATTGTTCGCTCATCACGCCACACCTTTCCCCACAGCTTCGGTGCCGATCACTCGGCCTAGTGCACGGGCACCGAACTCGCCCAGCATGTCTTCGTGTTCCACATCGACCGGGTGAACCGACATCCGCCCGCCCACGAACTGCGTCCACTGCTCCGCACCGTGCGAGCCGCGAGCGGCGAAGTAGTGCACCGACCCCGCGAACACAGCAGGCGCGTACGACGCCACCCAGGTGGGAGACTCCGCGACGGGACGATACATTCGCCGCAGATGATCCACGGTGAGAAACGCCAGTTCACTTATGTTCTCGCGCAATCGATCCACGATGGTCTCGAACGAGTCACCCTCGACCCCGAGCTGACGAGCAAGATCGTCGATGCCGAACTCAGCGGCACCCTCCGGTGCCGAGAGCTGCGCGTCGACGAGCGCCAGCAGCGCGACGTCCTCACCTTCCGACTGCAGTTGCGTCGCAACAGCATGCGCGATCACGCCGCCGAGCGACCATCCGAGCAGATGGTAGGGGCCGTGCGCCTGAACACCTCGGATCTCGCGCACGTATCTCTCGGCGAACTCCTCGATGGAAGTCGGCGCAGGGTCACCGTCGGCGATGCCGGGCACCTGAAGGCCGTACAGCGGACGTTCGGTCTCCCCGAGCAGCGAGACGTAGCTCCACGCGATTCCGATGGCCGGGTGCACACAGAACAGCGGTGCGCCCACGCCCTCGGTTCGGAGCGGAAGCACCACCTCGAAGGCACTGTCCGCACCATGCTCGCCCGTGTCGAGTTGCGCTGCCAGGGCCGAAATCGTCGGATGTACCAGCAGCAGGCTGATCGGAAGCCGGCGGTCGATCCGGTCCCCCAGCGCATCCATCAGCTGTACTGCGGAAAGGGAGTGCCCACCGAGATCGAAGAAATTATCGTCCACACCGATGTCCTCGGCGGCGACCTGCAATACGTCGGAGAACACGGCGTGCACCAGTACTTCGTTCGCGGAGACCGGGGCGCGTCGTTCGGTCGACATGATCGAGGGCTCGGGCAGCCTGCTCGCATCGACTTTGCCGGACAACGTCATCGGGAGTGCGTCGACGACGGTAACGGTACTGGGCACCATGTACGCCGGGAGTGTCCTGGCCAGGAACTCGCGAGCCTCCCGCGGTTCGACGCCGCCCACCACGTAGGCAGCGAGCGACTGCCCACGACCGATCACGCTGGCCTGACGCACATCTCGGTGACGCAGCAGTGCCGCTTCCACCTCGGACAGCTCGATGCGGTGACCGCGAACCTTGACCTGCGAATCGACTCGGCCCAGATATTCGAGTTCACGATCGCTGCCCCGAACAACGCTGCTTTGAACAACCCAGCGCACCAGATCGCCTGTTCGATAGAGCCGACCGTCACCGAACGGATCGGCAACGAAGCTGCTCGCCGTCGTTCCGCTCTGTCCCAGATACCCTTCGGCGAGGCCTGCCCCGCCCAGGTAGAGCTCTCCGACGACGTTGTTGCCCACCGGGCGTAGACGGGTATCGAGTACCACTGCGTCGAAGCCGCGAACCGGTCCGCCGATGGTCACCGGCACCGCCGGGCCCCACTCACGCTGGTCCGTCGTGCAGGTACTCATGACGGTCCCCTCGGTGGGGCCGTAGGCGTTGAACACCGAGCGTCGACGCGACCATCGTTGCAGCAGTGCCGAATTGGCGGCCTCGCCTGCCATGACGATCACTCGAAGCGACGGCACGGCCTCTGCGTCGGTCACCTGTAGGACGGTCGGAGTGAGGCACGCGTGGGTCACCTGATGTTGCTCGATGAGCGCTTCGAGTTCACGCCCTCCGTGTACTTCGGGCGGAACGATCACCGTGCTGGCTCCCGCCCCGACGGCCATCAGTGTCTCGAAGATCGACGCGTCGAAACTGGGCGACGCGAACTGCAGCACCCGCGATCCCGGCTCCACTCCGAAGAGATCTCGTTGGCTCTGCACCAGATTCGCGATGCCGCGGTGCGTCACCCGCACGCCCTTGGGCACTCCGGTGGAACCGGAGGTGTAGACGACGTAGGCCACGCTGTCCAGCGGTGCTTCGCGACCATCGACGCGGTCGAGCTCGTCGCCGGTGACGCTCACCCAGTCGGCACCGCCCGAATGGAAGTCGGCAGCCGAGATTCCTGTGACCGGGGCAGCGCGATCGAGAATCTCCTGCACTCGGGCCACGGGTTGAGACGGGTCGATGGACAGGAAGCCCGCTCCGGTCTTGGCCACGGCCCAGATCGCGACGAGGTAGTCGACGGAGCGAGGATAGGCAATCGCCACCAGTACACCTGGCCGAGCACCCGCGCGGATCAGTCTGTCGGCGAGCGCATTCGACTGTCGATCCACCTGACGGTAGGTCAACGATCGCGAGCCCTCGATCACCGCGACATTGTCGGGCCAACTCTGCACTGCCTGCTCGAACACTGCCGCCAGTGTGAGTCCGGGTGCACTGTCGCGGTGAGAGGTAACGGCCGACGGGGCGTGCCCGAACTCCGCGCTGCCCAGCCGAATATTCGGCTGCGTGGAGACCATCGTCAACACCTCGGTCAGGCGCTCGGCGAGTCCGAGAATCACCGATCGCGAGAACCGTGCGGGCGAGTACCCGAGATGACCGATCAGTCCGGCCTCGGACTCGTCGACCAGGACCTCGAGGTCGAACTGCGTGTCCGTGATGTCCACGCGACGCGGGGTGATCGACGTCGACCCCAGTTCGATTGTCGGAGTTGCCGTATCACCGAAGGCCAGGAGCACCTGGAACAGCGGATGGGTATCGACGGCGCGGGTGGGTTGCACCGCATCCACCACCTGCTCGAACGGGACGTCCGAGTTCGCGAATGCATCGAGATCCCGGTCGCGGACCGAGGTCACGAAGTCCTCGAACGTCGACGACGGATCGACCTCCGTCCTGAGCACGACGGTACCGACGAACATGCCGACGAGGTGATCGAGTGCCGGGTCGGTTCGGCCACCCACCGGGGTCCCGATGGCGATGTCCTGGGTACCACTGGCTTCTGCGAGGACGGCGGCCAACGCCGCGTGGACCACGACGAACACCGTTGCGCCCACACGATGCGCGAGCGAACGCAGCAGCGTGAGGGTGTCCGGGCCGACGGAGAACTCCACGGCCGTCGCATCGGCCGAGGGATCAGGGGTTCCGGTCGGCAGGTCGAGGAACTCCGGCACACCGGCCAGGGTGCGACGCCAGAACTCGAGCTGATCCGACGCCACGGCGTCGATCACAGTGCGCTGCCACACTCGGTAATCCGAGTAGTCGACGGCGAGAGAATCGAATTCCGTTGTCGATCCGGCCATTCGGGCCAGCAGAGCGGTCTCGACGTCTCGGGCCAGTGGACGGAGCGAGAGTCCGTCGACCGCGATGTGGTGCGCAACAACGGACAGCACCCGCTCACCGCCTCGGTCCAGCAGGCCGAGGCGTAGCGGCGCTTCGAGGGTCAGATCGAAGCCGTGCAGGGCTAGAGCATCGTGCCCTGCATGAGCATCGTCCAACGTCGACAGCACGATCTGCGGGTCGAGAACAACAGTGACGGGACCATTCGCGGTCGACGGGTACACCGTGCGGAGCGGTGTATGCCGTTCCAGCACATCGGCTATCGCGGCGCGCAGAACATCGAGGTCCAGGCCCGCCGGAAGCGGTACCTCGACGGCGATGTTGTACGCGGCCGAGGTCGGGTCGTATCGATTCTGCAGCCAGATTCGGCGCTCGGCCGGGGCAAGACCGGGGTACGACCGCGCGTCGGGATCGTGGAGCAGAGCGGGAAGCGGAGTGTAGTTCTCGGACAACAACTCGATCGCCGACGCAAGCTTCTGCGCGGTGGGAGATTCGAAGACGGTCCGCACCGGAACATGAGTACCGAGCGCCGCGCTGATGCGGGTTGCAGCACGCGTCGCGACGAGGGAGTCCCCGCCGAGGACGAAGAAATTGTCGTCGACGGCAGGATTCTCGATACCCAGCAGGTCGGCGAAGATTCCGAGCACCACCTCCTGCGCCAGGGTGCGCGCCCCCGCCGGATCGCCCTCCGGCAGTGTCTCCGAGTACAGGGCGTCGAGATCCACTTTGCCGTTGCCGGTCAGCGGAATACCGTCGATCCGGGTGATGACCGCCGGCTGCATCGACAACGGCAGCCGGTCCAGCAGCCACTGGGCAGCGTCCTGCCCATCGAGGCCCACCACCCAGGCGTGAATTCTGTTCTCGCGTACCGCTGTCACCACTCCACCGACGTCGGGGTGCGCCGTCAGAACACTCTCGATCTCCCCCAGTTCGACGCGCACACCGTTGATCTGGACCTGGTCGTCTCGGCGCCCGCGGTAATCGAGCATGCCCGACGGCTGCTGCCGAACGAGGTCACCGGACCGGTACATCCGCGTGCCGCCGGGTGCCGCGACGAAGCGCGCGGCGGTCGACGTCGGGTCCGCGTGGTAGCCGCGAGCCACGCCCGAGCCTGCGAGGTACAGCTCCCCGACGCCACCGAGTGGCACCGGATGCAGTCGGTCGTCGAGCACGAGCGCGCCCACATGATCCAGCGGCCGACCGATGGTGACCGGTTCCCCGGCACGCAGCGACTCGGCCAACGTGGCCACCACCGTCGCCTCACTGGGACCGTAGGCGTTCAGCATCGACCGCCCGGCCGACCAATCGTCGACAACACCGGTGCCCAGCACGTCACCGCCGACGGCGACGGTCTCGATCCCGGGGGTCGGCGGCACGGTGGCGAGCACCGCGGGTGTGGACAGGTAGTGGGTGACACGATGCGCAGTGAGGAAGGCCGACATCTCGTCCCCGCCGAGTAGGTCCGGCGGCGCGATCACCATGGTCGCCCCGGCCCCGAAAGCAAGGACGAGTTCGAGCACTGCGGCATCGAAGTTGACCGAGTAGCCGTGGAGCACGCGCGAACTCGATGTCACGCCGTACCGCGGAATGACCTGCTGCGCAAGCGCATACACACCCTGATGCGTCACCACCACGGGCTTGGGTGTTCCCGTCGAACCTGACGTATGGATCACGTAGGCGGGGTGCGTCGGTTTCAGCGCTGCCAGGCGATCCGCATCGGTCAGGGCCAAACCGCTGAACTGCTGGGCCTGCGTCTCGTCGAGCCAGTGCACTGTCGGCTCGAATCCGCCGAAGCCGATCTCGATGTGCTCCAGCATCTGTTCCCGGCGAGCGGCCGGGTACCGCGGATCCACGGGTACGAACGCGCCGCCCGCCTTCACCACGGCCCACAGCGCGACGATGTATTCGGCCGAGCGTTCGAGGGACAGTGCGACAAGAGTTTCCGGTCCGACGCCGTGTGCGATGAGCAGCCGGGCGATCCGGTTCGAGCGAGAATCGAGCTCGGTGTACGTCATCGATTCCAGGCCGTCGATGGCGACAGCACCGGACATGGCTGTGCCACCGCTCAATACGTCCAGCAGCGTGCCGTCGGGCATCGACGATGGCAGGGCCGGCGTGTCGGCAAGCGCAAGATCACCGACGACAACAGCCGGGTTCGCGACCGCTGTGTTCAGGATGGCCAGAATCACCGACGCAAATTGTTCGACGGTGGCCCGCTGGTAGAGGTCCACCGCGTACTCGATCTGGCCGGTCGACGACGCCGAATCACCGTGTTCGTCCTCGAGCACGAGCGTCAGATCGAATTCCGAGGTGCGAGTGGGTATCTCGAGCACCGAGACGGGCAAGTCCTCGACCGATCGGTGCGTCGCATTGTCGAATGCCAACATCACCTGGAACAGCGGATGCCGGTCGAGGGATCGATCGGTCGCCAGGGCGTCGACGATCCGCTCGAACGGGACGTCGGAATGCGAGAAGGCGTCGAGGTCAGCGGTGCGGACTGCATCGAGCAGGGACGCGAAACTGTCCGACGGGTCCACAGTGACTGCGAGAGGAAGGGTTCCGACGAACATCCCGACCATCTCGTCGAGCGCTTCGTGTCCTCGCCCTGCGGTCGGAGACCCGACCACCACCCGGTTCGAGGTACCGAAGCGGCTCAGGGCCGCAGCCACGGCGGCGTGGACGACCATGAACGTGGTCGAGTTGGTCGATCGAGCCAACTCACGAATGCCTGAGTGCAGCTGCGGCCCGATCTCGAACGGAACTGCGTCCGTTCTCATCGATTGCACCGCAGGCCTGGGGAAGTCCGCCGGTAGCTCTGCCGCCGCGGTATCGGTATCACTCAGAACCAACGCCCAGAACGAGAGCTGTTCTTCGGCAACCGAATCCACCACTGCTCGGTTCCATACCGCGTACTGGCCGTACTGCGCGCGCAGACGTGGCCAGGTGGGCGCGTGACCTGCTGCCCGAGAGGCGTGGGCGAAGGCGAAGTCGCGTACGAGTGGGTCGACCGACCACCCGTCCATAGAGATGTGGTGCACCACCACCACGGCGACGGTGTCGCCGGATTCGTTCACGTTCAGAAGCGTTGCGCGGATGGGTACCTCGGCCGATACATCGAAGCCCGCGGTCGCGGCCGCTGCGACCGCGGAGTCCAGGTCACGCTCGGTGACAGTGCGTTCGGGTACGTCGACGAGGACGGTGTCGGTGGGCCGCACCACCTGCCGCGGACCGTCGTCGTCGGACGGGTAGTAGGTGCGCAGGGCTTCGTGTCGTTCGATGACGTCGCGCAGGGCCGTCAGAACCATCGCGGGATCGTCAGCGGCTCCGATTCGCACTGCCACGGGCATGTTGTACGCGGGCGATGCGGGATCGAACTGGTTGAGGAACCACAGCCGCTGCTGCGCGTACGACAGCGGGATACGCCCCGGCACAACGGTATCGAGTAGTTCGAGCGACGGCTCGGAAGCAGAAGACGCGTCGATGGCCGCCGCGACTGCGCGGACGGTGGGGTCGGCGAACAGGACGGTCAACGAGATTGCGGAACCGAGGCGTGCGAGAACGCGGGTAGCACTGAGCGAGTCACCGCCGAGCTCGAAGAACGAGTGCTCGCGCCCCACCTTCTCGACACCGAGGACGTCGGCGAAGGCTCCCGCCACGGTGCGTTCGGTATCAGACTGCGGTGCCACGTATTCGGTATTAACGAATGCCGTGGGGGCCGGCAACGCACGACGGTCGACCTTGCCGCTCGCCGTCATGGGCAGCGCGTCCAAAGCAACGACGGTGCTGGGAACCATCCACGCGGGCAGACGGTTCCGCAGGTGACCGTCCAGCTCCGCCGAGCCTCCGGTGACGTACAGAACGAGTCGGTTGTCGCTCACGACGGCCACGGCCGCGGTCACTCCCGCACACGTTGTGGCCGCGGACTCCACCTCGCCGAGTTCGACACGACGCCCGTGCAGCTGAATCTGCTGGTCACTGCGGCCGAGGTACTCCATCGTGGACCCGTCGAACGACCGACGGACGATGTCTCCTGTGCGATACAACCGAGCTCCGGCTGTCCCGGGGTCTACGACGAACCGCGTCGAGGTCAGCCCCGGCTGCCCGCTGTAGCCGCGGGCCAGTCCGTCTCCACCGAGATAAAGCTCGCCGACGCCTCCGTACGGCGTGGGCCGCAGGTGCGCGTCGAGCACCAACGCCCTCACACCCGGCAGTGGCGCGCCGATGGTCACCCGTTCGGCGGCGCGCATCGGGTCGGACAGCGTGGCCAACACCGTCGTCTCGGTCGGCCCGTATGCGTTGCGCATCGTTCGATCGGCGGAGACGAACCTGTCTCGCAATGCGGGTGGGCACTCCTCGCCTCCGACGTCGAAGACGTCGATGGAGCTGAGGTCGGCCGGGTCCAGAGTGGCCAGCACCGTGGGCGAGGTGATCAGATGCGTGATCTTCTCGCGGTCCAACACGCCGGCGAGGGCGGGACCGGCGTAGACGTCGGCCGGAGCGATCACCAGGGTGGCACCCGCAGCGAACGCGGCAAGGAGCTCCTGGATGGATGCGTCGAAGACCGGCGACGCCGCCTGCAGTACGCGCGAATCGGGGGTGACGGCGTATCGGTCGACGACGTTGGCTGCGAGTTGCGCGAGCCCGCGGTGAGTGACGCTGACAGCCTTGGGTTTACCCGTCGACCCCGAGGTGTGGATGACGTAGGCCTCGTTGTCGACGTGCAGGGTCGGCGGCGTGAACGCGATCGGGTCGGCGTCGAGCAGGTCCTCGATGAGCAACCATCGGACAGTGCTCGGAAGGTGTTGCGCAGCGGCACGAGTCGTGATGCCGAATTCCACGTGCGCATCGGCGAGCACTGCCGTCAGCCGCTGGGCGGGCTCGGTGGGGTCGAGTGGAACGAACGACGCGCCCGAGATCGAGACCGACCACGAGGCAAGCAAGGATTCGTAGGATCGTTCGATGGCGACGGCGATTCGCTTCTCCGGGCCTGCTCCGATCGAGGCGAGTTGCGCAGCAATGTGTTCTGCGACCCTGGTGAAGTCGTCACTGGATTGATCGACTCCGGTGGCACGCACCACCGCGCCGGTCGTCAGCAAAAAGGGAAGCAGTGCGGGGGCTACGGTCGCCGTGGAATGCCCGCCCAGCAGCGCTGTCTTCTCCTCGGCACCCAGCACTTCGAGCTCGGACACCGCGAGCCCCTCGGGGGCATGGACCACCTCGCGCAGGAGTGCCAGGAAGCGACGGTGATGGGCCGCGAGCTCGTCGGTGCTGTAGAGAGCCGGGTTACCGAGGAAGTCGACGCGGGTGCTCGTGCCTGCGACACCGGGGTAGACGTTGACCATCATGTCGTCGATGGGGCCGCTGGAGAGCACGCGGTATTCGCCGATCACGTCGCCGAGCCGAATTGTGCTGTTGTACATCATGATGTTGACCGTGGGACCGAACACCCCGCGTCCGGCAGCGGCACTGCCGGTACCGTCGCCGGTGGCCCGCTGCATGTCCTCGACGCGGAATCGCTGATGGCGAAGTGCGCCGGTGAGTTCCACCTGAATCCGTCGAAGGAGTTCTTCGACGGTGACCCCTTGTTCGACGCCGATGCGCAGCGGCACGACGTTTGACATCATGCCGGACGATTCCCGCAGTTTGGTGGTCGCTCGGCCCGATACCGGCAAGCTGAGCATGACGTCGTCGGTGTCGGTCATGCGCGCGAGATAGAGCGCGAACGTGGCGAGCACAACGGGGACGTCGGAGGAGTTGTACCGATGTGCCACTGCTGCAACGGCTTCGGTGAGGTCTGCGTCCAGCACAGCACCGACACTGACCGTCACTCCGCTGGGAGCGGCAGGCTCGTGTGGGCTGCCGCCCAGCCGAGGGGCCTCGAGGTGGCCGTCGAGTCGACCGAGCCAGTACTGACGGTCGGTCTCGTAGCGGGAGGAATTGGGGTATGCGGCCTCGTAGTCGTAGATCTCCCGCACTCCGATGGCGCGGGTCTTCGGGATCTCGGTGCCCGTGATCAACGCGGTGTACACCGCAGCGGTGCGCTCCTGCACCGAGATTGCGCCGAGGCCGTCCATCACGATGTGGTGAGCCCGGCTGTACCAGTAGTAGTGGCACGTGCCCACCTGGATGATCTCGGAGGCGATCAGTTGGTCGCGAACCAGATCCACAGGTTTCCGGTACTGCTCGTCCATGTAGCGCTGAGCATCGGCGATGGGATGCTCGCAGTCGGTGAAGTCGCGGTAGATCATCGCGTACGGCACTCGCAGATCCGACCACTGGTACGGGTGACCGTCGTCCACGCCGATCCGCACTGCGGGCGATTCGAGCCGTCGGCAGGCGATGTCCGTCGCGCGAATCAACACGGACGGGTCGATATCACCGCGGATCTCGACGTATTGAGCGATGGTGAACGGCACACCCGGGGCCAGCTGCTGAGCGAGGTAGATGTTCATCTGAGCAGCCGACAGAGGGAAGCGGCCATCCTCGAACCGATCGTCCGCCTCTGGCGACACTCCCCGACCTCCTCAACGCACGCACCCTGACGGCTTCGATTCGGCCGGCGGCACCGCTCATCGACGTCGATCTTTTCATCGCCCACTACAAACTAGTCGACACACTGTGAATGCTCTACCTGGATCGAAGACAGGTACGCCAGATCGACCACTCCCCTTTAGGCTGTGCACTCGAATACATTTCCTCGACCGAGAGGCCACCGACGATGGCAACCAGTTCCACCGATACCCGGGGTCGGAAATCGGGCAGAAAGCGGCCGATTCTCATCTCGGTGGGGGTATTTCTGGTCATTGTCATCGCTTTTGTGGTGTGGCTCGGTTACGAGGCCTATTCCGCGCAGTCGAGTTTGACCGCCACTCGCGACTCGGCCACACAGGCCAAGGACGCATTGCTCGACGGCGATTCGGCCGGGGCCGAGGCCGCAGCGGCCCGCGCCTCCGAATCCGCCGACGATGCGGTCTCGGCGACGACGTCCATCCCGTTTTCGATAGCCAAAGCCGTTCCATACCTTGGTAGTCCTTTGAAATCGGTAGCGCAGATCAGCGACGTGGTGCAGGGATTGGCCGTGGACGTGCTCGCCCCGGCGTCGGCCGCGGGTGCGAGCTTGAATCCGAGCAGCCTCGTCGAGGGCGGCGGCAAGGTGGACACCGCGGCCCTGCGGGACGCGCAGCCGGTACTGCAGCAGACCTCCGCCGCAGCCGACGAGCTCAGTGAGCGGGCCCAGCAGGTGGACGAGCCGGCGTTCCTCGGCGTGGTGGACGAAGCTCGCACGTCGTTGATCGATCAGACTCACGAACTCGCGACTCTGCTCACCAACACCCGGATCGCCAGTGAGCTGCTGCCGTCGATGCTCGGCGACAACGGCCCGCGTAGTTACTTTCTCGCGTTCCAGACCAATGCGGAGGCTCGGGGTACCGGCGGGTTGCTCGGTGGCTACGGAATCATTCGGGCCGAGAACGGCACGGCTCGCGTCGACACTCTCGGTGCCAACAACGAACTCGAATTCGCGGAACAGCCCATCGATCTGGGGCCCGAATACAACGCGCTGTGGGCCCCACGCAACACCACCACCGATTTCCGTAACTCGAATGCCAGCCCGCACTTTCCGTATGCCGGCCAGATCTGGTCGTCGATGTGGACGGAGCAGACGGGTGAGGTGCTCAACGGTGCTATCGCCACCGACCCGATTGCGTTGAGCTACATCCTCGGTGCCACCGGCCCGGTCACGTTGGCCGACGGTGAGCAGATCACGGCAGACAACGTCGTCGAAATCACCCTCAGCACGGCGTATTCCAGGTTCGGCGACGACCAGTTGGCTCGCAAGGCATACCTGCAGGAGATCGCGGCGGCAGTGGTGCAGAAGATGACCACGGGCGCGGCACCCACCAGGTCTCTGCTCGACGCGGTGGGCCGCGCCGGCAGCGAGGGCCGCATCTCGGTGTGGAGCGCCGACCCGGCCGAGCAGGCAATTCTGGCCGGCACCAAGGTGGGTCACGTGTTGCCGGACAGCCCGGCCCCGTACGCCAACGTGGTGGTCAACAACGCCGGCGGCAACAAGCTCGATTACTACCTGACCCGCGACATCACGTATTCGGCCGAATCCTGCACCGCGGGTACCCGCAAGTCGACCGTGACGGCAACGCTGACCAACAACGTGGATCCGGCGGGCCTGACGTCGTACGTGGCGAGCACGTTCCAGCCGACGGTGGAGTACGGGACCAACGAATCGATCGTCTATCTGTACGGCACTCAGGGCGCGAAGATCACGTCCATGAAGGTCAACGGCATCACGGGATTCTCCATCCAGGCCGGCACCGAGCTCGGCCGGCCGGTGCAGGCTGCATACCTCACGATCCCGCCGGGTCAGTCGCAGACGGTGACGTGGGAACTCGAGGAGCCGTCGGCTCCGGGCAAGGCAACGGTGCCCGTGCAGCCTTTGGTGGATCAGCCAACAGTGACCATCGACGTTCCGGAATGCTGATCGCACCGTAAATTGCCCGCATCAGTCATTCACTCGAATGAACTTTTATGCGATGGCAGGCCAAATAACGTCCGCTGATAGAGCTACAACTGCTCGCGTTATGCGCCCGTTCGGATCGCGGCCAGACCGGGCAGTACGGCAAGATCAATGGGCATGACCTACCAGCGCATCTTGAACGCAGACCTGGTCGCCAACCGACGTAGCGCAAAGGGCCGACTGGTGATGCGACTGTTCCGCATTGGCCAAGCACTACCGCCGCGAGCCCGTCGCTTCTACCACCCGATCTACTACATCCTGGTCGACGTAGTCATGGGAATCTCGTTACCCCTACAGACTCAGATCGCCCCAGGCTTGCTGCTGCGCCACGGACAGGGCATCGTCATTTCCTGGAAATGCCGCATCGGATCGAACTGTGAAATCCATCAGAACGTGACACTCGGCGAGAAGGACAACGCCGCGCCCACGCTGGGTGACAACGTGACCGTGGGCGCGAACGCCGTGCTCCTCGGCGGCATACACGTCGGTTCCGGTGCGAGCATCGGCGCTGGCGCTGTCGTCCTCCACGACGTTCCTGCGGGCGCTACCGCGGTAGGTAAGGCCGCTCGGATTATCGAGTCATCCAACTGACGCGCACACCAAACCTGGGCAGTACGGCATGATGCACGCTCGATTACGCCCTCGGCATCACGACGCCTTGAGCACCATCAGACCGTAGAAATAGAGGTCTGCTGCCATGGCATCGGCGGCGGCTGCAGCGTCACGCTGAACCTGCAAGGCGATCGGCCGCGACGACCATCCGACCCGGTTCTGCAGTCGCGCGGGAACCTGCGCGTTTGCGGCAGTCGGCGCTGTGACGTTCGTGGCCCCTCCCGCTGTGAACACGGTCGGGTTCGTTCCGGACTGGAAGGTGCCAGCCGCGTCTCCCAGGTACAGGAAGTTGCAATGACGGCGCTCAGTGAAAGTGCCCAGATCTGATCTCTGAAAGTGCTCACCCGTGTGGCTCCGCCAATGAGGGCGGGCCTCCTCCGATGCTGATGGTCTCTGACCACACACCAGCGCCCCGAAGGAGACCCGCGATCTCATGCTTACATGGGAAGAGGACATGGAGATATCCGCACTGCACAAACGAGGCATGTCGATCTCGGACATCGCCCGCCATACCGGCCGCAACCGCCGCACCGTCCGCAACTACATCAACGGAACCACCACCCCAGGTGTGCGACGAAAGTCCACGACGGACCCGTTCGAGGACTTCATCGACTACATCCGCTACCGATTCACCGAGGACCCGCACCTGTGGGCGGTCGCCCTGTTCGACGAACTGTTGGCCCTGGGCTTCGCACTGTCCTATCCGACGATGACCCGCAAGATCCGGCAGCAGAAACTACGCCCGATCTGCCTGGCCTGCAGGACCGCAACCGACCGAGCCAACGCCATCATCGACCACCCACCGGGCGAAGAAACCCAATGGGACTACGTCGATCTACCGAACCCGCCGACTGAATGGGGTTGGGGCAGAACAGCACACCTGTGGGTCGGCTCCCTCGCACACTCGGGGAAATGGCGGGCGGTACTGACCCCGTCGATGGATCAACCACATCTGGTCGACAATCTCGACCGCGTTGTCCGCGCTCTCGGCGGCACCACCCGAGTCTGGCGTTTCGACCGGATGGCCACTGTCTGCCACCCCGAGTCCGGTGCGGTGACCGCCAGCTTCGCCGGCGTCGCGAAGTACTACGGGGTCTCGGTCGCGATCTGCCCACCGCGGAGAGGGAACCGCAAAGGTGTCGTCGAGAAAGCGAATCACACTGCAGCACAACGCTGGTGGCGGTCGTTACCGGACATGAGCGTCGAGCAGGCCCAAGCGCATCTCGACAACTTCTGTGCCGCCATCTCCGACAGTCGCACCCGCCACACCCCGGACGGAACCAGCACTGTCGCCGACCTCGCAGCGGCCGAACCCCTGCAGGAACCGCCGGCGACGGCGTATCCGGTGATTCTCGGCGACAGTCGGACGGCGTCGCGGCAAGCGTTGGTGTCCTACCGCGGCAACCAGTACTCCGTCCCGCCGGAGTTGGCGTCCGCGCAGGTCACCGTCACCCGCCCCGTCGGCGGTAGTCATCTCGACATCGTCACCGCCTCCGGCATCACTGTCGCCAGGCATGCGGTCGCCGCCGACGGTCTCGGCATGATCGTCCGCGACAGCGGTCATGTCGTCGCACTCGAACGGGCCGCGATGGCGACCGCGAACACCGGCAAACCGCACCGCCGCAAAGAACGGATACCACCCGGGCCTGATGCGCTCAGGGCGGCAGAAGTATTGCGTGGCAGCAGTTTCCATAGTACGAACTACTCGACAGGAGCAGCTGAAACCGATTCCGCGGCAGCATCATCGGATGTCATCGACCTCTCGGCCTACGAGCGGGCTGCACGGGGAAGGAACACTCTCGCATGAGTGAAACACCGAAAGGAGGTGCCGCTGCCGATCGACTTCCCGCACCGAACACCGCGGAAGCAGCGAGCCTTTACCAACGTTTGCGTGGCCATCTCGGGGTCCTCAAACTCGCCGACGCCGCCGAAGCACTGCCGGCGGTCCTCGACCAGGCCGCGGCGGAGGAGCTGTCGATGACGGCGGCGCTGGAGCGGTTGCTCTCGATCGAGGTTGCTGCCACCGAAGCGCGGCGGTTGGCAGGCAGGTTGCGGTTCGCGTGCCTGCCGACCCCGGCATCGCTCGAGGACTTCGATTTCGACAACGCCGCCGGGGTCGACAAGAAGCTGATCGACGAGCTCGCGACCTGCAGATATTTGGAGACCGCTACCAATGTGCTGCTCATCGGCCCGCCGGGGGTCGGGAAGACGCATCTGTCGGTCGGGTTGGCGCGGGCTGCTGCGCATGCCGGGTATCGGACGTATTTCACCACCGCCGCCGATCTCGCCGCTCGATGTCACCGGGCTGCGATCGAAGGCAGATGGGCGACGACGATGCGGTTCTACGCCGGGCCGACACTGTTGGTGATCGACGAACTCGGGTATCTTCCGTTGCCGGGAGAGGCGGCTTCGGCGTTGTTTCAGGTTGTCTCGCAACGGTATATGAAGACATCGATCGTGATCACCAGCAATCGTGGTGTCGGATCGTGGGGAACGGTTCTCGGTGACGACACCGTCGCAGCAGCCATGCTCGACCGTCTCCTGCATCGATCGGTAGTCCTCGATATGTCCGGTGATTCCTACCGGCTCCGCGATCACAACGCACGATCGGAGAAGCTCCGCAAAGCCGTCACCGGGACCCGTCAACCGCTACAGTGATCACCGCTACCGGGTGAGCACTTTCGCTGAGCGAAGTTGAGCATTTTCGATGAGCGCCATCAGCAACGGCACACCGCGACACCAGGCGTTCCCGATGATCCAAACAGGGCTATGACGTTCACTGCCGTCCAGTCGCCGGGGTAACTCATCGACGTGACGACTGCCTCGGGAGCGGCTGGATCGAGTGACCAGCCGGGTAGGACTCCGCGCATCGCCAGCTCTGGTGTGCCCTGTGAGATGTAGAAGCTTGTCGCCGGGATCCATTGATGGTCCTCGCGTGGCTGTCTACTTGCGAACGTCACCCGCGCTCGTGGCTGTAGCTGCTCCCACGCGACGGTTGCCCAGCGTAGCGAGCCTGCCGGGTTGGGGTGCAGCCCATCGGGATCGAGGTACGCAGTCGCGTAGTCACTACGCGCGATGAAATCCGAGTTGACGTCGATGAGCACGTGGCCCTCATCGAACGCCAGTGCCGCGACCTGCGCGGCTTTGTTCTGGCCGTTCGCGAACGAGGCGTCACCTCCCGCACGCGGGTTCTGTGCGATCTGCACTATTGCCGCGCTCGGGTAGTAGCCGGTGTAGACGTTGATCGACTCAATCTGAACTGCCCGGTATGCGGCGTCTAGCTGCGGACTGTTGTGCCCGTAGTTGAAGATCACGACATCGGGCGGGAGTGCGCCGCCTGCGGACAGGCCGGACCGGATGGTGCCGTGGTTCGCCGCTGCATAGCCGACGATCTCGCCGGACACGGAGACGTTCCAGAACGTGATGGTCTTGCCGTTGGTTCCGGTCTGGACGGTGACGCGGTCGCCTGCCGGGAAGTTCTTCGTACTATCAGCCCAGAGCGCCCACACGACGGTGTGGTTCGGGAAGTGCGCTGCGAACTTCTGCGCGAGGTAGAAGGCCCACTCGTTCTGCGCGTTGCCGGTGGAATCGCCGACAACCAAAATGTTGGCGTCGCTGGACCCGGCAAGTGCGAGTTTGCGGTACATCTTCGCGAGGGCCGGTGCCATTTCCACCGTCTTGCGGGTCGCGGCCTTCGCCATGCCGAGGGTTACGGGGTCCATCAGTGCCTCCTGTTCGTTAGGGTCCCTGAAGTGACCCATGGATTTTTGAGTGACGAACACTTGGCACTGCTCGGAGCAGTTTCTGCCAACGCAGCTGAGCTGGAGTTCAACGCTGCGGCGCTCGCCTGGGAGCTCATCGACGCCGACGAGCGAATCGGCATGGCTGTTACTGCAGGGATGACGTTCGAGCGACTCAACGGGCTGATCGAGAGCTTGTTCGATCTCAAGACGCGTCCCGCGTCGATCGGTGCCAGGCATTTCAGGAGTGCGCGCAAGTTCGCCGAAACGGCTATGCGTGAACGAAATCGACTCTTGCACGGGCACTGGCGAATCCAGTGGAGCGCGGACGGCGTCTCGCTTGTGACTCGCACCAGGAAGGGAATGCTCGACGTTCGCATGGATGTCGGTGAAGAGAACATTCGGTCGGTGGCGGACAACCTCGACGGTGCCGCGAGCCTGTACCGCGTGGCGCACCTAGATCTGCTCCCAGAGTTCGATCGTCTGACGGAGACCTCACCTGGGTCGGGGCGATGGACGCGATCGTCGTTGGAAGACATCCGCGCTAGGGAGCAGGGCTCAGAGACGAAGACACCGGGTTTCCCGCAGAGTCATACGTCCACGTCTTGACGACGCCGAGCCTGGTCTCGGTGGCGCACCTGCCCTCGCTGTCGTAGGTGAAATCCGTACGAATTCCGCCTCCAATCTGATAGTCAGGATTATCGCTCCCTGCCGGGTAATGGATCGTGTCGGCCTTCAACTCAACGGTCGCATAAGTCTCGTTATGTGCCCAAAAAAGGGAACATAACTTCTGAACTCCCCTGCGTTCCAGGGCTTTTGACGTACCTCAACGACGAGTAGCTTCGACGATGTCATCAACAAATGCCACGTCAGGAGCTGTACATGAGCAAGCAAAAAAGATCGAATCGACCATCAGCGACAGGCTCACAGTGGTGTTTCAGTTGCTAGCCGCAGTCGCTTTCACGACGCAAATTCCGAACATCTCGACGCCGGTGATTCTTGCCTCGATGACCCTCGCGGGGATTGTCATCGGGACCAGCGGACGGCCGAAGCCGGACTCCTCAGGATCGAAGTGAGTCCGGCCCTCTACCAACTACTTTCGCAGTCCCGGGCTTTCGGTGCCGTTTCTGGGCAGAGTCTCCGGCCGCTGAGATCGGGGGTCGGTCTCAGATTCCCGGGTTACCTCTCTGGTACGCGGGCCGGCGGCAGGCGATGCGGAAGCAGAGCGAGGGGCGGACTGCCGCGTCGGCGGAGCATGCACCGGCGCGGGAGCGGGTGGGGACACCGGCGTCGTCGAGGCGGCCGGCGCCTGAGGTGCAGGCGCGGGAACTGGCGGTGTCACCTGCTCGGGCAAGTTGGTATCGGCGGTGTAGTTGTACGAGTAGCTGTACATGTCGCCCTTCTTCGAGGGAGTCAATGCCAGCACCACACCGAGGACGTGCGCTCCGATTGTTTCCAGATTGCCTATGGACCTGGACAATTCGTTGCTCTTGGTATGCCCGTAGCGGGTAACCAGGAGAGCACCGTCGGCATGGGTGGTCAGGACGGCCGAGTCGGTGACCGGCAACAGGGGAGCTCCGTCGACGATGACGTAGTCGAACTTCGATCGCAGTTCTACCAGCATGGCGCGAGACGCTTCCGATCCCAGCAGCTCGGACGGATTGGGCGGTATCGGACCGGACGCCATGGCTTGCAGACCCTCGTACTTGGTCGGCTGCAGCACCTCGTCCACTTTCGCCTGCCCCGCAAGGACGGTACTCAGGCCGACCGAACCGATGAGGCCCATGTACTTCGAGATGCGAGGACGACGCAGATCGCCTTCGACGAGAACGACGTGGTGGCCGGCCTCGGCGAGTGAGATCGCCAGATTCAGCGCAGTGGTCGTCTTGCCCTCGCTGGGAATCGCACTCGTGACGACGATGACGCGCGGCGGATGATCGACTTCGAGGAACTGCAGGTTGGTGCGGAGCTCACGGAAGGCCTCGGCGCTGGCCGATTGGGTGAGGTCCTGAAAGTCGACGGCCGGATGTGTCTTGCGCTCCTTGTCGAACGGGATGGTGCCGACCAGAGCTTTGCCGGAGATCGACTCGATCTCTCGACGGTTTTTGATGGTGTTGTCGAGGCGGTCCCGTAGTACGGCCAGAGCAAGCCCGAGCAACAGGCCAATTGCGGCACCGAGGGCGAGGTTACGCTTTGTGTTCGGACTGACCGGCGAGGCGGACGCGTCGGCCTGCTGGAAGGTCTTGACACCCGCCGACGGAGCGCCCCCGCCTTCTGGGGTCTCCAGTTCACGCACCTGATTAATCAGTTCAGCCGCCATCGCGTTCGCAATGTCGCGAGCTCGCGCTGAGGACGAGTCACTGACGGTGATGTCGAACAGAACGGTGTCGGGAGTCGACGACGCCTTGACCTTGGCAGCCAGCTGCGACGGGGTCAGACCGAGTGGAAGAACATCGAGTACCCGGGCTGCCAGCGCCTCACTGGTCACCAGTTCCGAGTACGACGCCACACGCTGCTGGGAGAACAAGTTGCCCTGGTAGGTCTCACTGACCGACGTGCCACCGGACGTCGAGACGAACATTCTGGCGCTCGACTCGTACAACGGCGTCGTGAGAAGGGACGCACCCAATGCCCCCAGGATCGCTACGATCACGGTGACTACGATGATGATCCATCGCGCTTTCAGGATTTTAAAGTAATCCTGTATCTCCATGCTTCGAGCTCCTCGTCCGTTCGTACAACTCGCAACGTGTCACTGCGTGGCTCAATCGTTACATAGGTAATTGGTTTCTGTGCACCGGATGAGCTTGACCACAGAACGAGTCAATTCATTCGTTCGATTGACGAACACAATCAGGCGATTGCCCCGTTGCTGAGCGCCACCGCGTCAGCCGCACCCGATAACGGCACCCGAACCACACCATTCGACACCGGCGCGACTTGCAGATTCGGCCCGCTGGACAGGGACTGTAGCTACAGATGCACCTCCCGCGACAACCGAGGTGATTCTCGACACCCGTCGTACGGACTGTCAACCGCGAGGGACCGAGTCCATCAGGGACGTCGGTTCGGATGGCGTCAAACATAAATGGTTCTCTGACCTAAGAAGATCTTGCTGGAGAAACAATCCAGCCACCACGAGGGGCACCATTCTGGTGACCAAAGCTATGTCGTGGTGCAACGCCGGTCCGTCGATGCCACCGGAAACCGGTGGCCAGGCAGAATGACCCAGGCTTCGGTACCGTCAACGCGCACGGCCCGAAGACCGAACCCGAGACGCAAGAGAAGCTGGGCCCGAAAACCATCAACTGCACCGATTCGACCAGAACCTCATCCGGCTCACCGCCGTCTATCTCGCCTCGACCTCCCGCGTGGACACATGTGCGCGGCTTCGCCGAGCGTTATGCGCGCAGGTGGGAACCGAAACGATTGCGTGCCTTTCCCTCGTCGGCCGCGCGCTAAGCCATGCCCGGCTCGTACACCTTCGACTGCCCAAAGAAGGAACTCTTCTCCGACCTTGTTGGCAACTGCAGCCACCAGACGTGCGGCGTTGCCGACAACGAACTGACCCACAGAACGCACACCTGCGATCCGACGGAGTTCATCCGGACCTCAGGAACTCGGCAGAAAACCGACCGACATCAGCCGACCTGTCGTGCTTAACCGCCAGATTACGGTCCGAAATAACAACCCCGAAACGAAATGACACCCTGAAAGCGCTCAGGCCAATACACCAACCGGATGCGAGATCGAGGCTACGGCCAGAGGGTACTGTGAGTTCTACGCATGGTTCTGCATTGCGACTATCGGTGCGGCACAATGCACTGTATGGCAGAACGCATCGGCGGACTACGGTCGCCGCGGACTCGAAAAAACTGGATTGTTGGCATGGTCGTCGTGACAGTATTAGCCCTCGTTTTCGCAGGGTCCGCCGGAATTATTGCTCTCACACAAGACGGTCAGGACCACTACGTCTCGACTTACGAACCGCCCGCAACAATCGATAGCAACTTCAGTCAACTGACCGACGTCGGCCCGCAACTTGCCGATGTCGGGGTGCCTCGGGTGTTCGCTGTCCTGGGTGATTCGACGGGAAACGAGCAGTCCGAATTCATCTATGTGCTGGGTCGACAGATCTCCGAGCTCTACAACCGCCCAGTAATAATTCACGACTGGTCCGTCGAGACGAACACTTATCTTGGACAGAATACCCTCGGCGCAGACCGCCCCAACGCCCCTGTAACGATCTGGAATGGATCAGCATCGGGAAAGGACGCGGGGTATTCCATCCAGTTCTTGCAAGCACTTGCACCAGAGCCGGCGGACTTGGTCTTGATAAATCACGCGCATAATCACACCACACCGGACGCGGCGGTGCAGGGGGTAGATAACCTGTTATCAAGGGTGCGCGGGGCATGGCCAAACACTCTGCCCACGATCGGAGTTCTTCTTCAGAATCCCCGGCTGGACGCAAGCGCCGACAATCAAGAGGCGAAGGTCGCAGCGTTGAGGGTTAAGTTTGGGAACCGAGCCGATGTTGAGGTTGTGGACGTTTGGCAAGCGTTCGAAGATGCTCCTGAATTGGCACCCCTGATCCGCGACGACGACTTTCAACCGAGTGACGAAGGCCAAACTCTCTGGGCCCGAACGCTAGGTGCCGCGCTGAACCTTTCCACGCCGTAGAACTCATTCTCTGCCATGATGCCCGGCCGATGACGGCAACACGTGCTGCCAAGATCTCAAAGCCGTCGTCGTCGGTACCGCGACGACGGGTGCACCGAGAAGAGGATACTCCGCCAAAATACCCTGCAACCGAGGGTGATCACCCTCCGGCAACCTTATGGGAACCAGAGGACCATCAGTCCGAGCACACCATCGAACAGGGTCTCGCGTGCCCGAGCCCGGGCCCGGAGTACACACCCGGAATGCATGGCGATACCAACCAATCGATCGATGCGGGTCTGACACCCAGGAGGTGAATCACAACCCTCAGCTGCCCGCACACCCAGTGCAGCTGACAGATGTGTCCTACAGTGACCCATGCGAATGCGAACCGCCACGTCGCACATTTCGGCAGCAGACATTGCGACCCCGATGCAATCGACCAACGCACCACCGACAGGAGCTTGCACATGCAGATGGCCGCGATCCCGGATCGTCGGGTCTGGGTCGGCCTCGTGCCATTCCAGGTCACAGACCTCCACCAAGCAGCGGATCGAATACTTAGGGCTGCCGCTGGGCGAGAGGGTCTACCAATCCGACTGTCGAATGCATACTGTGTAGCTCTAGCGTCCACAGACGATCGTTACGCACAACTCCTACGCGAATCTGGGCTCAACTTCCCGGACGGCCTCCCGGTGGTGTGGGCGATGCGTGTATCGGGTAAATCAATCGACAGAACCAACCGAGTACGTGGCCCTTCGCTCTTCAGACTCACAATAGACAAGGGTCAAGCCGCGAACGTTCGGCACTACTTCCTAGGCACGAATTCGAATACTTTAGACCTGTTGTGCCAATCTCTAAGCGAGCGCTACCCCAACCTATCCATCGCCGGACGTTACGCGCCTCCGTACTCGGATCTAGACGAAGAATTCATCGCCCAGTGCGTAGAACAGATCGGGAATAGCGACCCTGATGTCATCTGGGTCGCGCTCGGCACACCCAAGCAAGACTTTCTAGCAGCTGAACTAGCGGCGAGACTGGGACGGCCCTGCGTCGGTGTTGGCGCAGCATTCGACTTCGAGGCCGGTATCACCAAAGAAGCACCGGAACTGATGCAGCGGACCGGAACCGAATGGATCTTCCGATTCGCAACTGAGCCGAAAAGGCTTTGGAGAAGATACATATTTGGAAACGTTCGTTTCCTGTTAAGTGTCGTAGCGAGTAATCACAGACGAGACGTTCGAGCTGAAGAGAGTGATCAGATATGATATTCCCGAACTTCAAGCAGGTACTGCTGCAAAGACTCGCGATCCGATCCAATGTCGTACACGGGGCGCGTCTACACGTTGGACCAGGATCGGTACTATGGGCACCACGCCTGCTAAGTGTCGGCAACGACGTATACGTCGGCAAAAATGTAACACTACAATTTGACGGAACGATTGGCGACGGCGCTCTATTTGCAAACGGATGCGGGGTAGTGGGTAGACACGACCACGACTACACGCAAGTCGGAACCGCAATTCGCAACGCAGCCTGGGTCGGAGATGCACCCGATCTCTCCGAAGAAACTCATATCGGATCTGATGTCTGGATAGGATTCAACGCAGTCGTGCAATCCGGAATCCGGATTGGGAATAGCTGCCTCGTAGGCGCCGGTTCTGTAGTCACGAAAGACCTGCCGGACAACTCGATCGCCGCTGGTGTGCCCGCACGAGTCCTCAAGGCACGGTTCTCTCAGGAAGATTTCGAGAGACACTGGGAACTATTGCGCAATTCGGGCACCCGTTGGATGAAGCAAGCCAGCGCAGGTCAACTCGATGCGTAGAGTCGCGATAGTACACCCCTGGATGCCACAATATCGAGTCGATTTCTTTAACCAACTTGAATCCAAGCTTCGTGCCCAATCGATAGAACTTCGAGTCTTCTACGGCGAAACCCCTCCCGAGTGGAACGCACGAGCGGACAGTAGCAATCCAGACAGGGCAATCAAACTACGCACAAAGTTCATCAACATTCGTGGAAGAAGCCTCAGTTACAAAAGGCTTCGACCCGTTAGGAGTCAATCGCCATACGACCTGCTCATCGTCGAACAGGCAATCCGGAATATTGAAACATATCAACTTTTCATGTTTCGTCGTCGATACGCCAAACGTATCGCCTTCTGGGGGCACGGTCGCACATATACTGCTCGCAAATCGAGAGCAGAAGAATTCTTCAAACAGAAGCTCACCCAGAAGGCATCGTGGTTCTTTTCTTACACAGAAGGTGGTATAAGTTCGATTACACGTGCGGGCTACCCGGAGGAAAGAACCACGGTTGTTCAGAACTCCATCGATACCACTAGTCTGAAGATTGATCTAGATGCTGCAACGCGGTTTGAGGTTGAATCTTTCATTAGATTGCACTCCTTGACCGACAAAACGCTCATCTACATTGGCGGCATCGATTCAGCTAAACGAATCGATTTTCTACTGACCGCAGCACAAGGACTTCACGATATTGATGAAGACTACCGTCTGCTTGTGGTGGGTGCCGGTGACGACGCAGGCAGAGTGGCAGATCTCGCGGCCAAAGAAGACTATCTGATCTACCTCGGGCCACTGTTCGGTAAAGATAAAGCTATCGCGATGAAAGCTTCTCGCGCCATGATGATACCCGGACGTGTTGGCTTGATTGCCGTCGACAGCTTGGTCTCCGGCCTACCCATATTCACAACTGATTGGCCCTATCACGCGCCTGAATTCGAGTATCTGACAAATGACAGAACAGTCATCGTAACCGATAATGACGTGACTACTTATACGGCTACAATCGCCAAGACGATGGGCTCCAACAACCTGAGCCGCATATCCGAAAACTGTCGGCACCTCGCAAAGGAATTCAGCACGGAATATATGGCGGACCGCTTCTGTCAGGGAATTGCGTCGGCGCTGGAAGAGGACACTGATCTGGATTGCTGCCGTCATGACTAACGCGCTCCTTGTCTCATTCGTGACCAGACCAGACAGTGGCAGCGAAGGTGGGGTCGGTTGGGAATTCCTCAAAGCCAGCGCTGAGATGCTTTGTCTCCGCGGTAACTCGCGAATTGACTTTATATTCGACGCACGGGATCTTCCTCTCGTCGCTCAACGCCTGCAGTCCGAACCATGGGGGCACATCGTTCGGCTGCATCCCGTAGCTATATCGCAGGGGCTTCAGAAGAGATTCGCGATGAGAAAATCTCGGGCGAGCTATATGGCCTGGTACCCACACGCCAAAAATGTAGCCGCGAAATTAGCCGCGAAGACTGAATACGAAATTACACACCAATTCACGTTCGCGACATCGTCCTTGCCGCCGATCTTACCCAACAACTCGGGCCGTAGGGTGTGGGGGCCGCTGGCTATACCCGACGGAGCTGTAGTCCCCTGGGGTAAACAGAGAGCCACATTGCGTGAATCGACATTCGTGAGAATCGCTGCCGAAATCGGACGACGTACGTTGAAATACTCCGATACTGTCATTTGTCAGAATGACACGACATTCGAGTACGCTAAAAAGCTTGGCTTGGACGCGGTACTTGAACCAAACGTCGTGGCCGAACCCGTCGCTTGCAATCGTTCCGAACTCAATAATCTCATCTACGTCGGCAACCTGATAGATCGCAAGCGGCCATGGCTGGCCATTCAGGCCTTAAACGAACAATCAATGGGCCGGTACACGCTTGATATCGTTGGTGACGGACCACTCTTTTCGGCACTCAAATCTTACGTGCGTCTTGAGAGATTAGATAACCGTGTTCGATTTCACGGACGATTGACACACAGCGAGACCATTCAGCACATTTCAGATGCTCGCACATTGCTTCTTCCTTCATCACGGGAAGGTGCCGGATGGGTCGTAGGAGAGGCCGCAGCATGTGGAGTCCCCAGTGTTGTCTTCTCTGACACGGGTGCGGCCACGGTTCAACGCTTGTCCGGCCACATGGGCTCTATAGTCCGAAACGACCCGAGCCCGCTTCCCGGCGACTTCGCCAGGGGAATCCGGCAAGCCGACACCGTAGATACTAGTGCCACAGATCGATGGTCTTCAGTGCGTCTTGCGCCTTTTCTCGACTCAACATGGTTTGGTCGGGGAGTTAGCGAAGAGAAGATGTTGCCGTAAGTGAATTACCTCAGGCTTCCCATTGATTCCTTTTGAGAAGCAAGGACGCTAGCGGTTGGCAAAGATGAAATCGAAAAACACGAGTAAGCTACCTACCTCAAGCAGGTCGCTCGGGCAAACTCCATCCAACAACTACACCTGATCGCCACCGCGTACGCCAGCCACGAAGCTCAATCTAGTGAAAGTATGGAACAGGGCTGTGCCAGTCAAACGGTCGGACATAAGGTGAAGGCCCCTGTAGGCGAACTGATCTCCATGATCGATCCGCACTTCCATTCACTGCTGAAAGACCCCTGACACACCATTCGTCTGCCAACACCAGAAAAGCAACGGCATAACAGCCGTAAAGCAAGGTTAAATGCGAGTCTGCCAGGCGCGACGGGCCGCGCCTGAAAACGCTTCGCCACGAAGGCATCCAACAGAAGAACTCAGAACAGCGCTTCGACCTGCGCACCGTGTGTTAGCGCGTTACCAACTCAACCGACCGTTCCGGACCAACCAACCGAACTGGATCCGGGTTACCTCCGACAGAGCGGACTTACCAGCGTTTCGGAACCACACCATACATTAGCAAATCAGTTCCTGAATTTTTCAGATCCAGTTGGCTCGCCAACCAGTTGTAGCCGGCTTCGGTCAAAGAACCGTCAAGGCCAGCAGCGAGCCCGCGAGTGAGTAAGCTATCTTTTGCAGAATAATCTACGGATGCAGCGTTTGCCACTGTAAGACCAGTTCTTTGCGCTGACTCATGGCCCCATATACTTCGGAAGTCGCCAATCTCACCTAGATGTGGCTCAAACCAAACATAGGGCCTGTCAGACAAGAATCCGGCGAGCATCGACATACTCGACACTGAGCAAACTAACAGATCGAACGTCGACATAGCGTGAAGATCTGATAACAGAGGACGCTGACGACCGACTAACTCGACCGTAGGTAGAGCGTTCTTCAGATTCACGATATCTACGTTATTTTCATCGTCCGTAAACACGGCAAACTCGATCATGTCACCAAACCGAGTTAACAAATTTTGAGCCACCGCACGATACCATTCTATAGGCACCACCTTGTTAAATTCACCGGGTCGTGGACCAACGGAATCCACTAAGAAATCACCGGCACGGATATGCAGCGCGACCTGCAGTTTAGAAGTGTTCAAACCCCCTTGTAGCTTATAGGTATCGTTTAATACGTGAGCCGGACCGAATAACTTTCGTTGCAAGAAACCTTTCGCACGCCGTATACCATAATAGCCTCCCGACATACCCGATGAATGCCACAACACGGTGGGCTTTGCCAACGTCGACACCTCATCAACTAGATCACGTACGACGTCCACGTAATCGTCATGCGCCATTGCCAATTCACGATTAATTTCGATTCTGGGCAACATCCCTGCAGCAGTGTAAGTTAGACGGTCTGACCGGCGAGACAAAAAATCTTTTCTATAACCCCTCGGGTTGAGAGACCACGGGGTATCAATCAGCCTCGCGTCCAGTTCCACCGACGCGATGTAGGCCTTGGCCCACGGTATAACCTCGTTACCCAGCCCAGCACCCCGCCGCGATTGCAATCTGGGGATCGACCACAGCGCCCGTCTGGTCAAAGACATATCAGAAACCTCCTCAGTGTTATTAGCCTTATCGAGCTTATTGACAAACTACGAGTGCCAGCTGCCTACAGATCGCTAACCGGCACGCGCTGACGAGTACTCACGTATAATTCTGATTGGCGGGAACATCATTGGACGCATACGGACCAAGACGAAAAGAACGCCACAGACTAGAACCAGACCGACGATTAGTAACGGGTTTCCTAATCCGCTCAAAAACAAGATACCGCCAGCGTATGTTAAAACGGAAAATACAGCAACAGCAAGGTAATGCTTCAGCAGGAGCTTCGCATCCATGTAACCCGTACGTGCACATAGGACAATATAAACAGCCTGCCTTAACACAACAACCCCACCAAGGGACCAAAGGGCAGGCCAGACAGACTCCGTCGCGATTGTAATTACGACACCAACGCACTGCACCATAATCATCAAAATTTGGGACAACCAGATCCACTTAAATTTTCCCAGCGCCTCTACTGCTCCCCCCAGTACGGTGGTCACCACCTGCAGCGAAGCGATAATCGCGAGTGGTACGGCCATTGACGCCGCCATAGCCCAGCCGTCTCCAAACAATATTGGGATTAGTGCAGGTAGGATTGCCGCTCCGAGCGAACCCGCTGGAACACTGGCCCAAGCGGTTATAGCTAGTAAATGGGGCCAGGCCCTTCTCGCACGTTCGTTATTCTCACGATCATGCCGAAATTCTGGATATACCACCTGTACAATTGCATTCTGAATCTGAAAGAACGGGATGCTTGTCACGACGTCCGCACGATTCCATTGCCCAAGGGCAGGAGCACCCACCCATCTTGATACTGACCACTTCCCAAGGTTGTTTGCCAAATAGGACAGCATGCTTGAGAAGATAACATTCCTCCCGAAACCAATTTCATTCGAGGCGCTTTTCAAGCGGCCGAATTTTAACAGCCTGAATTTGGTTATAAGACTAAGGGAAATGAACAAGATAACCTGCGAAACAACCGTCGCTGAAACAAGCGATACCGCGTTCTGATATACAGTCACAATCACCACACCGACCATCATCCCTGCGACATTTGATGCCAAAGTGACGATTGCAAGGGCCTTGAACCGACCAGTGCGTCTCAACAGCCCTGACATTAACCCCAATAATGGCGTAATTAGGACCACGATGCACAAGACCCGCACAGACTGGCCCGCGTTCGGATCACCCCACAGCGCAGCAAACAGCGGAGCGGTTAATATCAGAAATATGGAACCGGCAATGCCCAATATAAGGGCAAAGCTAGCAAGCCCGCCGAGTACTTCCTTCGACACCTCCGACATTCTTGAAACAGATTGGCCCAGCCCCCCCGTACTGAGTAGAGTCACAAGGCCGACAACAGTAAGTGCCACCGCATATGTGCCGAATCCGGCAGGAGAAACCAGTCGCGATGTCGCTGCAGCATACCCAAATTGTGCAAGAGCAGTCAACAACTGCGCGGAGTAATTCCACGACACTCCACGGACGAGTTTGTCTAATTTGGAGCTCATTGGAGCTTATAGCGCTTCCAATGAGGCACGCTATGCCGTTCTCCGAAGGCCCTGCTGACTTCGCTAACAGTCGTCAGCAACGTTTCCGCGTTCTCCGACTGGCCTGTCATCTCACATTGCTTTTCGACCACATTTGGGCGAGACATCGACCAAACGAGCCAGCCCAGCGCCGGGGCTAGGTACCACTGGAGATTGTACGACCAACAGTAAGCGACAAGCATTGCGGCTATTGCAAGAGCGGGCGTTGTAAACCTATTCTTCCAGCCCCTCTGAATCAGGACTGCGCCCACAAAAACCATGAAGAGCAAACCAAAGGCACCCGCTCGAAGGTAGGTGGCGACATACCAGTTATGGGGAATGTACCCTATTCGCAATCCATCTTCGCGATACCGAGTCCACCCGGAGCCAAATGGGAAGCCGGTCAGCACAGTATGTAGCCCAGAATCAAAACTCGCTCCTATGAGGATCTGCCAGTCGTAGACTCTTCCATCGTAAGTGCGGGAGTCCGCAGCGGACTCGAAGAGAATTGCCGCGATACGAGAATCAGAAAAGATTACTAGAGAAACTAGCGCGGTGCCGATGATGAGTACGAGGGCACCAACGACCGCTGCAGCCTGCCCTTTCAGCAAGAATAGCAACGACAACACCACTCCAATTGCCAGCGCTATCCAGACTGACCGGTGCTGAGCCAGCACGACCACGACCGTAAAACCCAGGAACCCGATGAAGTAGCTACGGTTGCCAAGCCGACTCCAACACCAGATGCAGAGGATGGCAGCAATCGCCAAAATCATCGCTTGGCCTGATGAAATTGGACGGCCTGCCTCAAGCACTACCCCTGATGCAGAAACAGAGGAGGTGCTTGCTCCTCCGAAACCATTCAAGGCAACATTCAATAGCGCCACCATTGTTATCCCTGCCGCTGTAACCAGAACACCCTTACGTAGCCAGACGATGGCGTTCGGATCCGATTTAAGAAAGACAACTGTCCAGGCAGAAATAGAAATTATATATATCCATGCTCGAGACTCATTGAGTGACGAGGCAAGGCCGACTTGAACGATCCCTTTCAACACTGAGACGACCAGGAGAACAATTAAACCGTCAATTGCGAGCTTTAAATTTCGATCAATCTTAGGTTGCGCTCGACCAAGTACGTAGACGAGCGTCGATGCGATTAGTACAACCGTGAGGAAGTCCGGAACGGCAAACGACAGTCCAGCAAAAGACGCGACTGATGGCCAAACCGGCACATGCCAGCTGACGACCGCAACGAGACCGACTAGGAGAAGTCCGAGTTGTGGTGTTCTTACAACTACTTCGACCAACAAGTAGAGAAGAGTCGCTCCTGCCACTAGCACAGAAATCATCTCAACCAACGCCCTAGCACCCCGCTTCCCTTGAGCAGCAGAACATAAGGTTTAATGGCATTCAATAGCCCCGCTGGCCCTCCATAACTTAAACAAAAGCGAAGCCACGGCCCGAAGGGCAAGCCCTTCGGGCCGCGCAATTCCTTAAAACGATCCCGTAAGGGCCTGCCGGTGTCTGTCCAGACTGCGGAAGATCCATCCCTTTCGCAAGTACCCACAACTCGACAGACTAGATAGATCGCAGCACCCGAGTTTCGTATCTCGAAACCATACGCAAGATCGGCGAGTGAGTGAGTGTACTTACTCGGGAAGCCGCCTACCGAGCGGTCGACAGCGGCCGGAATTAAGACAACATTCCCATTCAGTGTGTCGCAATGCTGTTCATCATTACTGGGCGATAGCATTGTCAGATTCAGTGGTCGCCTAGCGTGTTCCCGACGGTATCCGGAGTACGTGATTGAACCGTCTTGTTTTGACTCCAGGGCGCCTACCATTACTGCAGGATGTGTCTTTTTATGCCAAGATTCGAGCATGTTCGATATAGAGTTCTTGTACAAGATTACATCGTCATTTAACCAGAGGATGAAGTCGTAGGAGATCTGCTGCGCTTTCGACCAAGCCACCCGCATACCCATTGCCCAGTAATGGTCGGAAGTAACTTCTATAACCACTGGGCCCTTGTCTTGATATCTGGTCCGTATTGTTTCTGGAGTCCCGTCGTTACTGCCGGCATCGACTAAGATGAGCTTGAAATCGACTTCATCAGGCTGGGCTCTATATAGCGAATCAATACATTTCACGGTCTGATTGACCCGATTGAATGTCGTCACCAACACTACAATCGTGGATTTCCGAACCAGGTCAGGGCTATCTATATTAGGCATTGGCAGTCCTATTTGCAACGATTGCCTTTAGCTGCGCTAAGTACTCTGTCACGACGTCCTCGTATGAAAAATTTTCCGTAACATAATCGCGCGCGCTCACGCGCTTCTCGTCTAGAACGGTGCGGTTATCTTGCATCAGAATCATTTCGTGTGCTAGAGAATCTTTGTTTTTGATATCCGTCAGCACTCCGATTCGGCCGTAACCGAGCGTGAACGGCACACCACCCGAATTCGATCCGCCAATGACTGGGACGCCATATGAGGCGGATTCGAGTATTGCGACACTGCATGCCTCCCAAACGCTTGGATGCACAAGTACATCAATTTCTTGGCTGAAGGACCGCAGGATCTCGTCGTGGGATGTCTGGCCACGAAATTCGATTCCGGCGGCTATGCCTAACTCCCGGGACCACGTGTATGCCTCTTCCGCGACTCCATGACCGGAGCCAAAAAGGGCTAGAACAGAGTCAGGGTAGACACGCCGGACAAGAGCGAATGCCTCAATTGCGACTTTAGTGTTTTTGCGACTATCAAATCCGTTTGCTACGCAAGCGTATCGGAATACATCTCTAGGTGGTCTCGAAGTTTTCAGGTTGACTTCCTGAGGCTTTACACCGTTTGGAATCACTTTAATAGAGGTCTTCTTGTAAGCAATTCGCTTGATCTGTTTGCTTAAAGAGGGAGACACCAAAGTCAAGTTTTTTGCCCTACGCACGGTCACGACCCCGAGCGCCGCACGCAGCCACCAGTAGACGTGGTGGTAGTGTCGGATCAGTGCTTGTGGCGAGTCATGCGCGGTCACTAAAGAGTCTTTCTGTGCAGATAATGCTGCTGCCGCAAACTCATAGGTCCAGTGCGCGTGAATAACGTCTGGCTCGGCTAGTTGCATTGCATCTCTGAGGTCTCTACGTTCGACCCGAAAAAAGTCGATTCCGCGGTGCCGAGCAGACTTACGGCGTCTCCCTATGTACACCCGCAGTCGCCCAGCATCAATAACCTGAGGTGTAGTTACCGCGGTGGAACTGGTGAAGACGTCGACGTCGTGTCCAGCTTTGAGGTATGAGACAGCAAGTTGGCTGATATAAGGAAACGAGTAAGTGTCTATGTTTCCGCACCCATCCGGCAGATACTCGGCCAGGATTGACATCGTCACTGGGCCGGCTAGTCCTATGCGCACGACTACACGTTCCCGATTACTCGCGCCGGGCTTCCTGCCACTATTTGCGCCGGTAGTACGTCGCTTGTCACGACGCTGCCCGCACCAATCACTGCACCTTCACCTATTGAGACGCCCTTCAAAATAATGGAACGTGCCCCGATAAAGACGTCAGATCCAATACGGATACGGTCGTTCGGGTTCGCGTCAGGCATCGGGGCGTACCTTCGGTTTTGGTAGGGTCGCGGTGGGTGAAAGTCAGTGTCAGCGACCATCACGTCAGAGCCAAATAGGCAGCGGTCTCCGATTTCGATGCTACAAGCGGAGCAAATTGTGGTTCCGCTCAAGCCAACATCGCTACCCACGACTATTTCAGCAGTTGGACTCAACGTCCTTAGGATGACTGGCCTCGATACACCGAGAGCGGTCGATCGAGAATCACTGCACAGGACTGTACGACTTCCGATGGTTATTTTAGATCCTGGGTGAACATCGACAATGGGCCTGTGCGAGACTTCCATATTTCGACCAATGCTCACTCCAACTCGACACAGCTGCCAGCATCTAAATTGCCGCAGTGCGATGTACCGCAGGCGGCGGACCACTCTGACCGGCCCCGGGATCGAAAAATTGCGCAAGAGTGCATTCTTCGTCACTTCATCTCCCGTTGGGTGTCAGGAGTCTCGCGCAGGAGCGATCTCAACTCCAACTTCCATCTCTCAACCTGGCGACGGGGAATCTGGATAAGCGCTTCTTGCCTCGATCGCTCATCAATTGCGGCTGCGATTGCGTGCGGGCCTAGTTGCCTCGGCACTACCGGGAGCCCGATATCTTTACCAATCTCGATTGCCCGGTTGTCGACTGCAATGATCAGAATCGCGCGCCCGTGCTGCGCGGCACGGATTCCTGCGTGCAGCCTAGTTCCGATATAGTCACGTCCTTCCAGAAGACTATCGAGGGTTGCGATCCCTCGTCTTGAGATTTGGAAGTTGGCCGGGAGACTCATCTTGTTTAGATTAGACAAGTCGCCATCACTCTGTGGCCAGGCATGCACTGTCTTGTACCTCGCAGCCAGGTCATAAATTACTTGTCCATCGATATCCCAGGCTGGATTATAGTCAGTCAGAGTGAAGACGCATTCGTCGACTGAGCCGAGCGGCGGCAGGCTCATCGGCAGATTCCAGGTGGTTGGACACCCGGTATTCACCGAGTCGATTGAGAGCTCCGACAATTTAGAATCAGTGTAATGATCCCTAGCTGCGACAGGAATTTGGTGGGCCAACAGTTTATTCAGGGTCTTCTGCGTTCGCTTACCGGGTCTTTCTTGATACTGACGCCATCCGACTCCAAGAAGCACGAGTCTCCCGCGATAAGCCTTCAGTTCCCTTAACCCGAGCGGCCACTGCCGATCCCGTAGAATTTTTTGGTTAAGTATATTCGTACCCGTGACCACGAGATAGTCGCACTTAGCAGCCGCTAGCGCCTCGGACTTCGCAAGCCGTCGATGCGTAGGAAATCTCGGCACATCGACGAGGTCCGGGAAATTTTTGAGAATCGCCTCGACGATAATCGCGTCACCGTCATTGGTCGACTCCAATGATGTGTCTAGTAGTCCTACGGTAGCCAAAGCGTTCCTCATTCTAAATTAGGATTGGAGATCACGTCTACATTGGCGGTTCAATAAGCGTTGCTCGTCTCCTAGCTTTGCGTTATCTCGCCCCGTCGCTGCGGCCACAACTCTAACCGCCTTTGCAATGGTCGGCGAGTCCCCACCATGTACCAATTTCCCCATACGAAAGGTACAGCCCCTCGTCGTCAATGGTTGAGCACATGCGCAGGTCCTCAAAGCTACGTTGACTGAATGATCGCTCCTGGGTCATCTCCGTCGCCAATCTCGAACTACTCTCGGAGCGTATCGGCATGCTCGCGATACCACTCCACCGTCGATGCAATTCCCGCCTCCAAGTCGATTTGCGGTTTCCATCCCGCTGCCCTCAGTTTGTTCACGTCGAGCAACTTCTGCGGTGTGCCGTCCGGCTTGGAGGTATCCCACTCGGTCTCACCCTCGAAACCGACCGCGGACGCCACAATGCCTGCGATCTCCCTGATCGTCGCGTCCTCGCCGGTGCCGACGTTCACCTGCTCGGGTCCGTCGTAATGCTCGAGCAAGTGGATGCATGCAGCGGCCATGTCGTCGACATGCAAGAACTCACGTCGCGGAGAACCGCTACCCCAGTTTGTCACCGTCTCGATTCCGTCGCGGCGAGCCTCGTCGTAACGACGAATGAGCGCGGGCAAGACATGCGAGCCTTGTGGTGAGAAGTTGTCGCCTGGGCCGTATAGGTTGGTCGGCATCGCCGAGATCCACGGCAGCCCGTGCTGCTTGCGCACGGACTGGATCTGCAGGATGCCTGCAATCTTCGCGATCGCATAGGCGTCGTTGGTCGGTTCGAGGTGCCCGGTGAGGAGGTACTCCTCCTTGATCGGCTGCGGAGCCAACTTCGGGTAGATGCACGACGACCCGAGGAACAACACCCGCTGCACGTTCTGCGCCAGGGCCGCGTCCAGCACATTGACCTGAATGCGCAGGTTGTCCGAGAGGAAATCGACGGGATACGTGCTGTTCGCCAGTATGCCTCCGACTTTGGCCGCGGCCAACACGACCGTCGCTGGCTTGGTCTCCTCGAAGAACGCAAACACCGCGTCGCGATCCTTGAGATCCAACTCGGACGACGACCGGCCCCTCAGATCGCTGAAGCCAGATGCCTCGAGCTGCCGCCAGATGGCGGATCCGACCAAACCACGGTGTCCTGCCACGTAGAACGGCGCGTCTCGATCGAGGGGCCCTGGCGTGTAGTCGGATGCAGCCGACCCGTTCGTCGTCACGGTGCTCATGCCCAATCCGGCAGAGCTGGACGGTCGATCCACGGACGACCCTCGTGCTCGAGGGCTGCGATATCCGCGTCGACCATGATTTTCGCGAGCTCCGGCGTGTGCACCGTCGCCTTCCACCCGAGCTTCGCTTCGGCCTTGCTGGCATCACCGATGAGAGCGTCCACCTCGGTGGGGCGCAGGTAGCGCTCATCGAACTTGACGTGCTTCTCCCAGTCCAAGCCGGCTCGCTCGAATGCCACGACAAGGAAGTCCTTCACCGAGAAGTTTCCACCGGTGGCCAGCACGAAGTCGTCCGGCTCATCGGCCTGCAGCATGCGCCACATGCCCTCGACGTACTCCGGCGCGTAACCCCAGTCGCGGATGGCGTCGAGGTTGCCCATGTAGACGTTCTGTTCGAGCCCCGCCTTGATGCGTGCGACCGCGCGGGTGATCTTTCGGGTGACGAACGTTTCACCGCGGCGCGGGGATTCATGGTTGAACAGAATGCCGTTGACGGCGAAGATGCCGTACGCCTCGCGATAGTTCTTGGTGACCCAGTAGGCATAGACCTTCGCTGCGCCGTATGGGGAGCGTGGGTAGAACGGAGTGTCCTCGTTCTGCGGGGGCGGTGTTGCGCCGAACATCTCGGAGCTCGAGGCCTGATAGAAACGGCACTGCAGACCTGCGAGGCGTACTGCCTCGAGCAGGCGGATCGATCCGACGCCGGTGGTGTTACCGGTGTGCTCGGGTTCGTCGAAGCTGACGCGGACGTGCGACTGGGCACCCAGGTTGTAAACCTCGTCCGGCTGGATCTCGGTGAGCAGGGTGACCAACCGAGCGCCGTCACTCAAATCGCCGTAGTGCAAGAACAGCTTGGCGTCCTTATCGTGCGGGTCCTGGTACAGGTGATCGATGCGAGAGGTATTGAAAGAGGACGACCGTCGAATCAGGCCGTGCACCTCGTAGCCCTTGCTCAACAGCAATTCCGCCAAGTACGAGCCATCTTGGCCGGTAATGCCGGTTATCAATGCGCGTTTCATCTTTTCCACTCCTCTGATACCCAACACAGATCTGGCTTGGTAACGAAATTGGACATGCCGCTCAGTAAGCTCCGTCGCTTCCAGCCACGGCCTTCATAGTCTTGGCGATGATCAGCAGATCCCCCACCATTGACCAGTTCTCGACGTACGAAAGGTCCAGTCGGACAGTCTCTTCCCACGACAGGTCGGATCGTCCGCTGACCTGCCACAGACCTGTGACTCCCGGCTTGACCAACAGTCGCCGACGGACCTCGCCGTTGTAGGTCTCGACCTCGCGGCGTAGCGGAGGCCTCGGCCCCACCACGCTCATCTCACGCTTGAGAACATTCACGAACTGCGGTAGCTCGTCGAGACTGAAACGCCTCATGACCTTGCCGACAGGCGTCACGCGCGGATCGTCACGCATCTTGAACAGAACCCCGCCGGCACCCTCGTTCTGATCGAGGAGGTGCGCAACCTGCTTGTCCGCATCGACAGTCATGCTGCGGAACTTGATCATCGAGAAGGGCTTTCCGTCGATGCCCATCCGCTCCGACTGGTAGAACACCGGTCCGCGACTGGTTATTTTCACGGCTATGGCGACGGCCAGCAGGATCGGCGAGATCATCACCAGCACCAGAGCCGCGAACGTGAGGTCGAAGGCGGTCTTACTGAAGCGGGTCGCGCCGTTGTACTGCGGCTTCTCGACGTGGATCAGAGGGAAGCCTGCGACGGGCCGCATCACCAGTCGCGGGCCGGCCACATCGACAACACCCGGCGCGACGACCAAGTCGACGTCCGTCTTCTCGAGGTCCCAAATCATCTTTCGGATGCCCTTGTGGCCGAGGTGTTCGGTGGCCGTCACAGCAACCGTGTCGGCACCGCACTCCTCGATCGCGTCGAGTACGTCGTGCTCACCACCCAAGACCGGTATGTCGGTGCCCTCGATGTGAACCACACCGTCCCGCGGAGCGTCGTACCCAGGCATACAGATTCCGACCACCGCAAAGCCCGAGGCCGGAGACTTCTCGAACGATTGCGCCATGGACACCGCAGCCGTACGGCTCCCCACGATCAGAACCGAGGTCTTGTACTCACCTCTGCCCCGAAGTCGACTGACGACATTGCGCCAAATCCATCGGCTCAACAGCAGTGCCAGTAGCCCAACCGGCAACGCGATGGCGAGGTAAAGGCGAGCGAACTCGATGCGAAACAACAGGGAGACGATCGCGATGACGCCGAACAGACGGAAGGTGGCCGACACGATGCGTCGGTACTCCTCGGCACCATTGCCGATTACCCGCGTCGAGCGTGTTCGGAAGATCGCGAGGAAGGCGATCCAGAGGCCCGCAAGCACCACCGAGACCCCCGCGTAGGTGACGGTCGACGCGATACCGGCCACCTCAACGTCACCGAAGCGGACGACGTGTGCAAGGCCCACTGCTGTCACGACGGCAACCACATCAGTGACCCTTAACCGTCTGATGTATCGCTGCTCCCACACGCGCCGCGAGGTCAGCTTGCGGATTGCCACTGGGTCCTGTTGACGCGGAGATCCCCACAGAGAGCGCTGCGCAGCCCTGACAGATGCCAACGTGCTCCCCTCCTCTGCACTTCTGCGCCCACCTGAGGTAAAAGCGCGAATTCGGTTCGAACCAATCCGGAGAGCAACTGGTATCGAATTGAAATAGTCCCACGTTGGTATCCGATGCACCACGCGAGCGGCACACATCACAAACGAATAACAGCAGGTATCCGGTTTACCACACCATCTCTGACGAGGCGATATGTGCGACAGGAACCCACCGGGTGTAACCGTGCCGCGGCCCAAAAACGTTACACATGAGCGCAATCGGCATTGCAATGTGAGACCTCACAGGATGTAGCGCCGTTTGTCGTGCGATCGATGGCCTCGCTCCTGCCAATAGCGCGCTGAACAAACCTTCACACCGATCAGCCTGGGGTGAAACAAGGTTATCGCCGACATCGAAGCTCACGGGAAGCCCAAATAACGAAAAGTCACATGAAAGAAAACGGCCACACGAATTCATTCCATCGAATGAATCATTCGTTCGGGTCGAACGCGATCAGGGACGTCCAAGGCCTCGGTAGTTCCATCCGGCCGCACGCCACTGCTCCGGGTTCAGGCAGTTTCTGCCGTCGATCAGCTTCTTGCTGCGCACGACGCCGTCCAGGTCCATAGGAGTGAGAGCCTTGAATTCCTTCCACTCCGTCAGCACCAACACCACGTCAGCGCCCTCGCAGGCTTCGAGCGCAGTGCTGTTGTAGGTGAGAGTGGGGAACAGAGCCCGGGAGTTCTCCATCGCCTTGGGGTCGTACACGTTGACCGCAGCACCCTGGAGCTGAATCTGACCGGCCACGTTCAGGGCCGGTGAATCACGAACGTCGTCCGAATCGGGCTTGAATGCTGCGCCGAGGACGGCGACCCGAGCACCGAGGAGAGATCCGCAGGCCTCGCGCGCCAGCTCGACCATGCGGGTGCGGCGTCGCATGTTGATGTTGTCGACCTCGCGCAGGAACGTCAGTGCCTGGTCAGCGCCCAGTTCACCCGCCCGCGCCATGAAGGCCCGGATGTCCTTGGGCAGGCAACCACCGCCGAAGCCGATACCGGCATTGAGGAACTTGCGACCGATACGCTCGTCGTGACCGATGGCATCGGCGAGCACGGTGACATCTGCCCCCGCAGCTTCACATACCTCCGCGATGGCGTTGATGAACGAGATCTTGGTGGCCAGGAACGCGTTGGCGGACGCCTTGACCAGCTCGGCCGTCGCCAGGTCGGTGACCAGGAACGGAATCTTCTCCTCGAGCAGCTGCGCGTAGACCTGACGTGCCAGTTCCTCGGCGCGACCCGGACGGGCGCGGTCCACGCCAAGCACCAGACGATCGGGGTGCAGAGTGTCCTTGACGGCGAAGCCCTCACGCAGGAACTCGGGGTTCCACGCGACCTCGACGTCGTCGCCGGCAGGCGCGAGTTCGCGGGCGATCTTGCCGAGACGCTCGGCTGTGCCCACGGGGACAGTCGACTTACCGAAGATCACGGCCGGCTTGGTGAGCAACGGCGCAAGTGTCTCGATGACCGAGTCGACGAACTTCATGTCGGCTGCGAACTCACCCTTCTTCTGGGGAGTGCCGACACCGAGGAAGTGAACCTCTGCGAAGTCCGCAGCTTCTTGATACGACGCGGTGAAGCGGAGCCGTCCGGCGGCGATGTTGCGTTGCAGCACCTCTTCGAGACCGGGCTCCCAGAACGGGACCTCGCCGGCTTCGAGCTTCGCGAGCTTGGCCGGGTCCACGTCGACGCCCAGAACCTCGTGGCCGAGCTCGGCCATGCACGCGGCGTGAGTGGCACCGAGATACCCGGTACCGAACACTGTGATTCGCATTTGATTCTTCCCCGTCAGTCGTTCTGAGCAATGGCGTACTCGACAAGAGTCCGTGACGAAGCGTCACAGTAAGTATCTGGAGGACAACGCCTTCAGATCACGCGCACACAGGGGAATAGTAAACACAGGCCATCACGCCCGTCACCCAGGAGACTGCAGTCACAGGACGAGCTGAACAACCGGCAGAGCGAAGGTTTCTCAGCGACGAACGGGAAACTGCGGGTTCTCCGGCTCCTCGACGGCCTCGGCGCAGCGGTGGACGAAATCGCTCAGCTCGGCGCGGACCTCCGGAGCCAGAAGATCCAACGGTGCCTCGGTGCCGTGAAACTCCGCGAACGCCGAGGTGTAGGCGTCCACGCTGTCGGAAATGACAGCGTGCAGCGAGGTGGACCTATTCAGATGGACGCGGGCGATCACGTCGATGCGATCTGCGAGGAAATCGTGAAACGTGTTCTGCCCCATGGATACATCACGTCCGTTCTGCGACACAGTTGTCATTGCGCAATGATACGAACAAAACCGACCGGCCGCAGGGTGAGCCTCAGCGCTACTAGTACGCGCCGTCGCTCTTGAGAACGGCGACTGCGGTCTTGGCGATGATGAGCAGATCCCCTGTCATGGACCAGTTCTCGACGTACGAGAGATCGAGGCGCACGCTCTCCTCCCACGACAGATCCGAACGACCACTCACCTGCCACAGCCCGGTGATACCGGGTTTGACGAGCAGCCTACGACGCACTTCACCGTCGTACGTTTCCACTTCGCTGCGCAGCGGCGGCCGCGGACCCACCACGCTCATCTCACGCTTGAGCACGTTGACGAACTGCGGCAGCTCGTCGAGACTGAACTTGCGCATCACCTTGCCCACCCGGGTGACCCGTGGATCGTCGCGCATCTTGAACAGCACCCCGCCCGCCCCTTCGTTGAGGGCAGCCAGTTCTTGCACTCGCTTGTCGGCGTCCTGGACCATGCTGCGGAACTTGATCATCTGGAAAGGCTTGCCGTCGATGCCCATTCGCTCGGACTTGTAGAAGATCGAGCCCTTGCTGGTGAGCTTGATGATCACGGCGAGAGTGATCAGAACCGGCGAGATCAACAACAGGATCGAGGCGGCGAACAGGAAGTCGAACGCTGTCTTGCTGAATCGCTTCGCGCCGTTGTACTGCGGCTTCTCGACGTGGATGAGCGGGAAGTTCGCGACGGGACGCATCACCAGACGCGGACCGGCCACGTCCACCACTCCCGGCGACACCACGAGGTCGACCTTCTTCTTCTCGAGGTCCCACACCATCTTTCGCAGACCATGATGGCCGATGTGTTCGGTGGCCGTCACCGCGACGGTGTCTGCGCCGGAGGTCTCGATGGCCTCGACGACGCTGTGTTCGTCTCCGAGTACTGGAATTTCGACGCCGTCGATGGTGAACGACGAGTCGTTGCCGGGCTCGTAGTTGGGTAGGCAGATACCGACCACGCTGTAGCCGGCTTCGGGAGAACGCTCGAACGACGTGGCCATGGCCAGAGCCGAACTACGGCTGCCGACAATGAGCACCGAGGTTTGATACCCGCCACGAGCACGTTTGCGCGACACTATCTTTCGCCATACCCACCGACTCAACAGAAGCCCGACCAGGCCGACGGGCAGTGCAATCGCGAGATACAGACGGGCGATGTCCAGACGGAACAACAGGGAGAGGATCGCGATGGTTCCGAAAAGCCGGAACGTGGCCGACACGATGCGGCGGTACTCCTCCGAGCCGTTACCGATCACTCGCGGAGAACGAGTACGGAAAATGGCGAGAAACGTCAGCCACAGAATTGCGAGTATCCCGGATATCCCGAAGTAGCCGACGATGGACCACGGTTCACGAAAATCGATGTCTCCGAAGCGGATGATCTGCGCCACCGTCACCGCACCGAGAACGACCACCGTGTCCGTGACACGCAAGCCCTCGGTGTAATGCGTTTCCCATTCACGACGCGACGTCACCCTGCGCAACCGTCGAGCGTCACGCCGCGAGACAACCGAACTCTGCGCTTCCAGATCGCTGACTGACACTGATTTCCCCTCGGTACGTACGCGTTGCCGAACCCTTGCGTGATCGACACAGCTCCGTGCCACCCCGTCGTGCAGATTATCTTGTCGTACTTGTCGTGTCACTTGGTGACGGTGGTTTGATCGCCATGAACCCGCAGGTCGTTACATGTTTCCACTGCATTAATCGCACGCATCGACAGCGTTGCCGACTTCTCCCAGTGGCCCCCACCGCGGTCTTTCCCGACCACCAATTAGCGCGACATCCACACCCCGTGTCAAGCAGTGTCGGTCGAACGTCGGACGCTCGGAGACATCTCGGCGAAGGCCTCCCACATTCGGCGTCCCAGTTCCCGTTGCCCCTCGCCGTTGTAGTGGATCTTCTCGGTCTCGCTGTTGTAGAGCTCCCGCGGGCCCGGCACGTACGCCACTCCGGCTCTGCGTCTGGGCGTATCGGCGTGTACCGCGTCGATGACGGCGTAGTTCGCATCCCCGGATTCGATTTCGTCCGGCACCATCTGACCGAGGACGAACGGAACGTCACCGAATTCGCCGCGCAGGGTATCGATGAGGCTGTCGAGCTTCTCCGCGTACACCGGCCCGGTCAGCAGCGGCACATCGCTCTCCCCCTGATGCCACAGCACCGCCGCGAGCTCGTTGCCGGGCGTGGTCGCCAATCCCGTGCGAATGCGCTGCAGTGCATCCCAGAACAAATTGACTCGTGCCCCGGTATCGGCCGGATCCCAAGAAATACCGTGAATCCGCGCGAAGCCCGAATCGCCGCGCGCATGCGGAACCAGCAACACCGGTCTTCCGGTCGCATCGGCGAGATGCGCGGCGAACGTGGGACCGAATCCGACTGCCTTGGAGGGCACCTCGTGAAACAGTGGATTGCTGCCCGCCACGATGGTGTTCTTCGACCGGCCCGATGCTGCCCACTGATGCACCCGTGGATGCGGCGCATCGAGACCCGATCGGTCCAACCCGCTGCCCGCACCGTGGGCATTGGACTGCCCCAGCACCGCCACCACAAGATACGGCTCGTCGATCGCCTCCACCGCGATGCCGCGTCCGAGACGCTTCTTCACGACGTCCTTGGCCCGTACCTTCGCATTCTGACCGAACCCCATGACGCTCCCCCTGTTCACGTGCAATCGTTCTGAGCCGGTGTCCCCGCGAATCGATCGGCCAACCACTGATTGACGGCGTCGCCGTTGACGTCACCGTGCCCGCGTCCGGCCTGACGGTCGATGGTGATGACATCGCCCAGTCCGCATGCCGACTGCAGTGCCGCATCGGTCCATGCCACGTCGATGTAGGTGTCGGCATCTCCGTAGGCCACCAACATCGGTGCCGACGCCGGACCCTTCGGCAGGGCCATCTGCGTCAGCTCGTCACGAAGCGCCGCAGCCGCCGCCGGGGACTTCGGCGCAAAGTCGTTGCTACCGAGCCTCTTCGCCGCATCGGTACGCGCACCCGCCTGGGCCGGCGTGCACTGGGTGAGCGTGTCCCAGTCCTGCTCGGCGTTGCCGCTGCGGTAATCGTCGAGATCGACATTCTCGTCACGCCGAGAGAGGGATTCGAGTATCCACTGCAGCACCGGTCCCTGGTCCTCGGTCAACGTGCCCGCCACCGCCTTGTCCACCAGGCCCACCATGTTCGCGGTGGGTGCCAGAGCGACGGCACCGACCAAATTCAGCTCCGGCGCGTAGGAAGCGGCGAGTTCGTTCGCGGCCCAGGCAGCACCACCGCCCTGGGAACCCCCGAACGCGGCCCACTGCGTACCCACATCGGGAAAGACCGTACGCAATGCCCGGACGGCATCGATGACGTCGTAGCCAGCGGTGATGTTGTCCAGGTACGCATGGTTTCCCGGATGCCCGAGGCCCTCGTAGTCCGTGATGGCGACCGCGAATCCTGCTGTGGTGTAACCCTGTACGAGCGCGGATGCACCCAGCAGCGACGCAGACCGCGACGGCGCGCACGCCTGCTCGATACCCGTGGTGCCGTGGGCGTAGGAGATGACGGGCCACCCACCCTCGGGCGCGTCACCGGACGGGGTGAACACCGTGCCCGATACCTCGCGCTCACCCGCCCCCGGCTGCACCGAGCGGTACACCACCTTCGCTGCTTCGAGGCCCGACATCCGGACCAGCAGCGGCAGATTCGGCATCGTCTCGGCGCTGACGATGGAGCCGCTACCGGTACCGGGATTCGCGATGTCCATCGGCTCCGGATCGGAGCCACGCACCGCCGCTGCCACTGCCCCCTGCGCCTGCACACCGAGCGGCACCACCACGGCGCATCCGGCGAGCAGAGGAAGGAGCATCAGCGGAGCGACGAGCCTAAACACGGTGCGCATGAATCTATTTGCTCGCCTTGAATCTACGCGCGTACGTCAACGACGGCTTCTCGATGAAGCGGTACGTCACCGCCCCGAACGCGATGCTCACCGCGCTCACCAACACGAAGTTCCGCAGTAGCCCCAACGGGCTGTCGCCTGCCATCCATCCGAAGCGCCCCAACATGATCAGGATGGGAAAGTGCCACAGGTAGACGCTGAGCGAGATCATGCCCACGTAGCTCAGCGGTGTCCAATCGGCCCGTTCGGCGAGCTTCGACTGCTCACCGCGTGCCAGTGGCACGATGATGAACAGAATGAGCAGTGCCGATCCGAAGGACACAGTGGATGTCTGCCAACGCGAGTTGTTGTCGATCAGCATCAGTGAGATCACCGCGGTGGGAATCATCGCGATGCCTGTCCACCACCGCATGCGGCTGACCATGGCACCCTTGAACATTCCGTTGTCGATCGCGACGAACACCACCGCCGCCAGCATCCCGTACGTGAAATTGTCTGCCAGCGACCAGAAACTACGGCTGAGCACCGCGATCTCGTTGGGTCCCCATTCCAGCAGTTTCGGATCGGTGATGCCCGACGGCCCCACGCGCGAGGCGGTGTAGAGCTTTCCGGTGATCCCGATGACGAACATGATCACCACCGGCATCAACGCCAGCACCGGTGCCGAGATGGACGTGCGCTTGCGCAGGAAGAACGCGATGCTCGTCAGCAGCGGAAGTGCGATGTAGAACGCGAACTCCAGCGACAGCGACCACGACGGGTTGATGCCGGTTTGGATCATGCTCGGTATGTAGGTGTGCACCAGCGTCAGATTGGCCACCAGCGTCAGCGGATCGGTGAGGATGCCCAGGCCGTTGTCGGTGAAGTGCTGTTCGGCGACGGCAGCATTCTCCACGAACACCGCACGCATCACGTAGTTGGCGAACAAGAAGATGAACAGGTACGCGGGAAACACCCGCAGCAGCCGATGCATCGCGTAGCTGACGTTGTTCGGCATCGGTTTGCCGGCGAACAGCTTTCGGACCATCGGGAGGAAGATCAGGAAGCCCGAGAGCGCGAAGAAGAAGATCAACCCCTGCCCCAGCACCCCGAGCTTGTAGGTCAGGACAGTCTGCGGCGAGTAGTGACCGCCGACGTGCACGGCGAGCACACACAGGCAGGCGAATCCACGGGGGCCGTCGAGCCCGACGAGGCGGGCTGGACGCTTGGTACCGGTATCGGGGGCGACCGCGGTGGCGGCGGTCGCAGTGCTGTCTGGAGTGGCGGTCATGGGTACCTTCTGGAGGTCATGGCGCAGGAGGCGGGCAGAAGCTGATGGCCTCGGTGCCGACGAACCGGTCTTCGAGCCATCCGAACGCAGCAGCACCGTCGATGTCTGCGTGACCGGAATTCGGTTGGAGTACAGATTGAATCGTGTCCCCGGCGGCGCAGCCGGCCGCGATGGCGGTCTCGGTCCACGCCTGCGAGATCAACGTGTCCTTGCCGCCGTAGAGAACCAGCATCGGTGCGGCGGCCGGAGACATCGGCAAGCTCATCTCGCGCAGGTACTCCGCGAGCTTCGCCGTCGCCTCGGGGGTAGCCGGACGCAGATCGTCGTCGCTGATCTGTGCCGCCAACGACGTACGGTCGGCAGCGAGAACGCCGCCGCACGCCGAGAGCTCGTCCCACTTCTCGGCGACGATGCCCCTGCGATAGTCGTCCAGGTCCAGCTCGGGATGAGACTGGGCCAGACCCACCAGAACCCACTGCAGCAGCGGCTTCTGATCGTCGGTGAGGGTGCCGTTCGCGGCGGCGTCGGCGAGACCGACCATATCGGCGGCCGGTACCAAACTGACCGAGCCGACCAGCTCGAGACCCTCGCCGTAGCTGCTCGCGAGTTCGTTTGCAGCCCAGGAGGCCTGACCGCCCTGAGACCCGCCGAACGCCGCCCACTTCGTGGACGCCTCGGGTATCAGCTTGCGGGCGGCACGCACCGAGTCGATGAGATTGTTGCCGACGGTCCGAGCGTCGAGATAGGGATGATACGAGCCCTCCAGGCCCAGTCCCTGATAGTCCGACACCGTGACGACGTTCCCGGCGCGCACCAGCGCTGCGACGATCTGCGAGCTGCCGAGCAACTCCGGATCGGTCGACGGCGCACAATCCTCGAGCACGCCGGTGGTGCCGTGGCCGTACGCGATGATCGGCCAACCACCCTCGGGCGGTGTGCCTTCCGGTGCGAAGATCGTGCCCGAGACGCGCTGCGGAGAACCGTCCACGCCGGAAGTGGACGAGTAGACCACCCGCGCGGCGACCGAGGACACAGCACTGACCCGGCGATCGATGGTCAGCAGTTGCTGCGCGCTCTCGAGCGAACCGGGGCCCGCCTCACCGTAATCGGCGTCGAGCGTCGCACCGAACGCAGCGGACTCCGATACCGAGTACGGATCAGCAGGAGGTTCGTCGGAGGAACACCCCGCCGTCACCAGGATCAAAGCCAGTGCGCAGGCACCGCTCGCTCGTCTTGCTCGGCTCGTTCTCGACAGTGTCATCGGACCCCCTCTGCAGCAGGCGTCCGCTGGGCAGCGGCCGCCTGCTTCACGATGTTCTCCACTTGATCGCGATGGTCGATCGAGTCGCGTGCGATTCCGAATGCCAGAACCAGCACACTGCTCAGGATCGTGCCCATCACTCCCCCCAGAATCATGTTGCTCATCGGCGTCGGTGTGGTGACCTGATCAGGAGTGGTGGCCGCATCGACGAGCGTCACCTCCGACACCGCTCCGTCTGCACCCAGGTCGATCTCACCGACCAGCTTGATGAGCTGCACCGCAACCTCATTGGCAATGTCGCGTGCCTGCTCGGCGTCGGAGTTCACCACCGAGATCTCGATCAGCGCCGAGCCCGGAGTGGGTACCACTAGGATGTCGTTCTTCAGCGTCTCCGGTTCGAGCGGCAACCCCTGCGAGGCGATGACCCGCCGCAACACCTGTTCCCCGGTGGCCAACTGAACATACGTCTCGACGCGAACCAGTGACCCACGATTGCCCTCGAGCGAATTCTTGGGAGAGGTGGGACCGGGCGCGGTGACGAACACCCGAGACGCTGCGGTGTACGTCGGCTCGACCACCTGCGTCGCCAACAACCCGGCACCCGCCGACAGAATTGCCGCGGCGAGGATCAATGCCCATCCGGACAACAAAATACGGCCGTAGTCCCTGAGGGTTGGCACACCCGTGGGCGCGATCATCGATTCAGCTCGCACGTGTTCACCGGTCGTTGGCCGGCGAACATGCCCTTGACCCACGGCAGCGACCGGCTGCTGTCCAGATCGCCGTGTCCCTCACCCTGATGCAGCTCGTACTCGACGAGATCTCCGGAATCACACGCGCGCTGCAACGCCTTCTCGGTCCACGGTTCGAGAATCAGATCGTCCTCGCTGCCGTACATCACCAACAGCGGTGTCGACGAACGCTGCTGCGGCAGAGCCATATCGGCCAGGTAGCCGCGCAGCCGATCCGTCGCCTCGACGCTGACGGGTGTCAGGTCCGCAGCGCTCAGACCTGCCAACAGCCCCGGCACGTCGTCGGACTTTGGAGGTACGCACTCCATGAAGTCGTCCCACCGCTCCCGCGCCAACCCGGATCGGTAATCGTCGAGGTTCATCTCGGGATGACTGATCGCCAACGTGTGCAGCGCGTACATCAGCAGCGGGTACTGGGCCCGCGTCAGAGTCTGATTCGCGGCAGCGTCGGCCAACCCGGACATGTCCGAGACCGGCACCATCGCCGCGGTGCCCACCAGCTCGAGCCCGCCGCCGTACTCGGCATTGCGGTCGCTTGCCGCCCAGGCCGCCATGCCGCCGAGCGAGACACCGTAGGCGGCCCACCGCGGACTGAGGGTGGGCATGAAGTTCCTCGCTGCACGGACAGCGTCGATCATGTTGTAGCCGAATGTCTTCGAGTCCAGGTACGGGTGATACGACCCGCCGAGCCCGAGCCCCTGATAGTCGGTCATCGCGACGGCGAAACCGTTGAGCACCAGCGCCGCCACGATGGGGGCACTGCCGAGAAGGTTGGCGTACCTCGACGGCCCGCACGCCTCGAGCACGCCCGTCGTGCCGTGCCCGTAGGACACCACCGGCCAACCACCCTCGGGCGCAGTGCCACCCGGGATCACCACGGTGCCCGACACGTCCGTCGGCTCCCCGGTGACTCCCGACGTCGATCGGTACACCACACGAGTCGCGGTAGCACCCAGCTCGGTGATGTCTGCTGCGATGTCCTCGATCGGCTCGGCCGAGATCAACGAACCCGGAGCGGTACCACCGAAATCGGACGGTGGCAGCGGCTCCGACGTCGCCGGAGCGGCCGTGACGGGAGCCGTCTGCGCGCCGGGCGGCAGCACGATCGGAGCCTGCTGTGAGCAGGAGATCGACACCCCTGCTGCACACAGCAGGGCACCGACTCGGACCGTCCACCTCCCTGACATCGAAGCTATCCTCTGCTCGCCGAGGACGTCGCAGAGTCGTTGTTCGCCGGCCTCGGCCGGACCGCGGCGTGGGCGGGCCCCGACGGGGCGTGCGCGGTCGGCACAGCGGAACTGTCTGCAGCAGCGGTTGTTTCACTGGAACCCTCGCCTGCTGCGGAGCTGCCACCGCGGAGGCGTCGGGCCGCGGGCTCGAAGGTGGTCACCACGCCCAGCACGGTGCCGCCGACGCCGTCGAGCGCCTTGATCGCACGCCGCAGTTTGTCGCGTGTGGTGCGGCCGGTGCGAGCGAGAAGCACTGTGCCGTCGGACAATGCCGTGAGAATTGCGCCGTCGGTGACGTCGAGCAGGGGCGGGGTGTCGACGATGACGTAGCGGTAGTCACCGCGCAGCGCTGTCAGCAGTTCCTGGGCGCGGTCCGATCCGAGCAACTCACTCGGGTTCGGCGGCACCGGCCCTGCCGGAAGCACCGACACACCGTCGAACACGTCATCCTGGATGGCATCCTCCACGCTGTGCTCACCGGAGAGAACTGTCGACAAGCCACTGTCCTGTTCGATACCCAAGCGGCTGCCCAGGGTCGAGCTTCGTAAGTCGCCGCCGACGAGCAACACCGTGTGCCCGGCCTCGGCGAGAACGGCGGAGAGATCGATGGCCGTGCTGGTGCGTCCCTCGTCCGCAGCCGCACTGGTGATCGTGATGATGCGCGGCGGGGAGCCGCCGCCGAGGAAGCGAATGTTGGTGCGCAGGACGCGCAGTGGTTCGCCCATCGTCGCCATCGACGCCACCGGCACCGTGGGACGCGTCGCATCCACCGGGAGGCCGCCGAGTACGACGCGGCCCGAGACGTTTTCGGCGCGTGCCCGATCGCGAATGGAGCGATCCATCAGACCACGAAGCAACGCGAGGGCGAGGCCGACCACGAAGCCGACAGCGCCGCCGAGAACGAGAGCCGTGACCAGACCCATGCCGATCGGCGCCGTCGGAACGTCACCCTGATCGACGATGGTGGCACCGGCCGCGGGGTTGCCTCCGCGCTGGGATGTTTCGAGTTCCTGCACCACCTGCGTCAGCTGCCCGGCGACCGCATTGGTCAACGCCTGGGCGACCGCGGGATCGGCGTCGGTGGCACACAGATCGAGCAACACCGTCTTCTCGATCGGCGTCGCAGTGATCCTGGACCGCAGTTCCGCCGCGGACTGCTGCAGCTGCAACTGATCGACGGCTCGCTGCGCAACCTGTGTGCTGGTGGCCAACCCGGCGTAGGAGGACACGCGTTCCTGCGAGAACAGATTGTTCTGGTACGCCTCACCGACGGAACTGCCGCCTTCGGTGGTGACGAACAAACGAGCACACGCTTGGTACTGAGGCGTCGTGAAGAACGTGTAGGCATAACCCCCGGCGACGCCGATGATCGTCGCGAGAGCGACGATCCACCATCCCGCGCGAAGGATCCGCCAATACTCTCGAATCTCCACGAATGCTCCTATCGAATAACCGACGGTCAAGGGCAAAGAATAAAGCGCAGCGAAGGATTCGGCACGGCGTACATGTTGCGAGTAGATGAAAGCGTGACAACATCAGAACCCATGAGCATCATGCAGCGGGTCGGATGGGTCGCCATCGTGGCAATCCCCGTAACCGTTACATTCGCCATGATCGTCGGCGGAACTCCAGCGAAATTGGGGGCATTCGCCCTCGTCGCGTTGACCGTGGGAGCATACATAGGCCTACGTCATCCGCTGTATTTGACTCGCGCTCTTGCCTTTTCATTGGGGGCACTCCCCTTCGGTTATGTACCGGGAACACCCGCGCCGTTGGTCTTCACGTTCGCCGTCGCGACGATCTTCGCCACTGTGATTCACCGCACAGCAGTGAGCCGCATCACATTGCCCGAAACGACCGTCATAACGCTGATCGTCCTGTCCGCACTGTCGGTCGTCGTCATGGCAACCGGAATCGGCGATTTCTTCGAATTCGGTAAATGGCTGATCTCGACGCTCGTGGTGGTGTGCCTGTTGCGAATGCCGCGGGACGAAATGGCGGTGTTCGGCAGGATCTACGTCTACGCAGCATCCGGGGCCGCCGCTTTTGCATTGCTGATCTTCGTCGGTGATCCCGCAGGCAAGCTCATTCGCTACCTCTCGATTCTCGGATACGGCACCGAGGAGGAGAGCACGCGGTTCGTCTACAGCCCCACCGGTGCCACCTCGGTTCGCCTGGCAGGGACGTACATCGACCCCAACGCCGCCGGAATCGGCTTCGTCCTCGCGCTGATGCTGTGCATCCTGTTGTTGCGTGGATACCTGCGTACCGCCCTCGCGTCTCTGCTGTTCCTGTCGATCGTGCTCACGCTCTCGCGAGCGGCCCTGTTCTCGGTGGTGTTCGGCGTGGTACTGATGTTCGCGTTCCAACAGCTGCGAACCAGGGAACGCCTGGCCATCGTCGGCGCATTCGTAGCGGCCTTCATCGGAGCGCTCGCAGTACCCAGCGTCCGCAGCCGCGTCTTCTCGTCCTTCGGCAACGAGGACGCAGGCTCGAGCGCACGCGGCGATGCCCTCGCCGAATTCCCCGGCCACATGCAAGGCCACTGGCTGTTCGGCCTCGGTTGGGGCCGGCCGGAATTCGTCGATCCGGCCACCGCATTCGAGGTGAATTTCGTCGCCAACTCGCCGCTGCTCACCGTCTACCGCGGCGGCATATTCACCGGCCTCGCCTTCACCGCAATTCTCGTTGCCGGTGCCGTTGTCGGCTACCGAATGCTGCGATCGGGACGCTGGGAACTCGGCTTCTACGGCGGCACATTCATCGGCTTCTCGGTGGTCGCGCTGCAACTCGACTTCCCCGTCGTCAGCAATCCTTCCACGACGACGGCATTTTCCGTGATGCTCGCATTCGTCGTCTACGCGTGGGAAAAAGCGACGGAAACCAAGCCCGACGGCGACAACATCGAGGGTACGAAAACGAAAAGCTTGCTTTCGGCCGGAGGTACTCGACCAGCAGTTTCATAATTATTGGTCCGCTTTTTGTGATTTACACAAAAGCGCGCTCGAGGTGCAATGATTCTGCGCACCGGCCCGTCGAATGTTGGTACGGACCCCCTGGTGGAGAGAATTGAAGATGGTTCACTTTCGCGGTGGCTTTCGCACAGTAATGTCAGCGACAACCGTTCTGATCGTCGCAGCCGGGCTCGCTTTCGGAGTCACGTCCGTCATCACTTCACCCGACCACCTCGTCGGCCCGTCACGCGCCGAAGCAGCCCCAAATCCACCCGGCGTCGGCATTTCCGACGGCGGCGGATTGCTGTGGGCCTCCGACGCGGAGTTGGACACCACCGTGCAATTCATGACGAGCATGGGCGTCAAGTCGATGCGTATCGCCATTCCGTGGTCCACCGTCGAGTACACCCAGAATCAGCTGGACTGGACGGCCGTCGATCGCGTCGTGGACAAGCTCCGAGCAGCGAACATCTCGATGCTGGGCATCATCGCGTACACCCCACCGTGGGCGACCTCCCCGGTCAACCAACCCATCAGCACCCGCCCGGCGTCGCCTGCAGCGTTCGGCGACTTCGCCGGCAAGGTCGCCGCCCGCTACAAGGGCAAAGTTGCCGACTACGAGATCTGGAACGAGCCCAACGGGTCGATGTTCTACGGGCCGCAGCCCGACGCGGCCGGCTATACCGCCCTGCTCAAGGCCGCTTACCCCAAGATCAAGGCAGCCGATTCGGCCGCGACCGTCGTCGGCGGTGTCCTCGGCGCAGCCGAACAGGGTTGGGGCATCGTCAACCCCGTCGACTTCACCAACCAGATGTACGCGGCAGGTGCGGCCGGCAATTTCGACGCCCTCTCCTACCATCCGTATCAGTACTCACTGAAGTTCTCCGAAGGTCCGTACGTCGATCATTCACCGGCCCGGCAGGTCATGGACATGCGCGCGGCGATGGTCGCCAACGGCGACGGCAGCAAGAAGATCTGGGCCACCGAGTACGGGGTTCCCACCTCCGTGGTGTCGGGAGATCAGCAGAACGCCATGATCACCGACTTCATCCAGAAGTGGCGCGAGCTGCCCTACACCGGGCCGATCTTCCTCTACACGATGCGAGACAAGGCAACCGGCAGCAACGATCCGGAAGACACATTCGGCCTGCTCGAGAGCAACTGGGGCGCGAAGCCAGCCCTGTGGGGCCTGATGGGTCTGCTGCAGAACAACATCCCGCGCACTGCCGAGTACAACCGATTCGCTGCTGCTCCGAACAACTCCGGAGCGGTGCTGGGACCGGTGTTCCCCGTGCGCGATACGTGGGCGCAGTACCGCCAGGATGCGGTGCTCTACGAGATGTCGAACGGTTTCGTCGCCGTTCCTCGCGCGGTGGCCGAATCGATCCGCGCCACCGGATTTCTCCCGACCACGCCGTTCAACGGCACCTACCAGGATTTCGACAGCCCCTTCGGCCTTCGTGTGTTCTCCACTGCCGTCGGGGGTACCCACAACATCGGTGGCGGCATCTACAGCGCCTGGGATCCCACCCTGGGCCCCGCAACGAGCGACGAGATGCCGCAGTACGGCGGCGGCGTGCGGGTGACGTTCCAGTACGGCGCGATCACGTGGACACCGTATGTCGGAGCGACCGTCACCCGCTGAATTGATTTCGATCGATTGATTGATAATTCACAAACCGCCCGACCCTTTTAATTGGGTGAAGTGTGCCCATTTCCCGGTGCAATCATTGCGGCCACGTTAACTCTGCGCAAAGGCGCGGTTTCGCTTTACCGATCAATTATTTTGCCTTGTGAACCACCTCACTTAACGCTATCTATTTCTTGTCGGAACAGATATTCATATAGCGCGAACGAATGACTCTTCGTGGCAGGATTATGTCCAGTGTTCGCACGTCTCGTCGGGGGACGCCCAGAATTTCGACGCTCTTGTCGTGCACCGTCGCACGTCAGAGCGCCAACAGGCGTTTCGAGATGCCCCTAGCTCGACTCGAGTACGGACCGACACGATGGGTAGCTCATGAAGACGGATAGTGTTGTGTCACAGTTGATTACACCAGTATTTAATCGGTTCGCAATATGACCGACGGCCTCCGCGTCGCGATTGCGCACGACTACCTCACCCAGCGGGGCGGTGCCGAGAAGGTCGTCCTCGCCATGGCCCGCGCCTTCCCGGACGCCCCCATCTACACCACGCTCTTCGAGCCGTCGACGACGTTCCCCGAATTCTCCGAACTCGACGTGCGCCCGTCGACGTTGAACCGCGTCGGCTTCCTGCGCAAGAATCACCGCGCCGCACTTCCATTGCTGCCCTTCGCATCCTCGTCCATCAAAGTCGACGCCGACGTGGTACTCACCAGCACCAGCGGCTGGGCGCACGGCTTCCACGCCTCCGGCCACAAACTCGTCTACTGCTATTCACCTGCGCGTTGGTTGTACGAATCGCAGATGTATCTGGGCGAAAGCCGCAGCCCCACCAAACGTGTTGCGCTCAAGGCGCTCTCGTGGCCGCTGCGCCGGTGGGACCGGCGAGCCGCAGCGTCGGCGGATCGCTACCTCGCCATCTCCACCGTGATACAGCAGCGCATCACCGACGCGTACGGCATTCCCTCCACGGTGGTACCTGCACCGTTCACGGTCGAGGCCGCCCCCGCGGAAGCCATCCCCGAGGCCACCGCCTGGCTCGACGGCGGCGGCTACTACCTGTGTATCTCCAGGCTGCTGCCGTACAAGAACGTCGACAAGGTGATGGCCGCATTCGCCGGCACCGACCGCAAGCTGATCGTCGTCGGTCGAGGCCCCGAGGCCGACCGTTTACGAAAGATCAAGTCCGACAACGTTCTCATGCTCAGTGATCTGACATCGGGACAGATGACCTGGCTCTACCAGGGCTGTAACGGTTTGATCGCCGCGAGCTATGAAGATTACGGATTGACCCCCATCGAAGCGGGTTACCACGGCAAACCCAGCGCCGTTCTCCGCTGGGGCGGCTTTCTCGACACCGTCGAGGAAGGCATCTCAGGGGTGTACTTCGATCAGCCACAACCGGATTCGATTCGCGACGCGGTCACCGCTCTCGAACGGACGGCCTGGGAACCACTGAAGATTCAGGCACACGTGGAGCAGTTCAGCGAAGAACGCTTCGCTGCCGAACTCATTTCCGCAGTATCCGAGATCAATGCAGAACGAATCGAGAGGACGGCGTCGCGATGAACAAGCGCGCTTTGATCACCGGCATCACCGGACAGGACGGCCTCTATCTCGCAGAGCTGCTGCTGAGCAAGGGTTACAAAGTGTTCGGTTTGCTTCGCGGACAGAACAATCCGAAAGCACCGATGCTGGAGCGAGTACTCCCCCAGGTCGAGATTCTGCACGGAGACCTACTCGACTTGTCCGCGCTGATGCGCGCGTTCGCCGTGGCCGATCCCGACGAGGTCTACAACCTCGGAGCCGTCTCCTTCGTGGCGTACTCCTGGGAGAACGCCCGTCTCACCACCGACGTCACCGGCGGCGGAGTACTGAACATGCTCGAATCGACCCGGTTGTACGAGCAGGTGGCAGGAAAGCAGGTTCGCTTCTACCAGGCATCGAGCTCGGAGATGTTCGGCAAAGTGCAGCAGGTGCCGCAGCGCGAGGACACACTGCTCTGGCCACGCTCGCCGTACGGTGTCGCCAAGGTCTACGGCCACTACATGACCATCAACTACCGCGAGTCCTACGGCATGCACGCCAGCTCCGGGATTCTCTTCAACCACGAATCACCGCGCCGCGGACCGGAATTCGTCACCCGAAAGGTCTCCCAGGCCGTCGCACGCATCGCACTGGGGCTGCAGAGCGAGATCTCGCTGGGCAATCTCGATGCCAAGCGCGACTGGGGCTTCGCCGGCGACTACGTCGAAGCCATGTACCTGATGCTGCAGCAGGACCAGGCCGACGACTACGTCATCTCCACCGGTGAGACCCACTCGATTCGCGAACTCCTCGACCATGCCTTCGCTGCCGTCGACATCGACGACTGGGAGCCCTACGTCAAGATCGATCCACGCTTCTTCCGGCCCGCCGAGGTCGATCTGCTCGTCGGCGATTCGTCGAAAGCACAAGCAGCTCTCGGCTGGAAGCCCAAGGTCACCTTCCCCGAACTGGTGGCCATGATGGTGCGCAACGACCTCGCCGAACAGTCCCCCGACACCGTCAAGATCGCGTGAACACCGGGCCCCACCCGACCGCTCTGATCACCGGAGTGGCGGGCCAGGACGGCAGCTACCTCGCTGAACTTCTGCTCGGCCGCGGCTGGGCAGTGCACGGCGTCGCCAAGCCTGGCGGGACCCACCACTCGGTGAACCCCCTCATCGAACAGCACGAAACCAACCTGAGCGACCACACCGCCGCAACGGCATTGGTCACCGAAACCGACCCCGACTACGTCTTTCATCTCGCCGGAATCTCTTCGGTGTGGCGGTCGTGGAACGACCCGGTACTGACCACCAGGGTCAACGGCGTCTCTGCAGCAGCACTGCTCGATGCCTGCTTCACCCACCAGGAGGCGTCGGGAAAGCGGATCGTGATGATCAACGCATCCAGTGCCGAGATCTTCGCCGGATCCGGTGTCTCGCTGCAGAGCGAGGCGACCCGAATTGCACCCACATCGCCCTACGGTGCATCGAAGGCGCTCAGTCACCACATGGTCGATGTCTATCGATCACGCGGACTCGAGGCCACCAATGCCATTCTCTACAACCACGAATCACCGCGGCGACCGGAATCCTTCGTGACTCGGAAGATCAGCAAGGCCGCAGTCGCCATCTCCCGAGGGAATCAGACCACACTCGAGCTGGGCAATCTGACCGCGGTACGCGATTGGGGTTGGGCTCCGGACTATGTGGACGCCATGGTCGCGATGGCCGAGTACGGCAAGGGTGACGACTTCGTGGTCGCCACCGGACAGGCACACAGTGTCGCCGACTTCGTGTCGACTGCCTTCGAGGCGGTGGGCATCGACGATTGGCGCGACTACGTGCGCAGCGACTCGGAGATGCTCAGGCCGACCGATTCGGCCAGAATGGTCGGCGACGCCTCCAAAGCCCGGAACTTGTTGGGCTGGGAACCGACGAAGACGTTCGATCAGGTCGTCCAAGCAATGATCGAGTTCGACATGACCGAGGAGATTGCAGCATGACAGCGGTGGAAAAGCCCGAGAACGAGATCTACGACGTGTCGAACTACAAGATGCAGGACATCACGTTCAAGCGGAAGCTGCGCAATCGCATCGGCACCCTCGGCTTCAACATGATCGTGACCTACATTCCGTCACACTGGATTCGGCAGAACTTCCTGCGAGCCTTCGGTGCGACGATCGGCAAGGACACCTCGATCTTCCGCGGCACCACCATCCTCGATCCCGAGGGCCTCACCATCGGTGACGCCTGCGCCATCGGGTTCCGGTGCATGCTCGACGCCCGCGGCGGAATCACAATCGGCAACAACGTCGTCATCGCCAGCGACACCCACATCATCGGCGGGTACCACGATCACAACTCGCCGGAATTCACACCGATCCTCGAGCCCTGCGTCATCGGCGATTACGTGTGGATCGCCAGTCGCAGCACGCTTCTCAGCGGAGTGACCCTCGGCCGCGGTGCCGTCGTCGGTGGTTGCTCGATGGTGCGCGCGGATGTCGGCGAACTCGAAGTGGTCGCCGGTGTGCCCGCGAAGGTGCGAGCAATGCGTGATCCCAAGGCACTCGCCTACCGCCCCAAGTATCGGCCGCTGTTCTACTGATGATCCTGCGTGACTGCCGACTCGTCTACGTCGCCCCCCGATCCGGGGTGGGCGGCGTGGGCGACTATGCCGACGACTTCGCCGACGCCGTTCGGCCACACTTCGCCGAGGTGATCGAGTATCGCCACGAGGGACCCGGATCGCACTCGGTGCGCGATATTCTGCGTCACCGCAGAGCGATTCAAGAACTCGTCGACGCCGACCCGGGCCGCGTCATCGTGCACTGCGAACTCAGCGGCGGTTCGGTGATGCCGTTCTGGGCAACCGCCCGACTCACCGGCGACCCGTTGGTGACCGCTACGGTGCACGACCCGCCCGGACTGGTCTGGTGGCCCGCACGAACCAGATTCCTCGCGAGCAAGAAGTTGCTCAATCACGGCCTGCACTACCCACTTCGGTCGGCATGGCGGGCACTCGAACGCCGGGTGGCGGGCAGCCGGACGCTGTTCGCTCTCACCCGCTCCGGTGCCGATTCGCTCGCGCGCGAGTATCCCGACGCCACCGCCAAGGCCAGTGCTCTCTTCGTTCCCGCGCGCCCTGATATAGAGGCTGCCGAGGAGCGGCCGCTGGCGGTCGGTCTCTTCGGATTGGTCTATCGCGGCAAGGGTTTCGACCAGATCCAGCAACTCCGTGACAGCCTTCCCCGCGACATCGCCATCCGTATCGCCGGCCGGGGAACCGAACTGCTCGACCCCGTCGACGGCGTGGACATCCTCGGCGAGGTGAACGGACCGGACGAGGATGCCTTCTTCGCGTCCATCCGCGCACTCGTCCTGCCCTACGGCAAACGGAGTATCTACGGAGATGCGTTCCCCGCGTCCTCGGTCGTGACGCGAGCAATCGCGTACCAGACCCCGGTGACCTGCCTGAAGGTCGGCGCTCTCGCCGAGTCCGACAGCGGAGCCCTCGTGGTCGACGGAGGTGTCGCCGAACTCGCCCACGCCACCGCCGACCTCATCACCGATCCGATTGCGCTGGGCAAACTTCGACGCGAGGTCGAGGCGCTTCGCATCTCCCACACCGCAGAGCTCGTCGTCGAGGACTTCGTCTCCGTGTGGGCGGCGCAATGAACGCCAACCTGCTCAAGGCCGGGGTCGCTGCACTGTGGACCTACGGTGGCCGCGGCATCGGCCTGCTGTGGACCATCGCGCTGATCGCCAAGTTGGGGATCTCCGACTACGGCCAATACGCGATGGCGTTCGCCCTCGCCGCGATCATCGCAGCACCACTGGATCATCCCTTCACCGTGCGCTCGATTCGCGTGAGCGAACGAGAGTTTCTGGGCGAGCGCACTACTCGCGTGCTCCTCGGTGCCGTTCTCATCGTCGGCGGACTGTGCCTGGTAGAGGTGAACTACATCGCCTGGTTCGCCCTCGTGATCGGCGGCGGCGAGCTGGTGTTCAATGCCTACAAGAGCAGGGCACTGCGCGACGGCCGCCCAGACATCACCCAGCGATTGGACACAGCACGCCAAGCCACGTCCATCGCGCTCGCGACGGCGTACTTGTTCGCCGTGCCCGACCCGAATCTGACGGTGGCCAGTCTGCTGTACGCCGCACCGTATTTCGTCATCGCCGTGCTGGCCGCGGTGCGGACGCGCGTCGCTGCTCCGCGCATCCCCGGATCGTGGCGCGAGATGTCGATGCTGTTCTCGGAGAACCTCGCCAACGCGGTCTACATCCAAGGCGACGTGCTGCTGCTCGGCTTCCTCACCGACTCCACCATCGCCGGCTACTACTCCGTCGCAGCAGTGACGGCCTGGGCAGTGGCTTTCATCGGCCAGGCCTTCGGCAACACCTTCCACGAGAAGCTGCGCGCAGCAGACGGACTCGTCAGTGCCGGACCGGCCTTGAAGCACACCGCGGTTCTCGGCTGCGCCGCCGGATCACTGCTGTTGATTGCCGGTCTGCTGCTCTTCTTCACACCGGCGTCCCCGCAGGTCGCGGGTGCCCTCGTGGTGATGTCGTTGTTCGTGGTGATGCGAGTGATGAACCACGTGTTCACCACGGTGCTCTACCTGCAGCACCGCGACCGCACACGAGTGATGGCAGCAGCGACGCTGGCACCGCTGAAGATGGTTCTCGTCCTGTGCCTGTTCCCCTTCGATGCTGTCGGCGCGGCCGTGGCCTCGGTGATCACCGATGCCGTGCTGCTGGTCTGGTTCATGCGCGCCCTGTATCGGCATCCGGTGAAAGAAGAAGTGACACAATGAGACGCGCGACATTCCTGCTGTCCAAAGACCCCGTCACCGAGCACGGCGGCGATATCGCGTTGTCGCGCTTGATGATGCAGCTCGCCCGCGAGGCGTTCGAGGTTCGTTCGATCTGCCTGTCCAAGGAGACCGACGTGGCCCCCGACGTGGTGCGCGTCCCCAAGCCCACGGTCGATATGGGGTTGCTGATGAAGTCGCTGCGGCCGACGCGTTCGGTGGTGCACGGACGCTACGACGTCGACGCCTTCCGCGACGCCATCGACGCATCCACCTCCGATGTGTATGTGGCCGAACACAGTTACATGGCCGAATCGTTCCTCAGGTCGTCCAAGCTGGGGTCACCGTTCGCGATCAACACCGTCAACACCGAGTCGCAGGTGTGGAAGGTGACGCGCGGATTGATCGGCCGTATCGAGGCACCACGCATCCTGCGGGACGAGATTCGCGTCGCCCGCGCGGCAGATGCCGTCGGGACCTACGATGCCGACGAAGCGCAGATGTACCGGAGCAAGGGCGTGCGCGACGCTCGGTGGATCGACCTCACTCTCGAACCCGCGCCGCAGCTGGACCTGTCCGAGACCGCGAAACGCCTGGTGTTCATGGGAACTCGTGATTGGCCACCGAACCAGGAGGCCTTCAAGATCGCGCTCGAGTACTGGCCGGCGATCTCCGCGGGCATCGACGGTGCCGAACTGTGCATCATCGGTGCGAAGGCCCCGGGTGCCAAGGATCCCGTCTATCCAGCCGGGGTTCGCGATCTCGGATTCGTCGACGATCTGCAGGAGTTCCTCGGCACCTGCCGAGCGTTGATCGCCCCGGTCGCCACCGGAGGCGGCGTGCGCGTCAAGATTCTCGACGCAGCCAGCAAGGGACTACCCGTCGTCGGAACCTCGGCGGCCGTCGGGTCGCTCGATTCGATCTTCGAGTTGCCCACGTTCGACGACACCGAGCAGTTCGTCGCCGAATGCCGCCGCTACCTGCTAGACCGCACCGCCGCCGTCAAGGCAGGTGAGCGCATCTACGAGCTGAACACCGCGCGCTGGAACGACCGCGTGCCCCATTCCACCGTCGAAGCACTGATCAGCGCCCCGCTCACGAGCACCTTAGGATGATCGCCATGACCCTCCGCTCCCGTCTGCTCACCGTTGCCGCAGCCGCCGCGATCGCCGTCGGCCTCTCTGCACCCGTCGCACATGCGGCCCCGCCTGCCGGACTCGGATTCACCGGCGGAGCGCCGTTTCTGACGCTCGACGACGCAACGCTGAACAACGAACTCGGTGCCGGACGCGACATCGGTGCATCGTGGGTACGGGTGGTGGTGAACTGGGCGGCAATCGAGACAGCACCGGGCGTCTTCGACTGGGGCAACACCGATCGCGTGATCAACGCTGCGACGGCGCAGGGCTACTCGGTACTGGCCGTGCTGGGTGGAACCCCCGGATGGGCGCAGGGTGGCATCGCCTCACCTCTGCCCGGCGCAGTTCCCCTGGATCCCAACGCCTTCGGCGCATTCGCCGGCGCAGCTGCGGCGCACCTCGGCGAGCGCGTCGACCACTACGAGGTGTGGAACGAGCCCAACATCCCGACCTTCTTCGCACCCGTCGACGCCGTCCGCTACACGAACATGCTGCGTGCGGCCTACCCCGCGATCCACAACGCCGACGCCGGAGCCACCGTGCTGAGCGCCGGATTGGCGACCACCATCAACGCCGGAGCCTGGACCACCGCGCCGGTGACCTTCCTGCAGCAGATGTACGCCGCCGGAGCAGGCGGATTCATGGACGCCGTCGCCATGCACCCCTACACCTTCCCCTTCACCGTCGAGAACGACCCCAACGGACAATGGGCACAGGTGGATCAGGCCTACGGCACGATGGTGGCCAACGGCGACGGTGGCAAGAAGATCTGGATCACCGAACTCGGCGCACCCACCGGCAACGGACCAATGGCCGTCACCGAGGACGCACAGGCCGCGATCATCGGCTCGAGCCTGGCAAAGGCGTCGTCGCTGCCGTACGTCGGCCCGGTATTCGTGCACTCGCTGCGTGACTCGGGCACCGACCCCGCCGATTCCGAGCAGAACTACGGACTGCTGCGCACCGACTTCAGCCCCAAGCCGGCCTACGACGTGGTGCGGGGTTCGTAGAGCTCGCCAATCTTGCTGGCGAAGCGCACCTCACCGTTCACGATCGCACCGTGCACGCGGGATTCCGCGCACTCGACTCGATACTGAACGCTCAGGTCCGGTCAGCCGCTCCTGAGGCAACTTCTGCTCCACTCCTCCACGCGCACGTGTGAATCCCGCCGATCGGGGAGTCGAGTGGAGCGTCTTGTGCAGTTGCTGGGACGGTGAGATGTGGACCCGTTCGGATCATCACCGCCATCCCGAAGCTCGGAGGGTGTGGAGCGCTTATGGACCACCAAGCCACGGACATCGCGCGGACTGGGTGGAGCAGGGCTGCGCGGCGGTAGCTGGTTCAGCCGCTGGGATTGAAGGCTCTGATTCTCGCCTGACGCTCGCATCCACGCTTCCATACGGAGCGAGCAGGATTGGGCCGAATATCTACCCATCGTCCATCCGCTGATGAGCCCGTCGGTGTTTCTGATCCAGCGGGTTCTGACGAACAGTCCTCTAAGAAAATGCGCCGGGGTTACTTGCTGGCATTCGCTCTCCTGGGACAGTTCGTTGGAACGCCGCGATGATCGATCCGATGACGGCCACGGGAAGAGCAAAGATGAGCAACTTCGAGTAGGAGTCACTCGTGATGCGGAACACTCCGGCGACGAACAAGCCCAGGAGGACGACGACAGCAAACCAGGACACCGATTTTTGCATCGCGATCGCCGCCACTGCTGGTGGCGTTGCGAGCAACAGTGCCACTCCGATCAGGGGCCATACCCCCAGCACATCGATGGCTCGGTCGCCGCAATCATAGGTTGCGCCTTCGCCGATCTTCGAGCATGACATCGACATATCCGACATGGTCAGCGCGGTCGCGTCCCACGTGGTGAATGCCAGCGCGGCGACGGTCAAAACCCACCACGCTGATCGCACCATGCAGGAAGCCTAACCGCCGTATGTGCACGGACCTGCCCCGCGGAGTGTGCACCACGGCGCTGACCGACCGAGTCCCGCAGCCGAGACAGTTGACGGCCTGGTGAAATCTGACGGCTAGATGGTGGAGCAAGTATCCGAACGTCGATGTGCTTGGACCGGCACGTTCGGCAGCTCGAGTCCGGACCAGGAGGCGAAATAGCTGCGAGCCCTAACCCGGCGAAAAACCCTCCACGTCCAGTGAGATCCAGAAGATGGCCAGAAGTCCGTAGACCGCAGCGAAAGATCCAATGGCGCAAACGCTTACCCACCTCGACGGGCGCGCAGCCCACACGATCAGCCCGTAGCAGCCGTACACGATAATCGGCGGAACCAACCAGGTCAGCCAATACGTGAGGGGTACGTCAGGCGCGCTTCCGCCCCGATCTCGAACCGGCACGGCGAAAATCGAGGGAAGATCCGGCGCAACTCTCAGTGCCCACACGGCACCCAACACACCCAGCCCACCTCCGACAACAAGGGCTACCGCAGACAGGAGCGAGTCCAGTAGTTCGCGGTTGGCTTCGCGATGATCCTCGTTGTGCACGTGAACAGACTAGGACCTGACGGTCCGCATTCGATCATGATGCACCGGTGCCGACTACCGATCCGTTCACGCCCTCGTTCTGATGAATGCGGTGTTCGACTCTGCCTCATGGTGTCTCGCCACGCCCTCGTGGCCCGCAGCGATATCGCTGGTTGCTTCCTCCATCCTGTGGCTGTTCTTCAACGCCCCCATCGAAGGCGCAGTGCTGTACGTGGTCGACGCGAACAGAGGTTGACCGACTCCGACTTCATAACGGTCGCTGGGGTGATCCTGGCTGGGGTGACTGTTGCCAGAGTCCGGCGCGGCCTGCGATCGGACGTCGACTCCTGAGCAACTGATGCGCCACTCCTCGGCGACACACGGGGATTCGCTCCGGCCAGGGCCGCGAGTGGAGCGTCCCGTGCAACCACTGCGGCTCGCTGTCACGCTATTGCCGACTCCGATCGCGGGCACGCGCACGGAATTCGCCGATTGCGAGGACGGTCAACACAACCCCCAACAGGGTGAGAGGAACTTGGGCGAGCGGAGCGTCGATGTCGAGTACGACGATCTGCCACACCACCCACGCGATGGTCACCAACCCCACCAATGCGACACACACGGCAGCTTCGGAGGCGTCGACAAGCACGGCAGCCACGCAGATCAACGGTCCGAGACCGAGGAAGATCAGCACGAACAACCCGGATATGCGGTAGTCCCAGGTATGCCATTCAGGGAGCATTCCGACGTTCAGGCCCAGTGACCGCCCGCTGGGGTCGGAGACCAACGACAGTCCGTTGTACGTCCCGGCTGCGCCCAACAGGATCAGCAATGCCACCGTCGAGAGCTTCTTCACGGTGGCGTCATGCGTTCGTCGTCCTTCGGTTGTGGCCGGCAGCGGTTCACGTCAAGGTCGATACTGCCAGAACGAGTCCGATTGGTCTCGTTCTATTCGAGTGTCTGCAACGTGAGCACCTGCCCGTCGAGGCTGCCGCTAGGCTCGGTGGGTTGCGCGCCCGCCCTGGGCCGTGCCCCGACCGCACAGGAGACTCCGCATGCCCAAGCTGAAATCCATCAGCGAGTTCACCGGCAAGTGGTTCGCCCTGATCGTCGTGGCCGCAGGAGCACTGGCCCTGATCACTCCCGACACGTTCAGCGGCGGCACTCCGGCCGTTCCGTGGCTGCTGTCGATCATCATGCTCGGCATGGGAATGACGTTGCGGCTGTCCGACTTCGCCGTCGTCGCTCGACGACCGTGGGCACTTTTGCTCGGTGTTGCCGCGCAGTTTCTCGCGATGCCGCTACTCGGTCTGGGCATCGCCAACCTGCTCGGCCTCTCTGCCGCACTGACCGCAGGGATGGTGTTGGTCGGTTCGGCTCCGGGCGGCACAGCGTCCAACGTGATGGTCTACCTCGCCAAGGGCGACACCGCGCTGTCGGTGGCCATGACGTCGGTGTCCACCTTGCTCGCACCTATTCTCACGCCGCTGCTCGTGCTGTGGCTCGCCGGCGAGTTCCTGCCAGTCGATGCGGGCGGGTTGTTCGTCTCGATTCTGCAGATCGTGCTGGTTCCCGTCGTACTGGGAGTTGTTCTGCGCCTGCTGTTTCCCGCGGTGATCGACCGCATGCTCGACGCTCTGCCGCTGGTCTCGGTGGCGGGAATCACCGCGGTGGTGCTGTTCGTGGTTGCAGCCAGTGCACCGACACTGCTGTCCATCGGAGCCCTCATCGTCCTGGCCGTCGTGCTGCACAACTCGCTGGGACTCGCCGTGGGGTACGGCATCGGCAAGGCATGCGGACTCGACGTCGCCAGCCGACGCGCGGTCAGCATCGAAGTCGGCATGCAGAATTCCGGATTGGCCGCGGCTCTGGCATCGGTGCATTTCAGCCCCGCGGCAGCCCTGCCCGCGGCCATCTTCTCGGTGTGGCACAACGTCTCGGGCTCACTACTCGCCAGCTACTGGTCTCGACGTTCGATCGAACCGCAGCCGGCCCAACGCGCAGTGAAGTCGACACGCACGACCACCGACTGAGACTGGATTCCACTCCGAATCCGGTGCAGCTAGCCGCGCTGAGCGCGGTCAGCTGCACCGGATTTTTCAGTTCTGGGGTCGTAGCGCCCTTGCGTTATCTGCATTTACTATGCAATATTCGCAACAACGCTCCGCATCCGCCGAGCTCACCGTCGAGGAGGCCTCATGATCACAGTGACCAGTGCCGCGGGTGGTGTCGGCCGCTTGCTCGTTCGACAGCTCGCAATGCAGGACGTGCCAGTGCGGGCGGTGGTCAAGAACGGCGCGCAAGCTGCGACCACCCGCAAGGACGGGGCCGTCGAGGTCGTCGTGGGCGATCTCAGATCGGAGGACACGCTTCGTAGGGCCTTGGCCGGGGCCGACGTTCTCTACCACGCGGCACCGACCCAGATCATCGACGAGAAACCCATCATCGATCACCTGATCGAACTGGGGCCAGCAAACAGGTTGCAGCACATAGTTTTCCATTCCGTGATCCATCCGAACCTGCATCAATTGACGCACCATCACCAGAAGGACATCGCCGAAGGAATACTGCAGAACAGTGGAATTCCAACTACGGTGCTCCGCCCGTCGCACTACATGCAGAACTACCTGGAAGTGTGGGAATTCCTGCAGGCCGGAGTCATGCCGTACCCGGTGTCACCGGACAGCGTGATGGGCGTTGTCGATGTCGCCGACGTCGCCGAAGCAGCCGCGAACATCCTCATCGACCCATCCCCGCACACCGGTTGCGTCTACGACCTGTCCACCGTGGAACTGACACGACACGAGATGGCTCAGATCTGGTCCGATGTGCTGGGCCACCGGGTCACCGCCATTCGGATCCCCCCATCGTCGTTGACGAACCAACTGAACGTGCTGCCCGCACTCGCCTCGGTCGTCGGGCATGCAGTGCAATCGACGAAACTGAACTCCATCGGCCACCTCCTGCGCGGCGCACAGGCCGCGTCGAACCCTCGTGACATGAAGAATTGGCCCGCCGATGCACGCGAGGCGTACCGCACGATGATGACCCACTACGACGGCCACGGCCTCCCGGCCGGAGACCTGACGGTTCTTCCGACTCTGCTCGGTCACGCTCCGACGTCGTACGAGGAATTCGCACGACGCTCGGCCGCTGAGCTCGGGCGCACGCCCGTCGGTTCGGACCGATGAACCGCCGAGATTCTCACTACCGGCCGGGCCGCTCCTTGGTGACCGGTGCAAGTTCGGGAATCGGTGCCGAGTTCGCCCGAGCACTGGCCGCCCGAGGCTCCGATCTCGTACTCGTCGCACGACGAGAAGACCGCCTGACCGCCTTGGCGAAGGAGCTCGAGCAAACCCACGGAATCCGTTGCCGCACAGTGTCCTGGGACCTGTCCGAGGAAGCGAGCGGACGCAGACTACGCGAGGCCGTGCCCGAGCAGATCGATCTCGTCGTCAACAACGCAGGGTTCGCGGTACAGGGACCGTTCGCAGACGGCGATGCCGAAAACTTCGAGCGCCTCATTGCCGTCGACATCCGCGCTGTCGTGGACATCTGCTCGGCGTTTCTCCCGGACATGATCGACCGCGGGGACGGAACCATCGTCAACGTCGCCAGCACGACTGCATTCCAGCCCGTCCCGTCGCTCGCGGTGTACGCGGCCGCCAAGGCATTCGTGCTCAGTTTCAGCCAGTCCCTGTGGTACGAAGCAGGACAACACGGAGTCAGAGTGTTCGCGCTCAATCCCGGCCCGACCCGCACCGAATTCTTCGACGTCATCGGAGACACCGCTGCAGCAGCCGGCACCTACCAAACACCGACTGAGGTCGTTGCTACTGCGATGCGCACACTCGACACCAGACGGTCTCGCCCGCAGGTGATTTCGGGCCGACGAAACACTGTTCAGGCCATCGCAGCGGGTCTCGTCCCCGCGCGAGTTCTACTGCCCACCCTCGCGCGGATGCTCCGCTAGGTCCGAGCCGAACTCGGCACCCGACGAGGAATGTAGTGTCACGAACATGGCCAGGGTCTCCAGATTCACACTCGCCGATCGGCAGGAAGCGGTCGCCCGTGCGTTCGGCGGTTCCGAGAGCCCGGCGGACGTGGCGACCTCGCTGGGCATCCACACCACGACGCTCTACCGATGGGCCGGGTCTTCGGCTACCGACGAACCCGGGCCCGCAGCGGCTCGACTGATCGAGGCCACCCAGGAACTGCTGCAGGACGCGGACTACGCGGACATCACGATCGAAAGTGTCGCTCTCCGATGCGGTCTCGCACCGCGAACCGCGTTCCACCACTTTCCCACCAAACGTGAGCTCTTCCAGGCCGCCGTCGACGACGCAGCCACGGTGCTGATCGGCCGCATCCATGAGAAATCGGCGGCCGCCACGTGGCCGGAAACCCCACTCGAGCAGCTGCAGGCATTTCTCCGCATCGCGGCAGCGAGCATCTACGACACCCCACGCACCCACGTCCTGTTCCGCAATCTCGGAGTACCGAGATCCGAGGGCTCGGCAGAACGCTGGCACGACAGTTTCGTCGACGCGATCGCCCAGCTGCTCCGTTCCGCCATGGAAGCAGGGCAAATCCACAGCGACACAGATGTATTCGCTGCAGCCCACCTGCTCACCGGTGCCATGCGGGGGATACACAGTGCAGTATTCGAAGGCGTGGATGCCGACACCGCACTGGGCCTGGTCGAGAGAGTTCACCTCTTGATCCCACCTCGATGACGTCCAATGCGAGGCACACACCCCTGGAAGCAACGGTGCCGTGATCACGATTCCATCGACCCCGGCGCACTGCCGAGCCAGGATTGAAGCACCAGAGCCTGTTCGATATCGAATCTGTTCTCGTTGATCGAATGCCCGAGCATCTGTTCGGCGCTCTTTACTCGATATTTGACGGTGTTGTAGTGCAGGTGCAGTGCCAGTGCAGTGGCCTTGTGACTCGATCGGCAATCGAAGAAGGTGCGCAATGTATCTCGAAGACGGTGCGCCACTTCGGTATCGTCGGCCAGGTGCCCGAGGGTGCTCCTGATCCATTCGTGTGCGCGGACCGGGTCGGAACTGACGAGCGAGCTGACGGCAAGCCCGGGGTCGGTGTAGCAGGTGACAGGACGTCGACCGTCCTCGGCAAGGACGGCAATCGCTCTGGTGCGCTGCGCTTGAAGGTGCGAGGTTCTGAATCCTGCACTTCCCAACTGCACGGTACCCAGAGCGACATGGGCATCACCGGACTCGTCCGCGCTGAGTAGGGCGCGAATCCTGCCGAGATCCAGCCTGTCCGGTCGTTGGCCCAAGGGAATCCACACCCAGGCGGTGAGTCGATCGGCGGCCACGAACAGAGGCGTCGGGCGGTCTTCGATCGTCTCGCAGATCCGCCACGCCAACTGTTCGAGCGCCGGCAGACCGTCCCGGTCCGATTCGGGCTCGTCGATCCACAGAATTGCCGCGCAATGGTGTTGCGCCAGTTGATATCCGATCTGCATCGTCGCGCGTCGATCGTCCGTCGGACCTCCGGTCGAGAGCAGCTCCCGAATCTGAGTTGCTCTGACGTTGTTCCGGTTGGCGAGCCACCGTTCGTGTTCCACCTGGTACGCGGAGACGACCTGCTCCGAGATCCAGTCGATGTACACCGAGCTGATCGCAACGATGTGATGCGAGACCTTCAGTCCCAGAACAGGATCGATGGACGATGCCTGCAGCTTGGCGAAGATTCGATCCAGCAGCGTCGTCTGGCCGAGCCGATACGCGCGCACGAGCGCGGTCACGGGGATCGCATGCTGGGCGAGCCTGCGGGCGTACTCCATCGCTGCGGAGGGTGCATGCAGATGGTCTGCTGTGATGCCGTGCTGCAGGACATGGAAGACGGTGTCGACGTTGCCCTCGATACTTGCGCCGAGCAGTTCGAGCAGCTGATTGTCCCCACCCAGCTCCGCGATCTCACGTTCGAGAACGGCACGAATGTTGCGCGACTCCTCGACCAGATGCGCGCTCATCTCGGCGATGACGGACGCGACGACAACTTCGACGGCCGACTCGGCATGGACGTTGATCAGCGGCGGTTGCACGGATTCGACAATAGGCCGTCCGCGTCCCTGGGACAGACGCATTCTCCGAACCGGAGACTTGTCTCCACGAGACAAAGGGCGCGGGAAACTTCATTTCCAGGGGATATGGCCTGCGTCACACAACCTCCCTAGCGTTGTGGCGACTGCTTCTCCCAGCGAAGGACCCTCATGCACCTGCCCGACCTTGTCGATCTCCGCGCGTCGACCGCACCCGACGTGCCTGCCGTCGCCGACGATCGAGTATCACTGTCGAATTCCGACTTCCGCGACGCCGTGCGCTCGACGGCAGCGCTGCTGTCCGGCCGCGGCATCTCGCACGGCGATGTTGTGGCGATCATGCTGCCGAACCAGGTCGAGTTCGTCATCGCGCTGTTCGCGGCGTGGCGTCTTGGTGCGACTGCGACACCGGTCAATCCGTCGCTGACTGCGAAGGAGATCGGCTACCAGCTCGAGGACTGCGGAGCAGCGTTGGTGATCACGGCACCGGAGCTGGTGCTGAAGACCCCGTACGACATCACCCGACTGACAGATCTGACCGAACGCCCCGACGAGGCCCGGCTGACCGATGCCCCGGTGGCCACTGCCACGGACGACCTCGCCCTGCTGATCTACACCAGCGGTACAACGGGAAAACCCAAGGGCGTCATGCTCGATCACGCCAACCTCAGTGCGATGACGACGATGTCCATCGACGCATTCGCCCTCGACCCCGAGGTACACAGTCTGCTGATCCTGCCGCTGTTTCACGTCAACGGCATCGTTGTCAGCATTCTTTCGCCCCTCGCCGCCGGTGGACGAGCCACCATCGCGGGCCGGTTCGACCCGAGAACATTCTTCGGTCGCGTCGAATCCGCACGGCCGACGTTCTTTTCGGGTGTGCCGACCATCTACGCAATGCTGGCCAACCTCCCCGACACGGTGGTGCCCGACACCAGCTCCCTGCGATTCGCCGTGTGCGGAGCGGCCCCGGCGAGCCCGGCACTGCTCGCTGCGTTCGAGGACCGGTTCGGTGTTCCCGTCGTCGAGGGGTACGGCCTGTCCGAAGGCACCTGCGCGTCGACGGTCAATCCCCTCGGCGGTCTACGTAAGCCGGGAACAGTGGGACTTCCGTTGCTCGGACAACGCATTCGAATCGTCGACGAGAACGGCAACACCATCGACGACGGTCGCCCCGGCGAGGTTCTGATCAAGGGAGCCAACGTGATGCGTGGCTACCTCGGACGCCCCGAGGAAACCGCCGAGACCGTCCGTGACGGCTGGCTGCGAACCGGCGACATCGGCCGTCTCGACGAGGACGGCTATCTCGTCCTGGTCGATCGCGCCAAGGACATGATCATCCGCGGCGGCGAGAACATCTACCCCAAGGAGATCGAGAACGTCGTCTACCAACTACCGGGTGTCTACGAGGCAGCCGTAATCGGTCGGCCGCACGAGGTCCGGGGCGAGGAACCGGTGCTGTTCGTCTCGCTCACCGCAGATGCCACCGTCACCGAGGCCGACATCGACGCGCACGTCCAACGCTCACTGTCGAAGTACAAGTGGCCCGTCGACATCATCGTCGTCGACGAGGTTCCCAAGAACCCCGTCGGAAAGATCGACAAACCCTCACTGCGTCGACGCGTGACCGCGCCCGCCTCCACCTAACTCCAAACCACCTTCATCGAAAGGACTCACGATGGGTCTGCTGTCACCGACCCTGCCCGATATCGACCTCGGACAGTGGCGTCGCCTCCCCCAGCTCGAACGCCTGAAAATCCAAGTCCAGCACTGGGGCGAACACGGTTTCGGCACACCCGTCGGTGCGTATCTGTTCTACGTGATCAAGATGATCGCCTACGTCACGATCCCGCTGTGGATCATCTCCTCGTCGACGCCGGGACTGGGAACACTGTCGGAGATCGGATCGTGGTGGACCCAACCCATCGTGTTCCAGAAATTCGTTCTGTTCACCGTCCTGTTCGAGGTATTGGGATTCGGTTGCGGATCAGGGCCGTTGACGATGCGCTTCTTCCCGCCAGTCGGTGGGTTCACCTACTGGCTGCGCCCGGGAACGATGCGGCTCGCGCCGTGGCCGAAGCGAATTCCACTCACGTCCGGTGACACTCGCACCCCCGTCGACGTGCTCGCATACGCCGGCCTGCTCGGAGTCCTGATCTGGGGCTTGATCTCCGACGGCGTCGTAGGCGGCATCGGCAGTGCAGGCATGCTCGCACCGAGCGTCCCCATCGCCGTGATCGCGCTGCTGATACTGGTGGGCCTGCGCGACAAGACCATCTTCCTGGCCGCGCGCTCGGATCAGTATTTCGTCATGATCATCGCGTTCCTGTTCCCCTTCGTGGACATGATCATCGCGCTGAAGTTGGTCATGCTGGCCATCTGGTGGGGCGCCGCGACATCCAAGCTCAACCATCACTTCCCGTTCGTGGTGGCGGTGATGATCTCCAACAGCCCACTGCTGCCGAGCACGTGGCTCAAGCGCAAGCTGTACCGCAACTTCCCCGACGACATGCGGCCGTCCACCTTCGCGAAGTTCGCCGCCCATCAGGGAACCGTCATCGAGTACATCCTGCCTGCCATCCTGATCTTCTCGGTGAATTCGACGCTGACGACCGTGGTCCTGATCGGGCTCACCATCTTTCACCTGTTCATCCTCTCGACCTTCCCGGCCGGCGTACCTCTGGAATGGAACCTCTTCGTCATCGGAGCGGCGTGGTTCCTGTTCGGCAACTACACCGGCAGCGAGTACTCGCTGTGGAACGCCACCAGCATCTGGCCGTATCTGATCGTCGTCGCGTTGATCGCCGGCATCGTCGTCGGAGGCACCAAGCCGCAGTGGATCTCGTTCCTCATGGGCATGCGCTACTACGCCGGCAACTGGGCCACCAACACCTGGATCCTGCGACCCGGCATCGAGGAACGACTGCAGAACGAGATCGTGAAGTCCGCTCCCATGACGAAGTTTCAGCTGCTCAAACTGTACGACGAGGACACCAGCGAGTTCATGATGCAGAAATTCACTGCCTGGCGGTCGATGCACAGCCACGGACGAGCGCACATGGGTTTGATCTCGCGGGCAGTGGGCAACCGCGAGGAGTACGTCATCCGAGAGGGCGAATTCCTGGCCGGAGCGATACTCGGATGGAACTTCGGTGAAGGGCACCTGCACAATCAACAGTTGTTGGAAGCGCTGCAACGCAAATGCCACTTTGCCGACGGCGACATCCGTGTGGTCATGATCGAAGGGCAGCCGATGCACCGAGGAACCCAGAGCTACCGAATCGTCGACGCGGCAACCGGTCTCATCGAGGAGGGCACAGTAGCCGTCTCCGACATGATCACCCGTCAGTCGTGGTTGAACGAGACGGAGTCGATTCCGGTGACCGTCACATCGACGACCGACGTGGCCGGGCAGCGATGACCACGGCAACAGTCGTCGGATCGGGACCCAACGGTCTCGCGGCCGCGGTGACGCTGGCGATGGCGGGCGTAGAGGTGACGGTCCTCGAGATGGCCGACAAGGTCGGCGGCGGCACCCGAACCTCCGAACTCACCCTTCCCGGCGTGCTGCACGACGACTGCTCGGCCGTGCACCCGGTGGGCGCCGCGTCACCGTTCTTCGCGAGTCTCGATCTCGAATCCCACGGACTGACGTGGAAGTATCCGGAAATCGACGCGGTTCAACCCCTCGACAACGGCAGTGCCGGGGTGCTGCACCGGTCGATCACCGAGACGGCGACCGGGCTCGGCGTCGACGGCGACGCCTGGCAACGGTTCTTCGGGCCACTGTCGGATCGCTTCGACGACCTGACGACCGACTTCTTCCGGCCGCTGCTGCACGTGCCGCGGCACCCGATCACGCTGACCAAGTTCGGCCTCAACGCCCTGGCTCCGGCGTCGTTGACCGCCCGCAGGTTCCGTACCCCCGAGGCGCGGGCGTTGTTCTCCGGCGTCGCAGCCCACGCGCTGTACCCGCTGACTCGACCCACCACCTCAGCCGTGGGAGTCATGATGATCGCTGCCGGTCACAAGTACGGTTGGCCGGTGGCCGAAGGCGGCTCGCGCGCGATCAGCGATGCCCTCGTATCGATCCTCACCGAACACGGCGGAAAGGTCGAGACAGGTGTCAGAGTGACTCGGCTGCAACAGATTCCGACCAGTGACATCGTGATGCTCGATCTCTCCCCCACCGCGATCGCCGACATCGCCGGCGACGCACTTCCCAAGCGCGTGGCTCGGCCCTACCGTCGGTGGCGCTACGGCCCCGGTGCGTTCAAGGTCGATCTGGCCGTCGAGGACGGTATTCCGTGGACCAACCAGAGCGCCCGACGCGCCGGAACCGTCCATCTCGGTGGCACTTTCGAGGAGGTCGCCGCCGCGGAACGTGACGTCCACCGAGGAGTCATGCCGCGAAAGCCGTTCGTGCTGCTCGGCCAGCAGTACTTGGCCGACCCCACCCGCTCGCAGGGCAACATTCACCCGATCTGGACCTACGCCCATGTCCCCAACGGGTACACCGGCGACGCCGGCGAGGCGATCATCGAACAGATCGAACGTTTCGCCCCCGGAGTCCGCAAACGCATCGTGGCGCGGGCTGTCCGGTCGACCACCCAGATGCCCACCTACAACCCCAACTACGTGGGCGGCGACATCGTCACCGGGTCCAACGATCCTGGCCAGGTTGCCCTGCGGCCGCGCGTGAGCATCAACCCGTACTGGACCGGCATCGACGGGGTCTACATCTGTTCTGCTGCAACACCTCCAGGCGGAGGAGTACACGGTATGGGCGGTTACAACGCTGCACAGGTGGCGCTGCGTCGACTCGCGAAGTAGCCGGCTCTGCAACCTTCGCCGTAACCACCTCTGTTTTCATCGACACTGCCCGGGTATGCGCCAACAATGGCCGACCACGCAACCGATCCCGCACCCACCGAAGCCGACCCCGATGATCCGCGTAAAGCAGACTCACCTGCAGACCTGACCAAACCCTCGTGGATCTACGTACTGAAGAAGACGGCTCGTGAGTTCTCTCGGGATCAGTGCACCGATCTGGCGGCCGCGCTGACCTACTACGCCGTGCTGTCGTTGTTCCCGGCGATTCTGGCCATCGTCTCGCTGTTGGGTGTGTTCGGGCAGGGACAGGCAACGGTCGACGGTGTACTGCAGATCGTCGGCGATCTCGGACCCCAATCGGCGGTCGACACCCTGCGCGAACCGATCGAACAGCTCGTGCAGGCCCCCACCGCCGGCTTTGCGTTGATCATCGGAATCGCCGGCGCGCTGTGGTCTGCGTCCGGCTACGTCGGCGCATTCGGCCGCGCGATGAACCGCATGTACGAGGTGGACGAGGGCAGGCCCATCTGGAAGCTGCGTCCGGTGATGCTGCTGGTGACGCTCATCGCTCTCACCCTCATCGCTCTGGCTGCCGTGATGCTGGCGATCAGCGGTCCCGTGGCCAAAGCGGTGGGCGACGCCGTCGGACTCGGCGATACCGCACTGACGATCTGGAACATCGCTCGCTGGCCGCTGGTTCTGATCGTGGTGATACTCGCCGTCGCGATGCTGTACTACGCGACGCCGAATGTGCAGCAGCCCAAGTTCAAATGGATCAGTTCCGGCGCGGCGGTGGGCATCATCGTGTGGATTCTGGCCACCATCGCGTTCGGCTTCTACGTCGCGAACTTCTCCAGCTACAACAAGACCTACGGCTCACTCGCCGGAGCCATCGTGTTCCTGCTCTGGCTCTGGATCACCAACTTGGCCTTGCTGTTCGGAGCCGAACTCGATTCCGAACTCGAACGTGGCCGTCAACTCCAGGCAGGAATCGTCGCCGAGAAGCGACTGCAACTGCCGCCGCGCGACACGCGGGTATCGGACAAGAACGACGAGAAGGATGCGCAGGCCGTCGAGCAGGGTCGCAAACTGCGGGAGGAACACAACCCGCAGCACTGATCCCATCCGAACCTGCGCCGTCACCCGCCGACGTGCGAGGATCGTTCGACTCCCCTGACGAAACGGACCCCATGCCCGCCCTTCACCATGCTCCACTTGCAGGCGTAGACCCGAGCACTCTGTACCGCATCATGGCGCTTCGGGTCGAGGTGTTCGTACACGAACAGAAGATCGTCGACGAGGCGGAACTCGATGGCGCGGACCTACTTCCGACGACGGAATTGTTCTGGATCCAGGACGAGAGCGGCGAGGTGTTGGCCACCCTCCGTGTCCTCGTCGACGACACGGTCCACATAGGACGCGTCGCGACCGCCGTTGCGGGTCGTGGCCGCGGCTATGCCGGAGAACTCGTCGAGGCCGCACTGAAGGCATACCCCGGGGTGGTCGAAATCTCCGCGCAAGCGCACCTCGAAAACTGGTACGGGCGCTTCGGATTCGTTCGAGTGGGCGAGCAGTACCTGGAAGCGGGAATCCCACACGTGAAGATGCTCACCCGCGCCGATTGAGTCTGCGTCGTACTGGTGACAGTGAACGCCTAGCTTCCGCCTAACATCGCCTAAATTAGGCGGAAGGAGTAGTCAGTCCCGCGTGAACTGATGCATCGCTGCAGGGCGCCCCAACCGATAGCCCTGCAGTAGGTCGGCCCCGATCGACGTGGCGGCCTCGAGATCGTCGTCGGTCTCGATGCCCTCGAACACGCATCGCGCGCCGGTCTTTCGCGCGAATTCCAGGATCAGTTCGGCCACCACCATCTTGATCCGGTTCTCCCTCATGCCGTGCACGACGAACGCGTCGAGCTTGATGACATCGGGTTCGAGCAGCACCAGGTGACGTAGACCCGCGTAGCCCGAACCCACATCGTCGACGGCGATGTCGACGCCGCCGCGTCGGAGTTCGGCCAGCACCGCCAGCACCCCGACCTCGTCGACGATGGTGGCATGCTCGGTGATCTCCACGATCAGGTGCCGCTTTTGCCCGAATTCGACGAGGTGCGCCACCAACGAGAAGTCGGCCAGTAGTGTTGCGGCACAGAGGTTCACAGCAAGGAACGATCCGTGCGGGAGCTGAGCGGACTCCTTCAGGGCATTCATGACGGCAGACGTGTCGAGAGCTGCCCCGAGTCCACAGCACACGGCGTCGGCGAACCACCTCTCGGTGGTGCCGCCGCCTTCCGGAAAACGTGAGAGAGCCTCGTATCCCTCGATCGCGCCGTCGACGGCGCGAACGATCGGCTGAAAGACGATGGTCGGACCACCCGAGTCGATGACAGCCCGGATGCGACGCGATACGTGTCGCCGGTGGGAGGCGTCCCTAGTCGGTAGCACGGGCCCGCAACGGAATGACCGGACAGAGTGTCACCGACACCGCACTCCCTCTGATCGACCTGCTCACCGCCGAGGGATCGGACTCTCCCAAATCGAGAAGGAGTGCGTGCACACGCCTCTCGTTTTGAGGCCAGGTGAGGCCGAAGGCGTCGGCAACGGCGAGATAGTCGTTCACCCGTTGCGCGGCGCTCAGCGCGCCGTCGATACGGTTGCGGCGATAGAACTCTCGCATCTCCCGCCATCGCCAGCGGTCGATGATCAGTCGAAAGTACATGCTGCCAAGGGACGATCGGCGAACCTGTCCATCAAGAACTGGGCAGCTTCTCCACCGTAGCCGTCGATCAGCTGCGGACCGAAGTGGTTCGGCAACACCGCGCCCTGCAGAATCGGCGGCAATGGGTTGCTGTTGAACTGCACGGTCGCACCGCGACCGCACCAGTCGTCCGCCAACTGCCGGGCCTGGCCGTACGGCACTGTGTCGTCGTTGATTCCGCTGGTGATCAACACCGGAGCGTTGGGTGTGCGTCGACCGATGCGTTGCTCGTCGAAGATGTCACCGGCCTGGGGAATGGCGCGAAGGTTCTCGAGCATCGACTTGCCGTCCTTCGTCAACGACTCCGTGCGCAGAAACGGATGCTCGAGAATGGTGTCGCCGATGCATTCGGTCGACAGTTCGTTCAGCACTGCCTTGCCGTGATCGGTGAGCCTGCTGTCCACGAGCGGCTTCAACGTGGGGTCCCGCTCGATGAAACCGTTGAGGGCATAGCCGATCACACCGCCGATCAGGGTGCCGTCGACCGTCCCCAACACATCCAGTAGGTCCGCCGTCGGTGCGCCGGCCCACGTTCCCTTCAGATCGAGTTCCGGTGCGTACTCCGACGCGAGTTCGGCGGCGGCCGCTGCGGCACCACCGCCCTGCGAGTAGCCCCAGATTCCGATGGGCGCGTCCGCATCACCCGCGAGTTCGAGTGCGGCGCGGGCACCGTCGAGAACCGCATGACCTTGCTCCGGCCTGTTCACGTAGGTGTGGATACCGGGCGTTCCCAATCCGATGTAGTCGGTGACGAACACGTTCGCGCCCATCGACCCCCACAGCGCCGAGGACAACAGTTCCTGGTTGAACGAGATCGACAACGGTTGCGTCACAGCGTTGATCGAGGTCGGGAAGGCTCGCGACGGTGCGCACTGGTCTCCCTGACCCATCGTGCCCGGTGCCACGACGATCGTCGGACGCGGGCCCGCACCTCGCCACGGCACCTCGGTGTCGATGAACGTACCCGTCACCCCGACGGGCGCACCGTCCTGCGTGCGGGAGGTGTACATGACGCGCTGCGCCTGCGCCGGATACACCCCGTCCGCACCGGGCAGAGCGGCGAACAACGACATCGGTTGCGTCCGAACGACGGACCCCGGATTGTCTTCGAGTTGCGCAGGTCACACGTAGAAGTCGTCGACGGGATCGGCGTGCGCAGTCGAGGTACCGAGCGCGGTCACCGACGATGCCAGCAGTGCGGTGCCCACGAGAACACGAATCATGGTGCGATACGGGTACATCGGTCTCTTTCTTCCGAGTGTCAGATGACGGTGCCGAGGTCGCGAGCGACGATGTTGTCCAGTGCTCGTTCGGCGAGCGCAGCGATGGTCATGGACGGGTTGCAGGCCGCGGTGTTGCCGGGCATCAGGGCACCGTCGAGCACGTACAGTCCGCGTTGGCCGTGTACGCGGCCGTCGAGGTCGCACACCGGGCCCATGTTGGCCCCGCCCAACGGATGCCAGGTGGATGGAAACAGCGCATTGGTGTCGGTGAGAATGCTGCCGGTACCGGCGATGCGACGAACCGTCGGGTCGATGGATCCGTCCTGAATGACGGAGTCGCCGTTGGCCGGCCAGTACAGCTGGGCCTGGTCTCGCGCCGAGTCGTAGCCGAAGTGGCCGCGCCCGTTGCTGACTCCGTAGCCGACGAGCATGGTGCTGCGGGCGTCGAAGGACAGTGGTGGTATCGATGCCTGGATGACGGTGTGTGCAGTGCGCGGGTCGTCCCAGTTCAAGCTGCCGAACACCACCGGACCACCCTGCGGCGCACCGAATTGCTGCTCGATGCTGGACCACACGTAGATGCGGTCGGCGTTGGTGCCCCATCCCTGCCCGAGCTCGTCCGGCAGATCGGGAATGGCCCCGGTGGCGCTCGAGCGGACGAGCATCTTGGTGGTGTTCAGGCTTCCCGCCGCCATGATCAGTGCACCGGTGGTGAGGATCTTGTTCTCCAACACCGTTCCATCGGAATCGATTCGGTCCACGTGGACGACCCAGCGGCCGTCGGCAGCGCGCTCGACATACGTGACGTTGTGCTGTGTTGCCACGGTTGCCCGACCGGTCGCCTCAGCGGCCGCGATGTAGGTGACGTCGACAGAATGCTTGCCGCCGTTGTTCACTCCGAACGCGCCCGCACCGTTGGTGTACGACGGCGTCATCACCCCGCGCGTCTCGTCGAGCGCGTAGTTCCAGTCGATCGGCATCGGAATCTTCGACACCGGCAGCCCCGCTCGACGCGCACTGTCCGCGAATACCCGCGCCGCTCGATAGTTGGGAGTGTCGATCAACTCGTCCGGGGCCTGCGCGAGCTGCAGCATCCGCGCGACCCGGGGATAGTGGACTGCATTCAACCTCGTCCAGTCGAGCTCGATCGGAAAGTGTGTCTCGAACACGGCCTGCGACGGCTGCAGCGTCATTCCCTGATAGATCAGAGATCCGCCGCCGACACCCGCGGCGCACAGCGCGGTCATGTTGTCGCCGGGGACGGCCTCGAGCAGACCGACGTACGGATCGAACGGAACGGGCCTACCGAACAGATTGGGGCTCGAGCCGTACCACAGCATTCTCTTGTCCGGCGCGGTCGCGTTGGGGAAGGTATTCGCATTCGGCCCTGTGGGCCAACGCCTTCCGCGCTCGAGCACCAGAACGGGTATGCCGGCCTCGGCCAGACGCAACGCCGCGACGCCACCGCCGAATCCCGATCCGATCACGACGACGCGATGGTCCTCACGAGTGAGCGGAACCTGCGTTCTAATGCCGGTGGCTGCGCGGGCCACGCCGGTACCCGCCACTGCAGCCAGGCCGGCCACCGCAGTAGCGCCCAGAAATGACCGACGATTCAGCTTCGACACGTTCCCCCCACAGTCGCGGATGCGCACGCACAGAGACTCGGGTCACACGTACGCGCCGTGCAAAACTAGACAGAAGAGCCCACAGGTGTCAAGTTTTCCGGGCTAACCAAAACGCAGGACGGGAATCAACCAGCGCTCGAGATAGTGACGCAAACCGTCGTCCTCGTGAATGGAGGGGTCGTCGAACAGGATCACCGACAGACCCACCCGCACGATGACCCCGTCGATACCGTCGAACTGCCCGGAGTCGAAACCTGGATTGCGCTCGACGTAGCCGTCGAGGAACTGACGAACCACCGGTAGCGCCCGATCCATCATGTCCGCGTCGAACAGCGGGTTGGCGTTGCCCGAGCGCAACAACGAATTGAGCACCGGTTCGCGCCGAATGAGATTGCGCGCGGCGACGATCGTCTCGACGATGAACTCCGTCGGAGTCTCGGCCTGATCGGCCTTTTCCCTGATGCCACCCAGGACCTCGACGATGAGCCCCACCATCGCCTCGGAAATGACGTCCTCGCGGGTGGTGAAGATCGAATACACCGTCTGACGCGTGACACCAGCAGCACGAGCCACGGCCGCGATCGTGACGCCCTCGAAGCCGGACTCGGCGATCAAGCCGAGTGTGGCGTCGAGAATCTTCTGCTTGGACCGCATGGTCCGATTATGACGCCACGGGCGGACGATATGCTCACGCTGTTCGACACAGGGGGGTTCTGGACTTGAACGACGAGACAACGGCCGGATCGACGCGGCGAACGATCACGGGCACCACCAGCGGAGATCTCGAGACAGTCGAATTCGACGGGCTGATCCACGCACGGGGAATCCCCTACGCCACCGCCACACGCTTTCGGCGGCCGGAACCGGTCGACACCCCGGGTACGACGCGCGACGCCACCCGCCGCGGTCCGGCCTGCGTTCAATTGCCCTCCCGGCTCGACAATGTCACCGGTCCGATGATCGACCGGCTCGAACAGAGCGAGGACTGTCTCGTACTGTCGGTGACCGCTCCCGCTGCGGCCGAGGGACTTCCGGTCATGGTCTGGTTGCACGGCGGCGGCTACGTCTCCGGCGGCGGCGAGGCCGAGAAGTACGACGCGGACCAGCTCGTTCGGGAGGGCGTCGTGGTCGTCAGCGTCACCTTCAGGCTCGGCGGCTTCGGTTACCTGACCCCGAAAGAGTCGGGAGACAGCAACATCGGTGTTCAGGATCAGATCGCGGCACTGCGCTGGGTGTCGACCAACATCGCTCGATTCGGCGGCGACCCGACCACTGTGACCCTGTTCGGTCAGTCCGCGGGCGGCGATGCCATCCTCTCGCTGATGGCCTGCGAGGCGGCCGCAGGGTTGTTCTCGCGAGCAATCGTGCAGAGCGCACCGCTCGGCTTGCGCTCGGGCCGTTCGGCGCTGTACGACACGGCACGAAAGGCTTTCGCGAGTCGGTTCTCCACGGACCCGGCCACCGCACCTGCGTCGGAGGTGCTCGATGCAGAGCGAGCCGTGACTCAGGCCGTGCGCAGGTTCGGCGCCGCGGGCGGAATGCCGTTCGGGCCGGTTGCTCACCTAGAGCCACTGTCCGGTGACCCCGACGCCGCCCTACGCAAGACAGCCACTCGCGTCGAACTGCTGATCGGTCACACCAGGGACGATGCTGCGCCGTTCGTCGACATCGTGTCGAACATGCTGTGGCTGAACAGGTTCGGTGTTGTCAGTTCGGTGCTCACCGCTCCGGTCGTCCGTCTCGTCACCAACATGCTGTTCGGTGTGGATTCGATGGTGAAGATGTGGCACCGCGCCGGTGGACGGGTCGCTTCGTACCGAGTCGACTGGGCACCGAAAGGTGCACCGTTGGGGGCATGTCACTGTATCGAATTGCCGTTGCTGTTCGGTGACGCGTGGTCGGACGCGCCCATGCTGGCCGGCCACACACCGCCGACGGCGTTGGCCGCCAGGGTACGTCGGACATGGGCAGCATTCGCCAGAGAAGGAGTGGCCGGGCTGCCTGCGCGCTCGCTGGTGTTCTGACCGGCCCACTCCCTTCTTGCTACGTCAGAGCTGTATATCGGCAAGCACACCGGCAACAACGAAACCTCCGGCGATGGCGCAGCCTGCCACGCGCGTGCGCTGCGGCAGATACGCGGTCAGAGCGAAGGCACCGGTATCCCAGACATCGACTGCCACCCCGGCGCGCAGCAAGGGGCGCACCAACTTCGGTGCATACCTGGTGGCCGCATAGAGCCCGCCGCCGATGTAGATCTCGCGGATTCCGAAGGTGCGGGCGGCAGCACGCGTGGTTGCCACAGCGGCGTCGGGTCCGGCCAGGAGTTCGTTGGCGCGAGTGGGCGCGATCATATGGGCGATTCCGATTGCCGCACGGCCCAACCCGACGATTTCGGGAAGGCGTCGTACAAGTGTGGTGCCGATAGCCATGATTACATTCCTCAGGTAGTGGAGACAGTGTTCTCGCGAGCCAACCGCCGGAGCAGACCGACGGGCTTCTTGATGCCGAATGCGACGATGGTGGTGCGGCCGTCCTCGTGGGTCCACTGCAGCAGAGCAGACCCGTCGTCCACGGATCCTTCCAGAACCGTCGGATCTCCCTGCAGGGGAAGAGGACCGACGACTTTGATGGACAACCCCAGGATCTCGGTCCAGAAATAGTCGTCGGTGGGTGCGCAGGTCGGTTCGACGCCGAGAGCGGAGGCCGCAGCAACTTTGCCCTGCGCGACGGCATTCGACCAGAACGGTGCTCGACGCGACGCCGTGCGCGAGTATGCGACATCCCCGGCAGCGAAGACACCGGGAACCGCTGTAGCGCAGCGGTAGTCGATACCGACCCCGATCCGGTCCGCGATACCGGTGTTGTCCAGCCAACTCGTCTGCGGCTCATCACCGGCGCAGGTGACAACGAGGTCGGCAGTCAGCGTTCGATCTGCGAACTCGATACCCGAGACGGGATCACCGACCAACGTGACGGGGGCGTCCGCCCGAACGAACTCGACCGACGCAGCCTCGGCTCGCGCGACTATCGCGTCGGACAGGAAGGAACCCAGGAGCCGCTGCAACGGTGGATCCACATCGACGACGGTCACCGCGATTCCTCGTGCAGCGCAGGCACTGGCGAACTCCATGCCGAGGAACCCTGCACCCACCACGACTGCGGTCGAGGCCTCGTCCAGTGTCGAACGCAGGGCGCGGACGTCCGCGAAGGTCCGCAGCACGATCTCGCCCGCCTGATCAGGACCGGCGATGCGCCGGGCGGACGCTCCGGTGGCCACGATCAGAGCGTCGTAGGGAACGTCGATTCCGGCAGTCGTGGTGACCACTCGTCGCGTCGTATCCATCGACACCGCGGGATCGACGATCGCCGTGATACCGAGATCCGACAGGTCCCACGTTTCTGCCTCGGCTGCTTCACCTTTGAGCACATGCTTCGACAGCGGCGGTCTTGCATAGCAGCCGTCCTCGTCGGCACCGATCATGACGATCGAACCCTGGTGCCCACGGGCGCGGAGCTCGCGGACGGCGGTGCACCCGGCGATGGAGTCTCCGACGACGACGATGCGACGGTCGGCGGCGCTCACTTGCTCTCTCGGAGAGCCGCTACCGGACACGCGCCGATTGCCGAACGTGCCGCGGAGGCAAGGTCGTCGGGTATGTCGCCACCATCGAAGGCGTAGTGCAGCTCGCCCTCGTCGTCCAGGCTGAAGACCTTGGGCGCTTGATCGGCGCAGATTCCATGTCCTTCGCACCGATCCCAGTCGACGGCGATTCTCATTGCGGTGTCCCTTCTGCAGCCACCAATTTCAGTGGCAGGCGTTCGTATCGGTGAATGACGTTGTTGACGGCCCTTTTCGGTGTTCCCGAGGGCACGAATCGTTCGACCCGACGTGCCAGCACACGAAGCATGGTCTGCGCTTCGAGACGCGCCAGTCCTTGACCGGCGCAGCCGTGCGTACCCGAACCGAAGCCGAGTTGGCGAGCCGCATCGCGGGTGATGTCGAACGCGTCGGGGTTGTCCCATTCCCGTTCGTCGCGGTTCGCCGACGCGTAGATCACCAGCACGCGGGCCCCTGCGGGAATCCTCGATCCGCCGACATCGGCGTCGCGCACTGCCCGTCGGGAAAATGCTCGGATGGGTGACTCGTACCGGACGACCTCGTTGACGGCGTTGGGAATCAGGTCGGGGTTCTGCCGTATCGCCTGCCATTGCTCGGGGTGCCGAGCGAACAGGTCCAGTGCGCCGGAGATCGCTCCGATGGTGGTGTCGAGTGATGGGCCGAGGTAGTCGATCATCAGTGCCGGGCACGCCGACTTCTCGAGTCGATTCTCGTCGGCGGCGATCAGCACGTCCTCGCCCATACTTCCGGGCAGGACCGACCGCTCGCGCACCACCCGCTTGGAGAAGCTCAGCATCTCGGTGGCAGCCTTCACCGCGGTCGCCGAATGTCGATTGACCGGGCCGAGGGAGTCGAACGTTGCGCCGGCCCAACGGAGGAGGTCTTCGCGGCCGTCTTCGGGCCAGCCGACGAGGTCGGGAACGATCGACATGGGCAGTGCCGTTGCGAGGTCGTCGACGCCGTCGACGAACTGCTTGCTCAACGCGGCGTCGACGATGCCTTCTGCCTTCTCCGAGATCGCCGTGGTCATCTTCCGAACAGCCTTCGGAGTCAGTCGGTGCGCCAGAACTGCACGCTTCGATGCGTGCTCGTCGCCATCGCTGTTGAGGGTCGTACCCCGGCCGAGCCGGTTGGCAATGGGATTGAGCGCGACGCCGTCCCCGGAGACGAAGGTCTCGTCGTCGAGCAACACCGCCTTGCACTCGGCGTACCGCGTGATCGCGAACACCTGCTGACCTGGGAGCCACACCACCGGGCCCAGTTCCCGCAACCTCGCGTAGTGCGGGTACGGATCGAGAATGGCGTCGGTGGAGTAGATGTTCGTTCGGTACTGGGGAATCGAAACAGCGTGAGTCATGTGCAAGTCCTCGATGCAGGTCAGTTAATGACGATATCGTCACCCATGAGAGCGTCGCCAGTCAAGGTTTTTGACGAAATCGTCATATTTGACAGGCGATAGGCTGGCCTCACAACTTGTCGAGTAGGAGCAGCCCGTGGTCGAAGGCAACCGTGTCGCGCGCCGAAAGGCTCGCACCAGAGCCGCTCTCGTTCGGGCCGCGCAAGGATTCCTGGCGAGCGGCAACACCAATGCACCCGTCCTGGAAATAACCCAAGCCGCCGACGTCAGCAATGGATCGTTCTACAACTACTTCGAGACCAAAGAAGAGCTGTGGCAGGCGGCCATCGACGCGGCCCTCGAATCCGCAGGCGACTACCTCGACTCACTCACCGTGGGCCTGGACGACCCGGTCGAGAAGTTCACCCAATCCTTCAGGTTGTCCGGACGACTCTTCCGCCTCGAGCCGCAACTGAGTCTCGTGCTGCTCAATTCCGAGGCTGCGGCATTCGCCGCAGCCGGCGGCCTGGCACCGCGTTCACGCCGCGATATCGAATCAGCCGTCGCTCAAGGACGATTCGATGTGGACGATGCAGATGTCGCACTCGCGATCGTGGCCGGTTCTCTGCTGTCCATCGGGCGATTGCTGCTCGCCCAACCCGAGCGCGACGAAGCGGCAACCGTGGACGGCACGACACAGCGGGTCCTGCGGGCACTGGGAATCTCCGCCGAGGAGGCCGAAACACTGTGCAGCCGGGAACTTCCGACGTCGTACAGCGGCGGAGTGCACGCGGCCATCGACCCCACGTCCGACGCCCGCGATCAGAGTCGCTGATTCGGCTCAGCCGATCACCGGCATGCGGTCCTTCGTCAGTTCGTCGAGTTCTGCCTGCATCACCGAGTGAACGCGATGCGCGAAGTCCTCTGCGGACTCGTCGGGCTCGGGACGCATCGGCGCGAGAACCGACGTCTGGAGCTTCGTCGGTAGTGGGAGATACGGAAGCAACCCGACCACCCCGACATTGACGCCCCACGGAATGGATATCGACAGCGGCACCGTCTTGACCCGGAGTGACGACTTGTGCAGCCGAAGCGCTTTGGCGATGCGCTTTCCGCTACTGAGGACCAGGAGAGACTCACCCGCTCCCGCAGTCACCACCGGACCGATCGGCACCCCGGCCTCCATTGCCAGACGGGCGTAGCCGCTGCGTCCGGCGAAGACGATCTCGTTGCGTTGCCGCCACGACTTGAGTGCATCGAGGTCGCCGCCGGGGAAGACCAGAACATTGTGTCCATCTTCGAACGCATCGAGAGCGTTCTGTCGAGCAGCCGGCCGAGCGCCGAACGGCTCGAGCAACTTCCCTGCACGCAGCGTCCACGCGATCTGGTGCGTCAACGCGATGACTTCCCTGGACAGGTCCAGATCGTCGTACGCCGCAGCGAATGCGAAGACGTTCAGATCGATCACTCCGCCGAACCCGTGATTGCACACGAACAACACGGGCTCGTCGGGAACCGGTTGCGCGACCGTGACTTCGAGGCGGTTGTACAGACGAACCGCATTGATTCCCATGGCCCTAATCGCGCGAGGTACTTTGTGCATGCGCGCACTCTAGCCGGGCGCACTCGCATCCATACGAGGTTCGCTTTCGGTCTAGGAAACGGCAGCGAAGTAGGGGGCCCAGTTCGTGTTCAGAAAGCTACTGAGCGACGCACCGGCATCGGATGCCGAACCTGCGGTACGCCACGCAACATGTCCGTCGGGGCGCACGAGTACGGCCCCGACCTCGCCCACCTCGTACAGGTCGATCAGGTGCCTGCGCTCGGTTCCGGTCGGCGCATCGGCCGAAACCGTGACCACCCCGGGCCCGCCTGCTGCGAGCGTCGAGACCACCGGAGCCCACTCGTCACCGGCAAACGTCAACAGCGTCAGCCTGTTCGGATCCAGAGCGTCGTGCGCGTCCACGAGCGTGCCGTCCACCGACAGCACCGCATGCGGAAGGCGGGCACCGGGATAGGTGGTGGGCACGTAATCGACCACGTCCTCGGCCGGCGTGTTCGACGCGTCCTGCGCGATCAGCGAACTGGCGTAGAGGTAGCCGAACTGCAGGCCGGTCGAGACGAAGTGCTCCACCTGAAGCGGAATGGCATCGGCGATCTGCTGCCGCAACCCGGCCGATCCGGCGACCTGTGGGTTCAACCTGCGGGAGCGACTCATCTGCTTCCGCGTTGCCATGGCGGCGAGCGGGGCGATGAATCGACCGGGGATCTTGTTCAGCGGAGCCCGGCCCATCGCAGTGGTGGCCTTGGCCAGCATGACATTGGTGATGCCTACCTTCTTGCCGATGGCATCCATCCGAAAGTGGTTGTCCACGCTCTGTTTCGCGAACTTCTCCACCACCGGTCGACGTTCGGTGTCGTAGGTATCCAGCAACGAGTCAGACGCGGCTCCCGACAGGACTGCGTCGAGCTTCCAGGCAATGTTGTGGGCGTCCTGAACTCCCGAGTTGAGTCCGAAGCCGCCGGTATGCGGAAACCGATGCGCAGCGTCGCCGAGCAGCAGAAGTCGACCCCGCCGAAAGCTGTCGGCGGTCTGCGACGTCATCACCCACGTGCCCGTCGACTCCAACTCGAAGTCGTGGCCGTTCAACACCTTCGGCAGCGTCTGCGCCCAGAACTGCCTACCGTTGCGGGCAATCTCCTGGTCCGGATGGAGATACGCCGTCATCAGAATGTATCGATGCTCGGCGTGGGCGATGAGCACTCCACACAGCTCGGGCGTGTAGATCCAACTCAGCAGCGGCCGTGCGTCGTCGGGGAAGAGAGTCGTGGAGGTGAAGAAGGCGCTACCCATGTTCGCCAGAACCGGCCCGGACAGGGAGATCCCGGCCGCATCACGAGTCGGGCTGTTCGCGCCGTCGCACGCGAGCACGTACTGGGCCTGTATCTCGGAGGAATCCCCACCCACCGTGACGCGGACACCGTCCGCGGCTGGGTCGACCGACCGCACGTTGACGCCGCGACGAAAATCGACCAACGGCTCGGCCTCGATCGCGTCCCACAGCACCGGCATCAGGATGTGCTGGCCGATGTGCGAGACCATGAACGGGCTCTGGCTCTCGACGATGGCCTTGCGTTCGGGATCCGAGAGCAGGTCGATCGACCCGATCGCGCCATCGGCCAGACCGCCGAACCAGCTGATCAGGTTGACGGTCTCGTGCGGCGGCGACATCGCAGCGATCGACTTCGCCAGCTCCGGGCTGTACTCGCTCCAAATCTCCAACGTGCGGGCATTGATCACATGCGCGGCCGGATGGAACAGTGGTTTGTCCCGACGCTCGAGGACGATGCTCCGAATCCCTCTGCGAGCCAACAGAAGTGCAGCAGTTGTTCCCGCCGGCCCCGCCCCGATGATGACGACGGGTGCGGTCATCGGACCACGGTCCTCTGCATGCCCAGATCGATGGCACCGTCGGCGGTACGGATACTCGCCGTGATGACGTCGTCCACCGACAGATACTTCGGGTTCTTCGCCTGGCGCGCGAAGAAGAACTTCCACTTGAGGGCAGGCGGAATCAACTCGCCGACCTTCTGCACGAACTTGGGCGGAGCAGAAATGGCGGTCCCGATCGGCGTGCCGGTCAGCAGCACATCACCGGCCGTCATGTTCTGAAACCTGGCCAACCTGGTCAGCGCCTCGGCGGGCGGGGTGATCAGGTCGTTGCCGATCGTCTGATCCTGACGCGATTCTCCGTTGACGGCCAGGCTCATGTGCAACTCGGGGATGCGACGCAGTTCGTCGTTGTCGAGAAGCACCAACCGCGGCCCGAGTGGAGTGAACGTGGGATACGACTTGCTCTCGTACACCTGCACTTTGGTCAGCTGGATCTCACGCGCAGAGACGTCGTTGGCCACCACCAACCCGGCGACGTACTTCGAGAGCGTGTCGTCGGTGACCGTGGTTCCGATCGGAATCTCAGCTCCGACCACGACACCCAACTCGATCTCGTAATCGAGCAGTGCGACCTCGGGTGGCTGCCTGATGGGATCGAACGGCCCGCTGATCGACGCCGAGGACTTGCGGAAGAACGTGGGCTGCAGAGTCTTCGGGTCCGACCCGGCGTCGATGGCGTGCGAGCGATAGTTGAGCAGCTGCGCCACCACCCGACACGGGGCGGTGACGGGAGAGACGAGCTCGAGTTCGGCGACGCTCGTGCCGGGTCCCGACGCGGCGGTGATCGCATCGCGGTCGCCGAGCAGCTGCCCGGTGGTCTCGGCCGTCGTGTCGATCTCGATCGCGCGGTCGCCATCGAGACGCCACCAGGCATCGGCGGTACGGATTACGTTGACAGGCATAGCTTTGAAGTCCCCCTACAGAGTTTTCGGCGTGATGGTCTTCTTGTTGGCGATCACCGGGTGCCCGGGCCGAGTTCCGGCTTCACGCCGACGAAGTTCCTCGTGCGGCACGCCGTTGCGTAGCTGGCTGAGCAGGTAATCGGGGTCGATGTTGACGCCGATCGGGTTCTTCGCGAACTCCTCGGTGAAGAAGAACGCAGCGGTGTTGTCGGGGTCGAAGTTCTCGACCTGGAACTCGAGGCGAATCCCGTCGGGATCCTCGTAGTAGAGCGAGATCGTGGGCCCGTGGTTGATGGACCACACCGGGAGAATGCCCAGACGCTTGAGCCGGACGTAGTTCTCGAGGAGCCGTTCGAGCGAGACGAAGGTCAACGCGATGTGGTCGATTCCGTAGGCCTTGCGCCGAAGCTTGGCCAGCGGGAGGAGGAACCGCACCGGCTTGGGCACCGCGACGATCGCCAGGCGGTGCGACTCGTCGTCCCAGGTCAAGAACGTGATCTGCTCGTCCTGGTACGCAATTTCGGCACCGAACACCGTGCCGTACCACCGCACCATCTCCTCGGTACGAGCGGACTTCACCACCCAGTGGGCGATGTAGTCGGGCCCCACCCGCGACGGCGCTCGGCCCTGTTCTTCCTGCGTCGAACTCATCGAACTCGCCTCTCCTCGGCAACGCTGATGTGACCTACGCTACGACGGGTTTGACTAGCAGTCAATATATTGAGCATCGGTCAAACCAGCAGGCCGTTCGTGCACTAATGTCGGATCGGTGTCGACCAACGCGTCCCCCGGTGCCGAGCGGTCCCGCCGAGCCCGTCCCCGGATGGACCGTCGACAGGCCCTGATCGACGCCGCCATCGAGCTACTGGCCGAGGGCAACAGTGCCGACATCAGCGCAGCAGCGATATCGCGTCGCGCAGGGGTGGCGCACGGGCTGCTGTTCTACTACTTCACCGACAAACAGGGCCTCGTTGCGGCAGCGTTGGCCGACGTCCTGGCGAAGCTGGCCGAATTCCAGGAACCCGAGGCCGATGAGCAATCGGTGCGGGCTCGCGTGGAAGGTTTCGTCCGACGCCACATCGAGTTCCTCGAACGTCACCGCGCCCTCTACGTCCGGGTGATTCGCGAAGGAGAACTGGGCGATTCCGTCGTCGAAGACGCCGTCAAAGAAGCCCGCACGGAGGGCGCTCGACAGGTGGCAGCCCTCGCCGGACTTTCGGAACCCCTGTCTCCGTTGCAGAGTGCCGCCATCTCCGGGTGGACCGGCTTTCTCGACCGGACCGCCGATGCGTACTTCGACACCCCCGATCTCGGACTCGACGCGGTGGTCGAATTGGTCGTCGACACCTTCGAGGCGGTCGTGGCAGCAACGCACCCTCGTCCCGAGAAAGTCGATTGAGGTCAATACGACCAAGTTCGGTAGCAGCAGGCACCCCTGAACTGTGCAATCTGCACTATTTCTGCGGCATCACTTGCGCAACAAGGGAAGCGACTGGTCCACTGTCCCCCATCGCAGCTCAGTGGCACCCATCCGGCGATTCGCAACCCGAACGCCCGCCCGGACCACAGGACCACACTCGGTCCCGCGTCGTCCGCTCTTCTCGCGTGCCCTTCGGCCTCGGCCGGCATCAGGACGTTCTTCATCGTCGATTCAGGAGCCATCTGCCATGACCAGCATCAGCCCCGCCGACCGCCGATCGCCGGTCGGTGACGGCAAAGACCTGCACGACATCGCCGAGCGTGTGCTGTGGCTGTCGACTTCGATGATCCACCACGCCAACCGGATTCGGCCGAACCCCACCGGACTGAAGGTCGGCGGGCACCAGGCATCCTGCGCGTCGATGGTGTCGATCATGACGTCGCTGTGGTTCGAGCAACTGCAATCGGGAGACCGCGTGTCGGTCAAACCCCACGCCTCCCCGGTGCTGCACGCGATCAACTATCTCCTCGGCGAACTGGACGAGAAGTATCTGACGACGCTCCGTGCCTACGGCGGTCTGCAGTCCTACCCGTCGCGCTCGAAAGACCCCGACACCGTCGATTATTCGACCGGCTCGGTGGGAATCGGTGCCACCGCACCGATCTGGGGTGCGATGTCGCGACGCTTCGTCGAGGACCGCTTCGGCCCGGACGACTCCGCCCGAACCGGCTTCAGCGGACGCCAGTACTCACTGGTCGGTGACGCCGAGCTCGACGAAGGTGCCGTGTGGGAAGCGATCATCGACCCGGGTATCGCAGAACTGGGCGAGATCGTCTGGATCGTCGACCTCAACCGCCAGTCCCTCGATCGCGTCGTGCCGAACATCGCCGCCCGCCGTCTCGAGAAGATGTTCGACGCCGCCGGGTGGCAGGTCATCACCGTCAAATTCGGTCGACTGCTCGAAGACCTGTTCGCTCGACCCGGTGGCGATGCTCTCCGCACCCGAATCCTGGACATGCCGAACCCCGAGTACCAACGTCTGCTGCGCTGCACGGCCGAAGAAGTGCGCACCCGACTGCCCGGATCGGGACCGGATGCGAGGACGATTGCAGACCTCATCGCCGACCTCGACGACACCGTGTTGACCGAGTCCATTCGAAACCTGGGCGGACACGACCTGGATGCGTTGCGCGAGGCCTACTCTCGCATCGACGACACCCGACCCACCGTGATCGTCGCGTACACGGTCAAGGGTTTCGGGCTGCCCACTCAGGGACATCCGCAGAATCACTCCTCGCTGCTCACCGTCGACGAGTACGCAGAGCTCGCACGCAGCCTCGACCTGGATCCCGCTGCGCCCTGGGGTCGCTTCGAAAACGACAGCGCACCGGGACGACTGTGCGCCGCCACCGCGGAACGGCTACGCCGCGAACCGGTTCCGGCGTCGACTCCTCCCGCCGTTCCCACCGACATCGGCCGAACCCCCAAGGGCACCGCCACCACTCAGGCCGCACTGGGCCGCACGCTGATAGACCTCACCCGCGAGGCCCCGGAAGCAGCGAAAAGGGTTGTCACAGTGAGCCCCGACGTCAGCTCCACCACCAACCTCGGCGGCTGGGTCAACAAGGTCGGCGTGTGGTCATCATCCGATCGGCACGACTGGTTCGGTGACGACGCCGAAACGATCATGCACTGGCGCGAGGGACCGAGCGGTCAGCACATGGAACTCGGCATCGCCGAGACCAACCTCGTGGGGCTGATGGGCGAACTCGGTGCCACGTGGAGCCGGTGGGGACAGCCGTTGTTCCCGATCGGCGTCATGTACGACCCGTTCGTCGAACGCGCTCTCGAGCCGTGGTCGTACGGCATCTACGCCGGCGGCCAATCGATCCTCGTCGGCACGCCGTCCGGCGTCACGCTGGCCGCGGAAGGCGGTGCGCACCAATCGATCAAGACGCCGTCGATCGGTCTGGAGCAGCCCGGCTGCGTCAGCTACGAACCCGCATTCGCCATCGACGTCGAATGGACCCTGCTCGCCAGCATCGCGCGCCTCGGCCGACCCGACGGAACCTCGGCATACCTACGATTGTCGACGCGACCCGTCGACCAGTCGAAGGCCGACGTCCCCACCGACCCGGCGGCCAGGGAACGCAGGCGTCGCCAGGTGGTCGCCGGCGGTTATCCACTGGTGCGTCGGGACGGTGCGACGGTGACCATCGCGGCCATGGGAGCCGTGATCACCGAAGCACTCGAGGCTGCCGAGCGATTGAGCAAGGTCGGCGTGATCGCAGACGTTCTGTGCATCACCAGCCCGGGCGAGCTCTACCGAGCCCTGCAAGCGAGGCAGGGACGCGGAGTCGGAGAGTCGTGGATTCTCGATCAGCTGCTCCCCGCCGATCGGGCGACGCCGATGGTGACCGTGCTCGACGGCCACCCGCACACTCTGGCCTTCCTCGCGACCGTCAACCGGGTGGCCTCGACGTCGTTGGGAGTGAGCAACTTCGGGCAGGTCGGATCACTCGACGAGGTGTACAAGCACCACAAGATCGACACCGACTCCATCGTCGGTGCCGCGCTCGATGTCACCGATCACTGACGTCGGTCCGTCCTCACGCGTCAGTTCGTAGCGAGATAGCTCTCGAGTCCGGTCAGTGTGGCCGTGAGCTTCTTCTTGAACGTGCCCTGCAGCGCTTTGCCCACCACGCCGAACAACAGTGGACTGGTCACCTCCAATTCGAGGGTGACGACCGAGCCGGTGCCGCGGGTGCTGCAGTGCATCGTCAATCGAATTTTGGAGCCGGTGGATCCGGCACCCACGAGTACCAATTCCTCCGGCGCACGGAGGCTTTCGACTCGAAACTCGATGGTGTCGGTGATGCTGGCGATCTTGATCTTCTCGACCATCGTCGACCCGACCTCGAGATTCTCGGGCGGCGTCTCGACCCAATCCTCGTGCAGGGCATGCCACTTCTCGAACGTACTCACATCGGACATCGTTGCCCACACCTCGTCCTGAGGGGCGGGCAACTCCTGCGTCATGGCGATATTCAACATCTCGGGTCCTCCGTTCGACGGCATTGTTCCCACAACTACGCCACATACCTGATTTGAAGTCAATATTGACATCAAGTCAGTCATCGGCTTAGTTTCGTGAGACCCGCCTCACAGGTATGGGGCAGAACCGAAAGAGGAGCCATGACGACGACCGAAGCGCTGCCCATTGCAACCGCTACCGATGTGCTCACCAATCTCCGAGCCCTGGTACCCGATCTGAAGGCCGGTGCCGCCGAGAACGAAAAGGCACGACGGCTTTCCGAGGACACTGTCGCCGCCCTCCGACGCTCGGGCGCATTTCGAGTCGCAGCACCTGCGAAGTTCGGCGGACTCGAAACCGATCTACGCACCATGCTCGACGTCTCGGCGATCATCGCCGAAGGTGACGCCGGCGCATCCTGGGTCACCACTCTGTCCAACGTGAACAACTGGGCCGCAGGCCTGTACAGCAACGAGGCTCAGGCCGAGATCTATGCGAACGGGCCGGACGCCATCATCGCCGGCGTCGTCACCCCGGGCGGCACCGCCCGCAAGGTAGAGGGCGGCTACCGTCTCACCGGCACGTGGCCCTACGCCTCGGCCAGCCTGCATTCGGAGTGGTTCACCGGCGGAATCATCATCAACGACGAAGACGGTGACATGCTCGACCAGGGCATGGCATTGCTGCCCCGCTCGGACTACCGCATCGACGACACGTGGTACGTAGCCGGCATGCGCGCCTCCGGCAGCAACACCGTCATCGCAGAAGACGTCTTCGTTCCCGAACACCGCATGCTCTCGATGATTCCGGCGTTCAGCGGTGCCAACGCGACCGAACGTACCGACTCCGCATTCGCTCGTTCGGCCTTCGGCCCCATGCTGGTCATGGTGCTCGTCGGGCCGCAGCTCGGAATGGGCCGTGCCGCAGTCGAACTGGTCCGCATCAAGGCATCACAGAAGGCCCTGGCCTACACGGTGTTCGACCGTCAGGCCGACTCGGTGGCTTTCCAGATGCTGCTCGCCGAAGCGTCGCTGAAGGTCGATACCGCACATCTGCACGCATACCGCGCAGCGGAGGACGTCAAGCGGTGGGCCGAAGCCGGCGAGTACCCGGACCTGCTCTCGCGCGCTCGTGTCCGCGGCGACGCCGCCGTCGCACTGCGCAGCATCAACGAGGCACTCAACATGCTCGTCGACGCCACCGGAGCCGGTGCCTTCGCCGACGTCAATGCGCTGCAGCGCATTTGGCGAGATTCCAATGTCGGTGCCCGCCACGCCGTCATGCTGCCGCGGGTGTCGATCGAAACCTACGGCAAGGCGCTGCTCGGCTTCGAACTGCACGACCACATCACGCCGATCATCTGAGACGACCTAGGCTCGTATGCAACCGACGGCAACAGCCGGGCGGACAAGCCGAGGCAGATTGGATGTGCGGTGCCAGATCGAGCCACCAAGCCGGCTGCACGGTCAGTCCGGGCGGCCGCCCGAGCCGCCGAAACACGTCAGCGACTGATCGACGCGGCCGTCGCCCTGTTCGCGGAAGCCGACTACGACAAGGTCGGCGTGGCAGACATCGTGGAGTCGGCGGATGTGGCCCATGGCTTGTTGTTCCACTACTTCGGCAACAAGCGAGGCATCTACCTCGAGTCGATGCGGGCCACTGCCTCGGCCATGTCGCAAGCCTTTGCCGACATTCCCGATTCGACACCCGACGTCCAGATACGGGCTGCTCTGACCAGCCATCTCGAGTACTTGAGCGTGCACCGCGGCTTGGCGCTGCGAATGGTGTTGGGCGGCAGAGGTGCCGATCCCGAAGCCTGGGAAGTATTCGAAGGTGCCCGCACCGCAGTGTTGGAAGCGGCGGCCACGCGCCTCGGACTGGACGCGGAGAACACCGGCGTCAGACTCGTCGGACGGAGCATCGTCGCAGCCATCGACGGCGCGACGGCCCGATGGCTCGAAGAGGACGTCAGCATCGACGTCGAGCAGATGGTCGAGTGGCTGGTGCACCTCATCGTCGCGTGCCTGCGCACCGCGCCGGTTCTCGATTCTTCGCTGAACATCGACGATGCCGTCGCATCACTTCGAGGAAGTGACCAGGCCTCGGGGGGTTAACCCGCCGAGACTCTCTTTCGCCCAAGCACCCTTGTTCCTACCGTGGTAATTGCGACCACCACCGCAGCGAGAACGGCTGCCCAGCCGACAGTCGTATCGACCACTTCACCGGAGAAGCGGCCCTGCGCCAACCATCCCAGTCCCCAGACGATCGCCAGCATCGGTGCGAGCGCACCACTCGAGTACCGGGCCAGAAACACCCCGACACCAGCTGCCACCGCGAGCACGATGACCGCCCATACCGTTGCGCCACCGGTGAACCCGAGACTCACCAGCCACGCCGAGATGTTCGCGATCGTCGCCACACACACCCACCCGAGGTAGATCCCCATCGTTCCGTCGGTGATCACCGCATCGGCGATGCCCTCCGGTCGATGCTGCTGCATCAGCACGAACACGCGGACGAGCACCGCCAGCAACGCGACGATGACGATCACGCTCAGCCACACCTGCCCGATCTGAATCGCGAGAATCCACGCCGGATTGAGCAACATCGACGCGACGATCGGTGCTCGCAACGCGTCGTGGCGTGCGGTGCGGCCGGGTAGGAACTGCCAGACGGCGTAGGCGACGAGCCCGGTGTAGATCACCGACCAGATCGAGAACGCAGGGCCGGCGGGCGCCACCAGCGTCGACGTGGCACTGAGCGCCCCACCGGCCGCCTCGGCAATCGGCGTTCCGATCCACGCACCCGACCCGAGAAACGACACCACGACTGCCACGACCGCACTGACGACGACCACGATTTTCATAGCAGCACTGATCCCCCGAATTCGACGGTCGCAAACACCCTTGCCGAAGTGCGTCTACCGTGCTTGCATGACGTGGCGATGGGCGGTGGGCCTACTGATTGTCGCGATAACGGCAGTCACCTGCGGCTCGCCGACCTCGCTGGGGCCCGTTCGACCGATCGCCGAGATCGGATCGGCGAACGCCTTCCAGTGCGGGACCACGCAACCGGTCGATAGACCGAGACCATCGGAGCGTCGACCGACTCCCGGGATGATCCCGGACGGCTTCACGCCCGCAGCCGCGATACTGTGCGAAGGCGGCGACACCGTGGAGCCCGATGGAACCGTCACCCACCGCGAACAGCGACGAGAAGGGGACTTCTCCACTGCGATTCGTCTGCTGAACGAGCCATCCGAGCGCGCTCTGGCGGCCGATCTGTGCCCGATGTACTCCATTGTCGAACCCCCACAATTCTGGCTCGTCGATACCCGAGGCCGCGCTGTGGAACCGACACTGCCCATCGGAGAATGCGGTCTCTCGAAGCTCGGTGGTATCGACGCCATTCTGAAACTTCGAGTGGTCGACGTGGTGGAGTATCGCGACCCACTTCTTGCACGGCCACGGTTGAGCCTGTCCAGTTGCGCCCCGCATTTCACTCCACCGGACGAGGGCACCGAACCTGCCGTCGGCCTCACGGTCGGCTACGTCTACTGCCTGTTCGACGGCACCTCCGTGAAAGGAACGACCGACGAAATGCGCTTACCGATCGAGGATTTGCCACCGGCCGAGCCGTGCTCGCTGGTCGCAACGCGAACTGCCGTCACCACCTACGTCAGCCCGGGGCCGTTGAACGTTCGATCCTTGACCGTCGAACTCGACGGGTGCCGTCGCGTCATTCCCGACGGCTATGCCCCGCTTCAGGCGTCGGATTCGATGTTGGCTGCATTTCGCTAGTGTCGGCACCCTCGAACGCGGCGAGCAGCATGCGAGCCGTCGTGGCCACCAACATCGTTCGGTCCGAGCCCGTGGGTCTGAACAACGCGACTCTCATGCACAGGCTGGCGGTGGCACCCATCGTCAGGAAGACGAGATCGTCGAGGGCGTCGTCGTCGAGATCGGGTCGGATGCGAGTGGGCAAGATGCGCGCCAGGGGCAGCAGTGGACGTTCGATGTCTTTCCACTGGCCACCCAATTCCGAACCACCCGCTGCGAAGGCCGTCCGGACCACCGCCTCGTGTTCCTCGAACGCAGAAGTGAGTGTCTCGACGATAGTGACGATCGCGTCGGCCGGTGCTTGATCCATCGCGCGTCCGATTCCGGTGGCCAGCCGCATCGTGATGTCGTGGATCGTTGCGGTTCGCAGCTCGTCCATGACGGACTCGATGTCGGTGAAATAGCGATACACGGTGCCGATGCTGACGTGCACGTGCCGTGCGAGCTGGTACGTCGTCGGGAGGTAGCCGGGCTTCTTCTGCAACAACTCGATGGTTCCGGTCAACAGTCGGGCCCGCATCTCGACGGCGCGTTGCTGACGCGGAGTCGATCGCGGTCGCGGTGACGACGGGCGTTGGGCGGGCATGAAAGTGAATAGTAAGTGAAGAATTCTCGTGTTCCACTGAAATGTATGAATACTCGCGCTCCCAGTGGCCTGGTTCGCACCGACGAGGCCGTCTCGATGCACGGCCAGGCAGGACGCGAATGGCTCGACGCGATGTGGCGAGCCGATCCGCTCGCCGATCGAGTGCTCGACGAGGACTTCGGTTCTTCGTCGTCGACTGCCGCCGTCTCCGCCGCTCTCACGAACGGAATCGACCCCGATGCCCCGGCTGCGCTTCGAAAGCTGTTCGCATTTCTGGACTCCGAACCGGACTGGGTCGATCACGACCGCCTCGACCGCGCCGCCGACGCCCTCGTCCGCTACAGCGCGGTGATGGGGATCGTGCTGGGAGCGGCATCGTTGCTTCGCGGCGCAGAGAACTCCATTGCCGGCAAACCGCTGGCCATCACTGGTCGATACGTCTCGCAACCGGCCATTCGCTCCATCGAAGTGGGCAACTGGCTGCAGAAAGTCATCTCCCCGGGCGGAATGGCCAGGCACGGAGACGGATTCGCGTACACGGTGCGCGTGCGAATGATCCACGCCTATGTCCGACGAGGAATCCGGCACCTCGGCACGTGGGACGACGAAGCCTGGGGTGTGCCGATCCCGCAGCCGTACATGGCGTTCACGATCGCCGAGTTCGGCCACATTGCGCTCGACGCCATGCACCGGGTCGGCGTGCGCTTCACCGACACAGAACTCGGCGACATCTACCACCTGTGGCGCTACGTCGGCCATGTCGTCGGCGTCGACCACGAGCTCAACCCGATCGACGAATCGGACCACATCCGCATCGAGCAGCTGTACCGACTCACCTCCCCTGGCCCCAGCCAGGACGACCGGGACTTCGTCGCTGCCCTGACCGACGACTATCTGGTGCCCGAACTCGCCAACCTGCTACCCGGGCCCCATGGGGTGACCCGCGCGGTGGCGTCGGCGACGATGTCTGCCCTGCAGCGCGTGTTGATCGGCGACGAGGCGTCGGACGATCTGCACATCCCGGCCTCGTCACTCACGCATGTCGTGTCGCTCGTCGGGCCGCTGCTGCCGCTGGTGAACAAAGCGCGCACGCTCCGGGCCGGCGGACCGAGTGAGCTCACGCGGCAGTCCTACCTGGTGCGCGACGCGGAAATGCAGCGCATGCGCGCCGGTTACCGGGTCACTCACGAACTGGTCGACGACGTCCACAGGACGCGCACTGGCAGTTGAGCCTGCCGGTTATCGCCACGGTCTGGTAGACACGCGGGAGTGAATGCCATCAGTCGACCGAACCGAGCTCGACGCGTCGGGGCCGCACTCGCGGCGTCCACCTGCGCGGTGACCGCGCTCGTCGGGTGCAGCTCCACACCCGAGTCCGAGCCCGCGACCACGCCCGCCGAGACGACGACCGCACCGGCCCCGCAGTACGACCTCACGGGAGTGCCGGGCACCGTTCTCGATTCCGAGGACTTCGGCGATCGATCGGCAGAGCTCTCCGACACCGGCGCCACGCTGTATCGATTCGTCTACGAGTCCACCTCGGGTGTCGACAATTCCCCCACGGCGGTCTCAGGAGTAGCAGCCGTTCCGGCAGGCACCCCGCCCGAGGGCGGTTGGCCGATCGTCGTCTACGGGCACGGCACCACCGGAGTGCAGGCCGATTGCGGACCGACCCTGTACCCCGACCTGCTCGGCTACCAATTCGCTGTGCAGGACTTCACCGAACTCGGCTACGTCACCGTGCTGCCCGATTACCAGGGCCTGGGCACCGGCGGCGGCACCCACCCGTACCTGGAACCGCGCACCTCGGGACACAACATGATCGACGCGGCCCGTGCAGCCCAGAGCGCACTGCCCGATACGTCCACCCGCTGGGCCGCCGTAGGGTTGTCGCAGGGTGGCCAAGCAGCCTGGGCTGCAAACGAACTCGCCGCCACCTACGGTCAGGGCTTGGACCTGGTGGGATCGGTGTCGCTGTCTCCGCCCACTGACCTCAAGCCCCTGGTGCAGGCCGGGATGGACGGAACTCTCACCCCGCCGCAGAAGGAACTGATGCCGTCCCTGCTCTACGGTGCACAACAGGTCGACCCCGCCATCGACCCGAAGAACTACAGCGGCAGTGTCGCCGAAGAGAACAACGAGCTCCTGCTCACCTGCCAGGGTGGAGACGTCGAAGGCAAGGAGCGGGCCGTCGAGGCGATGGCACCGGACGAGTTCGCCGCTGACTCAGCGCAATCGGAGCAACAGCTGCTCGACGTGATCGATCGCTACACGCTCCCCCAGGTGCGAACCGAGGTGCCCATGTTCGTGGCCTACGGCGCGAAAGACGACATCGTGCTGCCGCAGTGGACCGCCGACGGCGTCGAAAAGGCATGCGCCCTGGGCGATTCGGTCGTTGCGCAGGAACAGCCCGAACAGGGCCACGATGTCAGCGACGAGGCGGCCATGCAGTTCCTGGCTGCCGTGTTCGCAGGCCAATCGGTGCCCAGCACATGCTGACGACCGGCTCTGCGACGAAGAGAATCACCGAGTACATGCGCGACGGTTTCGTGTTCGATGTGCTCGACCAGGGACCGCTCGACGGCCCGGTCGTGTTGCTGCTGCACGGATTTCCCGAGCGGGCATCGTCATGGTCTGCGGTGATGGCGATACTCAACGATGCCGGGATGCGCACGATCGCCCCGGATCAGCGCGGCTACTCGCCGCGCGCTCGGCCGAAGCGGCGTCGCGACTATCGCGTCGGAGCGTTGGTGGACGATGTGGTTGCCTTGATGGCGGTGATCGGAAGACCGGTTCACCTGGTCGGACACGATTGGGGAGCGAACATCGCCTGGGTCACCGCTGGCCGACACCCCCGACTCGTTGCGTCGCTGACGGCGTTCTCGGTTCCGCACCCGGGTGCCTTCATGACTGCCCTGCTCACCTCGAAGCAGTTCCGACTTTCCTGGTACTTCGCGTTCTTCCAGCTGCCGATCCTGCCCGAGCGATGGATGACGAGACCGGGCAAGAGGGCCGAGAAGTGGTACGAGAAAAGCGGAATGAGCGAATCCGATCTCGCACGAACCGTGGAGGAGGTCGTCGACTACGGGGCCATGCACCACGCGATCACCTGGTACCGCGGACTGCCGTTCTCGAACCCGGGCATCGGCCGTCTGCGCATCACCGTGCCGACGTCGATGGTGTGGAGTGACGGAGACACGTTCATCGGACGATCCGCCGTCGAGGGTGCGCAACGCTACGTCGATGCCCACTACACATTGACGGTGTTACCTGATGTGTCGCACTGGATTCCGACCCAAGCACCGGATGCCGCCGCCACCGCGATCCTGACCAACGCCGAACTCGCAGTTACGCAGGGTTTCGGGTCCGATTCGTCTGCATAACTGCGAGCTCGTCGGCGCTGGATCAGTTGGTCTGGGTCTCGATGGTTCGCTGCGTGTTGTCGTGGGCGATCTCGATCTTGCGGGGCTTGGCACGGGCCGCGAGGGGAATCGTCACCGTCAGCACGCCGTTGTCGTACGACGCCGAAATCTTTTCCGCGTCGACACCGTCACCGAGCGAGAGCTGCCGGCGATACGTTCCGGCGAAACGCTCCGACGAAAGCCACTGCACGCCATCACTGGTGGGCGCGGTGCGATGCGCGGTCAACGTGAGAGTGCCACGATCGACGTCGACATCGATCGAGCCCGGATCGACACCGGGCAGATCCGCATTGAGAACGTAGTGGTCATCGAGTTTGTACAGATCCATCGGCATGAACCTGGGTGCGCGGTCCGAACCACTGGTCGCGCCGAGCATCCCGGCAGCAATGGAATCGAGGTCACGGAACGGATCGAAGCGAAGCACAGCAACCACCTCCTGTACGACGATGCGTCCGCCCCAGCGGCGGGCCGCCTCTCACTGTGCGAGACCCAAATTAGCACTCTCCACCGGAGAGTGCCAAGAGGGAATTGCTACGCAGTGGTGCGATTGAATGCCGTCCATGTCACTCGACCACACCACTGCCGCAGGCACTTACAGGCGTTCGACGATGGTGGCGTTCGACAGGCCGCCCAGCGTCACCGACAAGAATGGCTCGGAAGTGAACGAGCTCAGAGTGCGCATCGCGTAGCCGCCGCTATTCGAATCGGAGAAGCGCCCGCACAGCGTGCACGACGCGTAGCCTGCTGCTCATGGGCGATGATCGGAGTGCTGCAGCGGAGGCCGATCCGCGAGCCAAGTGGCGGAAGCTACCGGGCAGCGTGGAACCAACCCAGGAGGGCCAGGCGCTGGAGTCGGACGCGTCGCTATGGGACCGCACTCCCAAGTACGATCCGAACACGGGGATAGTCCACTGAGCGAGTCATCCTGATGCGCTGGACCGCAATAGTTTTCGGTCTGACCCTGGCCACAGCGTTGTCATTTCTGTGGCACTTCGCCGCGCCCCTTGCGCCCTTCGACCCAGCGGCTATCTCCGGCGAGTCCGGAAGCATATCGATCCTCGGTTATGCGCAACTGTTCACCGAACAGGGTCCGCCGTGGTTTCCGTCGTCGCTCGTCATCAGCGCGCTGACACTCTGCACGGTTGCAGCGGCAGCATGGATTCGCAGATCTCGGCAGTCGCTGTTCTGGTGGCCCTTGCCGATTTCGGTGTTTCTGGGAGGTTCCTTGTGGGCCGCCGCCACCGTCAGTCCTCCGCCGGTCTCCGGCATTGCCTTGGTTCACCCCGACTCGCTGGCCGCGCAGATGTCGGAGTCGCCGCTGTTCAGAGAGTCGAGTCTCGTATTCTTGACCGAATGCCTGACGGCGTCGATCGTGATCGGTGCCGTGTTCGCCGGCATCCAACACATAGTCGACCGGCGCTGACGCCATCGACGAACAGGGCTCCCGCCGGATCGAGATCGCCTGGCATTGTGCGAAGCCCCGCGATGCGGTCAACTGTTTCTTAAGGATCGGCCCAATCAGCAATGGTGTTGCCGCGCATGCGGGAATCGCGCACGTGCGGCCCGACACCACGCAAAGGAGAAGCGCGGATCATGAACATTTCGGTACGCCAGGTGGTACTCGACTGCACGGACGCTCGCCGAGTTCAGCCGACACATTTACGCCCCTAGCAGCAATCCACACCCCCCCGCAGGGGGCGTAGATTCCGAACCGGGGCGTAGATTGCGACCCCACCCACACATCCACTCCCCCACCTGCACATCAGCTCCCCAGATATGGATACCCGACGCCGATCGGAGTCAGAAATCCAAAACCGGGGAGCCGATCCGCGGCGAAGGCGACCACGCCCACCAACTCGCCAGTCAGCCGGGCATCGAGTGGTGTGGTCAAGTGCCGCCCGGGGCACTCAACCACACCACTGCCGCAGGCACTCAGCCCAATTGCACTGTTGCCGTAGCGCGGTGACCGAAGATTCGCTTGCCCTCGAATGTCGCGCCCAGTGAGATCACTGCAGTACGCGTCGCCTCGTCCTTGGACTTGATCTTGCCGGTGAAGACGATTTCGGCGGCCTTGTGGGTGTCCACCGGGATAGGGGTGGTGAAGCGGACGGTGTAGTCCTTCACAGCACCCGGGTCGCCGAGCCACTCGGTGATGTAACCGCCACCGACGCCCATCGTGAGCATCCCGTGAGCCAGCACGTTCTCGAGATCGATCAGCTTGGCGAACTGCTCGCTCCAGTGAATCGGGTTCGCATCGCCGGCCACGCCCGCGTAGTTGACCAGATCACCGCGGGTCAGGCGCACCGTGCGCGACGGCAGTTCGTCTCCGACGTTCACGTCGTCGAACTTCTGCGCCGGCCGACCCCGGTACTCCTCGATGATCAGCGGCTCGTGTTCCTGCGGAGTGGACAGAGTGTCGTGCTCACTCGAATCGGCACCGCTGGTATCGGTCGTCGCGCCGAACATCACCAGATTCTGCGCGGACTCGGCGATGGCCGGATCGATCTCGCCGGACCGACCGACGAGGAGCGTGGTGTACGTGGTCTGCACCAGTTCGTTCTTCTGGTTGGACACGACGTTCTTGGTGACCATCATGTCGCGACCCATGACCGTCTTGAACGAGTCGAGCGAGACATCGCACGTCAGCTGATCGCCGGCAAGGATCGGCTTCTGGAACACCAGCACCTGATCGGTCTGCAGAATCTGGCTCAGGTCGTAGCCCTCGGCGATGGACTGGAGAAGCTTCTTCTGCGCGAGGGTGCCGACCAGCGACATGAACGTCAGAGGTGCGACGAGGGCGCTGTGACCCAGCGCGGCCGCGGCGTCACCGTCCCAGTGGGCGGGGTGGAAGTCCTGGACGGCGCGGGCATACTCACGGACCTTTTCGCGGCCCACCTCGTAGTAGTCCTCGGTGCGGTAGTGATAACCGACCATGCTCCGAGCATGCTCTGCCGGATCGAATGCTTCCCCGTCGGTTGCTGCCGTACCGGACTCCGCTACCTGCTCTGCCACTGTTGTCCCACCGTCTCGTACCCCACTGTTCACCATTACCCGAGCAACCTACCGAACAACGGCGTTCGTTGGCCAGGCCGGAGGGTTCAAGCCGAGCGGTGTCGCGGAGAGTCGTGGTAGCCCACCATGCCCACCATCGAGGCGTGTTGCGACGGCGCAACGTTGGCGATCGTGGCACCACGCGGGCGATGTCGACGCGACGCGACCGCGTCGACGGCCATCAGAGCCGCACCGTGCGCGGTGAGGGACTCCGGATTGGCCGGCGCAACGACCGGCAGCAACAGATCACGACGAAACAGGCGCCGGAGCGTCGGGATGTTGGCGCAGCCGCCGACCATCACCAGGGCGTTCACGGCGCAGGGTGCGTCGACGATGACACTGGCCACCCAGTCCTCCAAAGAGCGAATACTGCGCTCGAGGACATCGTCGAAGGTATTGCGCCACAACCTGACAGGACCACCGATGAAGGGTCCGGCAACTTCCGCCACCCGCAGTCGAGAAAGCTGCTCGCGTGCCGTGCGGACCGACACCGCCAATTCTGCGCGGGCGTGATCGGACGTCAACTCGTCCGCTCCGTACGTCGAGAGCAGGTAGCGGGCGAGCTGCTCGTCGCAGCTGTTGCCTCCGAACAGCGTGGTGCGCACCGAACTGAAGACCGTACCGCTGGCCGGGTCTGCGACGGACACCGTGGTGCCGGACGCCCCAACGTCGCAGACCGCGACGGTGCGAGCGCCCTCGAGCTGGCCCGTGCCCCACAGATACCGCAGCTGAGCACCGAGTTCGGAAGCGACCAGCAGGCGATCGGCCTCGTAGGTGGAGTAGGCGGACGTCCGCGCGCGAGCACCGGGATCGTCGGGTACGGCCAACACGATGTCGGTTCGGTCGACCATCTGGTCGCGTGACATGGAGTCCAGCAAGTCGATGGCGACCTGCAGGTGGTCGTCAGGATCGAACGAGTGAACGATGTGGGCCGACCGCACCGACTCGTCGATCGCATCGACTGCGACCCCTCGGGCAGTGGCGGAACCCACCGAAACACCAAGGACTGTTCTCATGATTCCTCGACTCGACTGGCTACTCCGACCTGCCGATAGTAACCGCCGAACCGCCGACTGGACAGCAATCTCGGTATTTGAATGAACTTTTGGTTTGTTTTGGGAGATATGACAAGCAGCGAAACTCGTACAGTCCGATCTCAGGCGACGTGATCGTAAGGATCTCGACGGTCCGCCAGCAGTGGACCCCACTCCTCCTGCGCCGACGACATCGCCGCACAGGCGACACCGTTGGCCGAGTCCATCCCACGCGCGGCCGCGACGATGGAACGGGCGGACTGCACCAGCGAGACATCGAAACGGAAGCTGTGCGCCGCCAATTCGGCGAACGCATCCTCCGGACTACAGCCACGCAGCGCGATGAGAACACCCACTGCCCTGTCGATAGTCGTGCGGGTCACCGGTTCTACTGCGGGATGGTCGGTCATCGGATACTCACCGTCTACTGGTCGATCACTCGATGGTAGCGACGCGTGAGCAGAAGTTCAGGTGTCGGAGTCGAATTCACATACCCGTCACGCGAAGGACTTGTCCAAGTATCAAAGCCGCTCGCTCACAATGGAATCAACGAATCGGAGGCTATTCGACCGGATCCGCCGACGGTTCTGCATCGGTGGTGGGCTCGGTGGTCTCCGGAACCTCGGTGGTCGGCTCGGACGGGTCCGTGGACGGCACCTCGGGTTCGGGTTCCGGCTCGGGCGCAGGATCGACGGTCGGTGTTTCCTCTCCGCCCGAATCACCACCACCCGAGTCACCACCACCGGAATCACCACCACCCGAGTTGCCGCCGCCCGCATCGCCGTCCGAGTCGCCACTGCCAGCGTTACCGCCTCCGCCGGTGACCACGCCCGGTCTGCCGCCACCCGATTCGACGGCACCGGAGTTGCCGCCACCCGAAGACACCTCGCCGAACGTGGTGGGGACCGGCCCCACAGGGACTGCTTCACTCCAGGTACCGACCGGCACCGGCCCGTACACGGGGGCCGCCGACAACCCGGCCTCGACGGGCGGAACAGCCGACGGGCCAGGAGGTGGGACCGCCGAATCGGCGACCACCGCCACCGAAGACGACGCGGCTTCGCCGTCTCCGCCCGACGGCATCTCCGCGACATCCGCGGTGTCGACCACGGGATTCTGTGTCGGACCGGCCGCTGACAGCGCCCACACCGTGGCTCCGCTCAGTGCGGCGAGAACCGCGACGCCCAACCCGATCATCGTCAGCCGTGCGCTGCGCGGCGTACCGGCCACATCGCCGTCGGAACCACTCCAGTCCTCGTCGACCGCCTCCGCAGGGACGGCCACCGGCTCGCCCGTCCACTCGATGGGAGCGGCAGCGGTGCCGATCAGTGCCGCCGCGATGTCCAGCGAATAGTCGGCATCCAGCCGTGGATCTCCGGCATCCACCACTCCGACGTCGCGAACATGATGGGCGGCCAGAGCGGCGCGAACGATCCCGCAGAGCGCGATGCTGTCGCAGACCACCCCGGAACCGCTGATCAGCAAGTCGTTCTGAGCCGCTTGCACCCTCATGATTCCGAGCATCGTGGTGACGGCGTCACCGACACCGCCGGGAACCGCGGACACGGACACGGTGCGAGTGGAAATGGGCCCGAGTTCGGGCAGATCGTCCTCGACCAGCGAAGCAGACACTTCTTCGACACCGACGTGCACCCCGAGCGCAATGGCCATGATCGTCGACTCCCCCGAATTCGATTCCGACTCAGAGTACCCTTCGAGCCTCGAATCGGGGAAATATACCGGTTCAGGCGATCAGAACTCCAACCGACTCGCCTCGTCCCGGGCCATCTCGGCGGCACGGCGCTCGCGCTCGAAGAGCAGGCCGAAGGTGAAACCGTTCTCCCCGGCCGTCGTCCCTGCTCGCGCGCCGAGAGTCCGCAGAATTTCGGCCGCGATCACCGCGTCCTGATGCTCTCCGAGCACCTCTTGAATCGTCTTGAAGTGTTTGATGTTCGCTTTCGACGCCTTCTTGTCCACCACCGGCGCGACCAACTCGGCCGCGTACCGCGCGCGCTTCGACGCCTTCCGTGCGCGATGCAATGCCTCGTCGTCGGTGCCGCGCACGGCACTCTTGGTGCGATCGATCGCCTTCTTGCCGGCCTTGCGCGCAAGCTTGACCAACACTCGGTCGGTGACCTCGCCGTCGATCGGGAGCCCGCGCGACCACTCCGACAGCGTCGTGAGCAGCGCGCGGTATCGCTCTCCGTCGAGTTCGGTCATCGCAGCCTCGCGGTACCGAATCTGCTCGGCCAGCAGATCGTTCTCGATGCGCGACGCCACCGGCCCGAGCACCAGCTCGGGCGGCAGTTCACGCAACGCTGCAGCGAACCGAGCACGCTGCACCTGACGATCGCGGACCTCGCCGAGAATGCTTGCATACCAAGACAGTTCGGCCTCGAGCTGTGCGGCGGGCTCGTCCTCGAACAGACTCCCGAACACACGGAGGGTACTGCGGTATCGCCGAATCGCCACCCGCGTGGAATGGATCGGATCCAGCCCTCGACGCAGGTAGACATCGCCGGCGACGATCGCCTGTGCCTGATCGTCGAGGTAGTCCGCCAGCAGCGCAGCCCCGGGTTCGGCGGGCACCTGGCGCACCACCGACAGTGCCCGATCCAACTTCGACGGATGCGCCGACGGCCGAGCTCCGGCAGCGCGCAGTACCTTGCCCGCCTTCTTCAGAAACGACTCCGACCCTGCGGGTCCGAGTTCCACCTCGACCTCTCGCCACTGCGGACCGGTCGCCCCGCCGATCAGAACGACAGAGACCTCGTCGTCGGCAACTTCCGCGACCACGGCCCCATCGGCGTCGGACACGGTGTGAATGGTTCGACGCGTCGTCAGAGTCGCGACCGCGGACAACTCCGCGCCCATCACCGCACCGCGCAGCACGTCGTTCAGCTCGTCCGGCACCGCATTGTGCGCACCGTTGCCGAGGGGGAGCCGAATCTCGGTCCGCGCCTTCTCCGCCGGGACCTTCGCATGCCAGCCGTTGTCGGAATCACCGGTACGACGCCGCAGCGTGATTCCGCGTCGCAACAGGTCGTGGCCGGCAGTGTCGAAGTACTCACTGCTCAGGTCGGTCTCGCTCGACACCAGTGCGCCGCCGGTCGGCACCAGTGAAGCGAGAGTGGGCAACTGAAAATCTGCGTCGACGTCGAACTTGTCTTCGCGCTCGGTCTGAATCGACTCCATACTGCTCATCCTGCCTCGAGTACCGGGGCCGGCGGCGTCGGAAAGCGCAGACCGGTCAGCGACGCGGAAAGTCGAAGTCCGGGAACGGAAAATCGAACGTCCGAGTCGACCGCGTGGTGGTGGTCGGACGCGGCGTCGTCGTGGCCCGGGTCGTCGTGGCGGGGCGCGTTGTGGTCGGACGAGTCGTGGTTGCAGGTGGGACCGTCGTCGGCACCGCGGTCGACCGATCGCGGGTGGGCCTGTCGGGTGCCGTCGTCTCCTCTGTGTCCGACGGTGCACTGGTGGTGGCCACGGTGCGCCGAGCGGCGGTGGTGCTCTCCGCGTCCGTCGTGGTCGGCGCTTCGGACGAGGACGACGTTGCCGGCGCGTCGACCGGAGACGAGGTCTGCGTCGTCGTGGTCTCGAGCGGCAACGACGACTCGGTGGGGTCGGCGGGTGACCCGTCTGCGGCAGGCACCACGGACTGCGACCGAGCGGTCTGCGAGGAGTCCTGCGAAGTGTTCACCGACGGTGCCGGATCGTCGCCGCTCGTCCGTGCCGCCGCAGTGACCACGGTGCCGGCTGCACACACCGCGACGAGTGCCGCGAGCGCGCCGCCGAGGTGGCGAGACTTGTTGGCCCTGGTCATCCGCTTGGAGGAGGTGTCGCTGTGCCGCGGCCGCTTGGAGACCACCGGGGCAACCGCGGCCACCTCGAGGTCTGCGGAATCCCGATCCGCAGCAGTGAACCGATCGGTGAGCACCTCGGGCGGTGCCGGTGCGGGCCGCAGACCCACCGTCCGAGCGATCCCAGCAGCGCCGTGCGCAGCCAGCAGTTCCGGCTTCTCGGGCACGTAGACCGGCATCGACACCGCGTCGAACAGGACCTGCCGAATTATCTGCATGTTGGCACCACCGCCGACGGCGACGATGGCGTCGACGTGAACGCCCTGCGCGCCGACCGCGTCGAGCACGTCGACGGCCATCGAGACGGCTCGGTGCACGGAATCGCCGATGAGCTCGTCGAGATTGCCGCGCCACAGCGATGCACGGCCGCCGACGAACGGTCCGATGATCGACACACTGCGAAGCAGAGCCAGTTCGTGTTTCCCGTCGCGGACGTCGTGGACGAGCCGCCTGCGAGCCTCGACCGTCAGCGCCTCGGCCGCACCGAACGTCGCGATCAGGTGATCGCACAGCACCCGATCGCAGTCGTCACCACTGAGGGCATCCGTTCGACGCGACGCGAGGACATCACCGCTGTCGATGTCCACCACGGAGATCGACGTACCGGATGCGCCGACGTCGAACAGAGCGACGCAGCGCTCGCCGGCCAGCACACGCGTCTCACGCAGTGCACCCAACTGCGCACCGAGCTCGGACACGAGCACAACGCCGTCGGAGAAGTCCTGGTCGTAGGCCGTCCTGGGGTCGCTTTCGCGCAGTGCGAGCACCGGATAGAAGTCCGCGGACGCATATTCGGTCGCCAGATTGTGTACCGAGGTGATGACGGCATCCCACGGATCGGGAGCGAGGCCGTTGGGTGCGGGCCGGGATGCGACGGGCTCGTGCACTTCCAGGACAGCACCGGGGCGAGCGTTGTCACTGATCACGCTGCGCAGACCACTCGACCCCAATGAAAGCGCCGAGTACGGACACATCGGGAACCGCGGACACTAGAAACCTCGCTCTGGTAGGCCCCAACCCACGTCAGGTCACCAGAGTACCGCTACAACCGGACATTCACCACGTTTTGCGGCGATGAAACAAACTGCGAGATCGTTTAGTCCACGCTCGACCGAACGAAGTTCAGGTAGGCCTTCGACGGCGTCGGCCCGCGCTGGCCCTGATACTTCGACCCCACCGCGGCACTGCCGTACGGATTCTCGGACGGCGACGACAGCCGGAAGAGACACAGCTGCCCGATCTTCATGCCCGGCCACAAGGTGATCGGGAGGTTGGCGACGTTGGACAACTCGAGCGTGATGTGGCCACTGAAGCCCGGATCGATGAAGCCTGCGGTCGAGTGCGTGAGAAGACCCAGCCGCCCGAGCGAGCTCTTCCCCTCGAGCCGACCGGCCAGGTAATCCGGCAGCGTCGTCAATTCAAGCGTGGAGCCGAGAACGAACTCACCGGGATGGAGGACGAACGGCTCACCGGCCGCAGGTTCGACCAGCGTCGTCAACTCGTCCTGCTGCAGCGACGGATCGATGTGGGTGTAGCGGGTGTTGTTGAACACCCGGAAGAGCTTGTCGAGCCGCACATCGACACTCGACGGCTGAACCATCGACGGGTCGAACGGTTCGATCGCCAGGTTTCCCAGGGTCACTTCGGCACGGATGTCACGGTCGGAGAGCAGCACCTCTGCAGGCTACTGGTCCTGGGCGGTCCCCCGCGACACACCCGAGTCCCGATCGCGGCGCATAGCTCTGCAAAGGAAAAGCCGGACAATCGAGCGGCACGACCATTCACATTCGGCAAACTCCTGTCAGGAAGACTGAAATGACAATTCCGTTCGACGTCCCCTCGTACTGGGATCAGCGATCCCAATGCCTCGTTCTGGCCACCACTCCCACAGAAAACCCGGGGTTGTGGAAACAATTCCTCGACGGCGCAGAGGAAAGCTATATGAGACACGGTGTCACCACCGCTCTCGAAATATCGGCCATTCGTGACGGCAGCACCACGGCGCTGTTCTTCGCCGCAATCGACCGAACCGGACAAATAGTCGGCGGAGTACGGGTGCAAGGACCGTATTCCTCGGTCGATCAATCGCACGCACTGATCGAATTCGCCGACCATCCGGAAGGCCTACGGCACGTGCACACCATGCTCGACGAACGCATCGACCACGGAGTCGTCGAACTCAAGTCCGCGTGGGTCGCTCAGCACGCACCCCACGGCCGAGCCGTCACCGCGATGATCGCAGAATCACCCGCCTACAGCACGGCACTTCTCGGCGCGCGCTACGCCCTTGCCACCGCGGCCTCCCACGTCCGCACCGCATGGCTCGACACCGGTGCCGTCATCGCCACCCAGATCGAGCCGATCCCCTACCCTGACGATCGCTATCGAACCGAGGTGTTCTGGTGGGACAGAACAACACTCGCATTCAACGCCGACCTGGCCACCTGGCGCCGGATGCGGCACAACACGGTCACCCTGCTGGCACACCGCCGCGCAGCCGTCGAACTCCCGGAAGCAGTCGCATCATGAACGATCGAACCACACCCGGCCACCACTGGAAGCCTGTGATATTCGACGAGACGGACGCCACACAGCGCGACGCACTCGACGAACTCCGACGCGACCGAACCCTCACTTTCCTGGACGAGCGAAAGACGCAGCGAAAAGGCCTGCGCTCACTGCTTCCCGGCCCTGAGCAGAGCCTTCTCGACGAAAACGACAGGTGGGTTTTCTTTCCGTGGCGAAAGACGGTCGTCGCCGTACTCGGACCCCGCTCGTTTCGACACCTGAGGCTCGACAGGAACAGAAACAAGATAACCCTCGAGGAACAGAATTCCTTGGGAGATCTCACGATCGGAATCATCGGCCTCAGCGTCGGGCACGCCATTGCCCACACTCTCGCACTCGAAGGAATCTGCGGGACGCTTCGACTCGCCGATTTCGACGAGATCGAACTGTCCAACCTCAATAGAATTCCCGCGTCGATCCTCGATCTCGGGGTCAACAAAGCGGTCGTCGCAGCCCGACGCATTGCCGAGATCGACCCGTATCTGCGCGTCGAGATCGCCGAGGACGGAATCACCGAGAACACCATCGACGAGTTCTTCGACGGACTCGATCTGCTCGTCGAGGAATGCGACTCCCTCGATGTCAAGGTCCGCGCCCGCGAGGCAGCCCGCTCGCGAGGGATCCCGGTACTGATGGAGACCTCCGACCGAGGACTGCTCGACGTCGAGCGCTTCGACCTCGAACCCGACCGTCCGGTGTTCCACGGCGTCCTCGGCGAGATCGACTCGACGAGCCTGCGGGGGCTGGGCACGCGCGACAAGATCCCCATCGTCCTCGATCAGCTCGACGCCTCACTGCTCTCGGCCCGGATGGCCGCTTCGATGGTGGAAGTGAGCGAAACGATCGAGACCTGGCCACAATTGGGTGGCGACGTTCAACTCGGCGGCGCGACCATCGCAGCAGCCGTTCGACGCTTCGGCACCGGAGCGCACCTGCCCTCCGGACGAATCCGCGTCGATCTCGAGACCCATCTCGACGCGCTCGCGGCCCCGGCCCCGAGGGCGCAGCAGTCTTCGGTCGACACCGCCGTCGACGCTCACCACGCATCCGTCGATCCCGACGCGCTCGTTCTCGACGCTGCGCGCCGAGCACCGTCCGGTGGAAACAGTCAGCCGTGGACGTTCACCCGAGAAGGACGCACCGTGCGGATCGGGGTGGATCGTTCCCGAACGTCGACCCTCGACGTCGCCTTCCGGGGCAGCTGCGTGGCAGTGGGTGCGGCCGCTTTCAACGCGCGCGTGGTGGCCACCGCGCAGGGCAGGCTCGACCGCAGCGAGGTCACCGACCACGGAGTCGAGATCACCCTGAGTGCGGGCGACCCACAACCCGTCACCGATCGACGCCTGCTCGACGGCGTTCTCGAGCGGTGCACCAATCGGGAAATGGGCACCGGCGCACCCCTGGACGCCGGCATCGTCGCCGACATCGTCGCGGCGGCAGAAGCAGAGGGTGGCCGGGCAGTGCTGCTGACGGCACGCGAGTCCATCGCGGCGGCCGCGGATATCCTCGCCGCCGCCGATCGAATCCGGTATCTCACACCGCACCTGCATCGAGACATGTTCTCCGAGTTGCGCTGGCCGGGGGATCTCGATCCCGACCGGGGAATCGAGGTGTCGACTCTGGGGATCGACGACGCGGATCTGTCCAAGCTCGAGATCGTCAAACGGCCGGACGTCATGGAGCTCGTGCAGGCGTGGGACGCCGGTGCAGCGCTGGGGACCGACATGCGCGACCGTGTGCTGTCGAGTTCGGCACTCGCAGTGGTCGTCGTACCCGGATCGACCGCAGCAGATTACATCATCGGGGGATCTGCAACGGAGAACGTTTGGGTTACTGCGCATTTGCGCGGATTGGCAGTGCAGCCGGTTTCCCCCGCGTTCCTCTACGCGCGCACCGCGGAGGAATATCGACAACTGGCACCACACCACGCAGAAACGCTGCAGCAGTTGAGTTTCGAGTTCCGCGCACTGCTTGAAATCGAAAACACAGAGTCCGTCGCGCTGGTGTTGCGGCTCGGTAGCGCCCCGAAAACCCCGATACATAGTCGCAGACTTCCTGTTTCAGCGTCTGTATCGGGGTAGAGTTCCGGCGAAGACCAGGGGGAACAGTCCTGCACTGCGTCTACGAGAGGCGGGAGTGGGGCCCTGGAGCACAACCAGACGCTCGAGGTCCTCGTCACCGGCGTCGCAACCGAACTCATGGGAGTCGATGCGGCGACGGTGCGCGAGGCCTACGACTCCGTGCTGCGGCAACTCGTGGACTACCTGGGCATCGACTTCAGCTTTCTCCGGCACAACGATTTCGAGGCCAGGGCCACCAGACTCAGCGCAGAATGGCCACCGCGACTGAGCGTGCCCGATCCCGACCCACTGGCAGTGGTCTACTTCGACGAAGCAGACTCGGTGTTCCGCCTGGCCGAAACACTGACCGAACCGGCAGTGTTCCGGCCGGACCCGGAGCAGGAGGACTACCGCCGCCGCGTCGAGGACGCGTCGGGATTCTCCGCGACCTCGATGGCCGTCGTGCCGCTGCTGCACTCGGAACGCACCACCGGCATCCTCGGCTTCATCAAGATCGGCGACCGAACGTGGTCCGAGGCAGAACTCAACGCGCTCAAAGCGATTGCAGCACTGCTCTCTCAACTGCAGGCGCGAGTGAGCGCCGAGGAGCAGCTCCGGTTCTCGGCGCTGCACGACCACCTGACCAAACTGCCGAACCGCGCTGCGCTCACACAACACCTCCGCGAACGACTCGACCCGGCCATGCCCGGTCCCGTCGCCGTGATGCACATCGACCTCGATCGACTCAAAGCACTGAACGACTTCCTGGGACACCTCGCCGGAGACCACTACCTCCAGACCATCGCCGACCGACTGCAGAGCTTCGTCGGCAAGTCGGCCGGTCTCGTGGCACGCCTGGGCGGCGACGAATTCCTGGTGGTGCTGGCCGGGCCATGCTCGGCCCGCGTCGCAGCACACCACGCCGAGATGATCGCCGACGCCATGTACGCCCCCGTCACCCTCGGAGTCGAACGCATCAGCAGAAGTGCGAGCATCGGAATCGCCTTCGGCCAGCCGGGCAAGCACACGGCGGAGTCGCTTCTGCGGCAGGCAGATCAAGCCGCCCTGGTAGCCAAACGCGCAGGCGGCCACGACATCGCCCTGTTCACCGAAGAGATGCACGCCGAAGCCGAACTCCGCAACGACGTCGAGATCCATCTGCGCGACGCCATCGCAGGCGACTCCCTCACCCTGCACTTCCAGCCCGAGGTGGACCTCGTCACCGGACGCATCACCGCAGTCGAAGCACTGGTCCGATGGCAACACCCCACCCGAGGTCTGCTCCCCCCGTCCGCCTTCATCCCGGTGGCCGAGGAGACGAACCTCGCCGGAGAACTCGGCCGCTGGGTACTCGACCACGCCTGCCGCACCCTCGCCGACTGGCAACGCGAGATCCCCCACCTCGACATCGCGATGCGCGTCAACATATCTCCCGTCCAACTGGTCACCAACGGATTCGTCGGCGCCGTCGCCAGAGCACTCACGGAGTTCTCGATAGCCGGGCCCGACCTCTGCCTCGAGATCACCGAAGTGGCTGTGGTACAGGACCTTTCCCGCACCCGCGTGACACTGCGCGAGCTCCGCGAACTCGGCGTGCAAGTGGCCATAGACGACTTCGGCACCGGATACAGCTCGCTGTCGCACCTCAAGGAACTCCCCGTCGACACACTCAAGATCGACCGCGCCTTCGTCACCGACCTCGGAGCCACGAACACCGGCGACCTGGCCATCGTCCAATCCATCATCGGACTCGCCGACGCGTTCGGACTCAATATCATCGCCGAAGGCGTCGAAACACAGACCGCCAGAAACACCCTGATCGAACTGGGCTGCACCCGCGCACAGGGATACCTGTTCTCCAAGCCGGTACCAGCACACGACGCCCTCACCCTGCTGCACGGCGTGCGAATCGACATCTGAACGCCCTGGTAACCTTCGAACCGCACCACACGCCGGTGTAGTTCATTGGTAGAACGCGACCTTCCCAAGGTTGAGAGGCGGGTTCGATTCCCGTCACCGGCTCCACGCTGGCTCCCACTCGAGTCATTCCTGCAGGCTCCACTCCTGCCCCCTCCGAGTCGCTTCCGCCTCGCCCACACCGCTGATTTCGCTAACCCTCCCGAGTCACTGCGGTCACTCCTGAAACAAACCGACCACCGCAGACCATTGGTCGATACCCTTGCTACCGACCAGTAACATAGGTGAATTCATTCATTGTATTCGCAAGAATTCCTGCATTTCAAAAGAAACTTCTGCCGCCTAGTTTGCCGTGCTAGAAATCAAATGTCGACATTTGTTCACCGACATATGACCCTGACAGGAATCCCCCTCATGCGATCACTATTCACAATTGTCTCGGTCGCCCTGACGACGATGGCCGTGGCCGTCTCGTCGGCGACCGCAGCCCCGTCACTGGCCGCGCCCCCGAGAACCCAGGGCGGAGCAGGAACCGTGCTGTGGGAAGACCAATTCAACGGGTACGGCGGACCCGACCCCTCCAAATGGGGGTTTCAGACCGGCCGCTGGGGCGCGAGTTCCGGTGAGCAGCAGTACTATACGGACTCCTGGAACAACGCCAACCAGTTCAACGGCTCACTGAACATCACGGCGCGTCGAGAGACACCACCGGACCGCAAGCGGGCACCGTACAACTTCACCAGCGCCCGCGTGGTCAGCATGGGCAAGCAATCGGTGACGCCGCCGGTGCGCATCGAAGCATCGATCAAGATGCCGAGCGCCCAGGGCCTGCTGCCCGCATTCTGGACCCTCGGTCTACAACCCGGTGGCGAATATTCATGGCCAAGCCAAGGGGAAGTGGACATCGTCGAAATTCCCGGACTGTACGGACCGTCATTCAATTTGCACGGTCCCTCGAAGTGGAACTCCAATCAAGATGTGAAGACCGGCGGCAGTATGAATCCGGTCGGCAACGGATTCCACACGTACCGCATCGACTGGCTACCGAACAGCATCACCTGGTTCGTCGACGGTGTCGCTCGATATTCCTTCACTCAGGCCCAGTACGAGGCGAAGGGCGGCAACTGGAAGGCGTTCTCGGGCGCGTGGCCGCACTACATCCTGTTCAACGTCGCCGTGGGCAACAACTGGACCGGCAAGACGCTGAACAGCACGCCGTACCCGCAGACGATGAGCGTCGACTGGCTGCGTGTGAGTCGCCTCTGACCTGCAGAGCAATCCTTCTCTTCGCACGGGGCCCGTCCACCACGGCTGGGTCCCGTGCGGCGTACGCGCTGGGCACGGTTTCGATCGAAGAACAATTCTTGTGACTTTTCTCAGTCCGAACCCCCACTCATAGGGACATTCCACAGTTACAGGAATACGGTCTATTCATGCGCGGGCCACGGCGAAGTCTGATCACCCTCGTAATCGTCGCTGCCGCTGCGCTGCTGACACCCTCCGCGCACGCGGGGCCACTGATGCCCATCGCCGCTGCCCCCGAGCAACCCGATCACGCCGATGCCATTCGCTACGCCGCATCCAATCGCGACGCCGCACCTCCCGGAGCCAACGACATGGGCTGCAAGCCCACTGCGGCGCACCCGAATCCCGTCGTCCTGGTACACGGCACCGACGCCACTGCGTACTCCGACTGGGCCGGCTTCGCACCCATCCTGAAAGCAGCCGGATTCTGCGTCTTCGCCATCAACTACGGCACCTCGCCGGACGGCAAGTCCAACGGGTACGGCGTCATCGAAGACAGTGCAGCGCAACTGAAGTCGATGACACTGTCGATACTCCAGGCAACCGGCGCCGAAGCCGTCGACGTGGTCGGCTACTCGCAGGGCGCCGCGGTCGCTCGATACTTCGTCAACAGGCTCGGCGGTTCCTATGTGGTCGACAGATGGGTGGGGATCGCATCACCGACCTACGGCGGCACCATGTACGGAGTTGCGCCCGTCGTACAGGCAGTGCCAGGTGCAACCGGGGTCGTAGCAGGCGAATTCGGTCCAGGGCTCGCCCAACTGATGGCCGGATCCGATTTTCTCGAACGCCTCAATGCAGGCGGCGACACCGTGCCCGGAGTGGAGTACACCTCCATCGCAACGAGGGTGGACGAGGTGATCCAGCCGTACACCAATGCGCTGCTGCGGGATCCGGGAGCGCACAACATCGTGGTGCAGGACGTGTGCCCCGACACCGAGGTAGCGCACTTCACGTTCACCTACGACCCCACCGCGCTGCGACTGGCGCTCAACGCACTCGATCCGGCGAACGCGCGTCCCCCGACCTGCGTACCGGTGCCGCTGGGAGCCGGAATTCTCGACGTCGTCCTCGCCAGCCACTGACCCTCACGTCAGCAGCTGATACGCCCTGAGCCCGACGTAGAGTTCCGCGGCTTGAATCGGATCACGGAAGTCGCGCCCGGTGAGCTCGGCGATGCGACGCAGCCGATACAACACCGTATTGCGGTGGTAGTGCAGCGATTCGGCGGCGTCGCGGGTGGAACCGCCGCACGAGAACCAGGCGTCGAGAGTGTCCAGCAGGCTCTGCCGTTCGGCTCGCGGCAGCGCCAGCAGATCACCGAGTATCTGACGCGAGGCGATGCGGCCCGACGAGGGATCGCGAACCAGCAGCAGCGGTACCGGCACGGAGTCGTAGCGCACCGGCGCGGACGGTGAGGCCGCGTTCGGGGTGCACGACCTCGCCAACCGGGCCTGACCGACGGCATCACCGATACCCGACGGGGACCGGAAGACCGAACTCACCCCCACCCGTCCCGGACACAGCTCGCTCAGCGTGATCAACGCGCAATCGATCTCCGATTCCGTTGCGGCACAAATCAGCCCGACGCTCCCGTCCACCTCGGCGTCCCACACCGATTCGGCACCCGCGGTACGGAGGCGGGAGATCAACCCGTCGATTCCCATCGCTGCGGTCAACGGCTCCTGCGAGACCACCGCGAAGTAGCCGTGGTCGGGAATGCGAAACGTGCGCAACGCGTCCGCTGCCGCAGTCGGATTCGCGCCGTGATCGGCGAAGAGCACACGGATGAGGCGTCCACGGGCTTCGGCGCTCTCCCGCGCACGCATGTCGGCGCTCTCTCGATAGGCCTCCGCTGCCTCGTCGGAGTACACGTCGACCAGAGCCCAGACCTGGGCGGCCATGTCCAGCAGCGCATGACTCGCCCGGCCGTCCGAACGTTCCATCAACTCGTCCCAGACCAGCCTGCCGCCCAACCGAAAAGCGTGAAGCAGGGCAGCCAGCGGTACCCCCTGCTCCGCCTTGAGTCGGCCCGCGTCCCGAGCCGACTCGAGTCGCATGGGAGCACGACCGGACAGCTTGCCCAGCATCGACGCCAGATTGCTCCGCGACGCCTCGTAGAGCTGCTCGGTGGTGAGCAGCGTCGATTCGAGGTAGGCGTGCTCGGCCCCCAGGATCCGTCGCACGAGTTCCGTAGCCAGATCGTCGACGCCGTCGAGCATCGTCGCGGCCAGATCGGTCGGTGACGGATGCACGTCGAACTCGGTGGCGGTCATGAGAGAACTCTAACCTCGCCCATGTAAGCCACGCCACAGCCGGATTGTGCGGCTGCACAAACCGCCGCATCCGATTGAGAGCCGTGGCCCATAGCGTCCCACGTCCGAGTGCGACCACAATCACAGTGGAAGCGTGTACCCGAACGACGAGTGGAGCCGAGAAGTTGACCAGCGACGTCACCCCACACCTGCAGCCCGTACCGACGCCGGGACCCACCGAGGCAGTCGACTCCGCACTCGCCGATCTGTCCGAGGGAGAGAAGAACTGGGGACGCCTCACCCTGGCCGAGCGGCGTGCCCTGCTCGAACGCGTGCACGCGCTGACCACAGCTCACGCGCAGGAGTGGGTGACGGCGGCAGCGTCGATCAAGGGACTCGACGCCTCGTCCACCCTCGTCGGAGAGGAATGGTTGTCGGGTCCGTACTCGTTCCTGAACGGACTCGGCACCGTGGCGCACACACTGGCGGCGCTCGAAGCCGGTAGCAGCCCGCTGGCCGCTGCCACGTTCGGAACGGCACCCGGTGGGCGCACGACGGTCTCGGTGCTGCCTCTCAACATCTTCGAGCGACTCCTGCTCAACGGGTTCACCGCCGAGGTATGGCTGAAGCCCGGAATCGACCGTGCGACCGCACAGCGGACCGCAGGCCTGGCCCAGCTCGATCCCACCCGCACCGCGGGCATCGGAGTGGTACTCGGCGCAGGCAACATCACCTCGATCGCGCCGCTGGACGCGCTGTACGAACTGATCGCGTTCAACCGCGTCGTCGCACTCAAGCTCAACCCCATCATGGATCCGCTGCTGCCGGTGTTCGAGAAAGTTCTCGCGCCGCTCGTCGACATCGGTGCACTGCGCCTGCTCACCGGCGGAGCCGACGTGGGCACCTACCTGGTCCAGCACGATCGTGTCGACCACGTTCACATGACCGGCAGCGCCATCACGCACGACGCGATCGTCTTCGGTCCGGGCCCGGACGGAGCTGCCCGCAAGGCGGCCAACGACCCGATCCTCACCAAGGAGATCTCCAGCGAACTCGGTGGCGTCTCGCCCACCATCGTTCTGCCCGGTGAGTGGAGCCGCGCCGACATCGAGTTCCAGGCCGAACACATCGCCACCCAACGCCTGCACAACAGCGGATACAACTGTGTCGCTTCGCAGGTCGTCGTGCTGTCCTCGGAATGGAAGCAGCGCGACGAGTTCGTCGCCGCCCTGCGCGCCGCCCTGGACCGTGCGCCTGCCCGAGCGCCGTACTACCCCGGCAGCGACAAGCGAGTGTCCGACGCCACCGCAACCTACCCGTCCGCCGAGCGCCTCGGCGAGCGCGGTGGCCGCGTACTGATCACCGACCTGAACCCCGGTGAATACGCACCGCTGCTGCAGACCGAGTACTTCGCACCGGTCATGGGCATCATCGAATTGCCCTACAGCGGAGCAGCATTCGCAGCCAAGGCGGTTCAGGCCGCGAACGAGGAATTCACCGGCACCCTCGGCATCAACATCATCGGCACCCCCGGCACCATCAAGGGACTCGGGGAGAAGTTCGACACCATGCTCGCCGACCTGCGCTACGGCACCATCGCCGTCAACGCCTGGACGGCCATCGGATTCCTCACCGCAGCAGCCACCTGGGGCGCATTCCCCGGCCACACCGTCGACGACGTCCAGAGCGGAATCGGCATCGTGCACAACGCCTTACTGATCGACGGAGCCGAGCGAACCGTGGTGCGCGGGCCCTTCCGACCGATGCCGCGCTCGCTGATCAACGGCGAACTCTCCATCTCCCCGAAGCCACCGTGGTTCGTCACCAACAAGACCGCAGCATCGACGGGCAAGCTGCTCACCGCATTCGCGGGAGCACCGTCCTGGTCCAAGCTGCCGGCAATCTTCGCCTCCGCCCTGCGCGGGTAGAACCCACCGTCGACGACCGAAGGACAATCATGAGCTCTCAGCGCACGACGGCCGACTACATCGTGGTGGGCGCAGGTTCGGCAGGCGCGGTGGTGGCCAATCGCCTCAGCGCAGACCCACGCAACGAGGTGATCCTCCTCGAGGCCGGCCCCGAGGACAAGAACAAGTTCGCTCACATCCCTGCTGCGTTCTCCAAACTCTTTCGCAGCGAGGTCGATTGGGACTACCTGACCGAACCGCAACCGGAACTGCGTGATCGCAGTATCTACTGGCCGCGCGGCAAGATGCTCGGCGGCTCGTCGTCGATGAACGCGATGATGTGGGTGCGCGGGTTCGCCGCCGACTACGACGAGTGGGCAGCGGTGTCCGACGACTCGTGGTCTTTCCGAAACCTGGTCGGATACTTTCGAAGGATCGAGAACATCGAGGGCACAACGGCAGTCGACGCCGGCACCGACGGCCCCCTCATCGTCTCCCACCAGCGCAGCCCCCGCGATCTGACGTCGTCGTTCCTCGACGGCGTCGAAGAAGCAGGCTATCCGCTGGAAACCGCGAACCTGCCCGAGCCCAAGGGCTTCACCCGCACGATGGTCAACCAGAAGCGCGGAGCACGGTGGAGCACCGCCGATGCCTACCTGCGACCGGCGAAGAAGCGCAAGAACCTGACCATCCTCACCGAGGCACACGCCACCCGTGTGCTCTTCGAGGGCAGCGCCGCGGTGGGAGTCGAATACGCCTCCGGCGGGCAGACACACACCGTGCGCGCACGTAAAGAGGTGATCCTCTCCGGCGGAGCCATCAACACCCCGCAACTGCTGATGCTCTCGGGCATCGGCGACCAGGAACAGCTGAAGTCGCACGGCATCGCCGTCCAACACCACGCACCCGGCGTCGGGCAGAACCTCCTCGACCACCTGGCCGCCCTCATCGGCTGGAAAACCGAAAGAGACTCCCTCTTCCACGCCGAGAAGATCCCCGAGTTGGTCAACTACCTCGCGCGCCGACGCGGCATGCTCACCTCGAACGTCGCCGAGGCGTACGGATTCATCAAGAGCCGCGAGGAGCTGGCCCTGCCCGACCTCGAACTCATCTTCGGACCGGCACCGTTCTTCGACGAGGGCCTCGTCGGCCAGGACTCGCACGCCGCCGTCATCGGCGCGGTACTCGTCAAACCCGAGAGCCGCGGCGAGATCACCCTCCGATCGGCCGACCCGTCGGCCAAGCCCATCGTCGAACCCCGCTACCTCAGCGACCCCGGCGGACTGGACCGCAAGGCGATGATCGAAGGCCTGCGCGCCTGCGTCGCCATCTCCGAAACCCCGTCGTTGAAGGGACTGCTCGGCGACGTCGTACGCCCCAGGGTGGCGTCGAACATCTCCCCGGCGGACCTGCTCACCGAGGCCCTCGAACAGAATGCGCACACGCTGTACCACCCCGTGGGCACTGCCCGCATGGGCAACGACCCCGCCAGTGTCGTCGATCCCGAGCTGAGAGTTCGGGGCGTCGACCGCCTTCGCGTCGCCGACGCGTCGATCATGCCCAGCATCATCCGCGGACACACTCACGCGCCGTCGGTGGTGATCGGCGAACGAGCTGCGGACCTGATCCTTCGTTGATCCCGAGTGAACCTTCGGAAAAATTCCGGTTTGGGAGTCCGGTTTGTCGGGTAACAGGTGGACACGCTCCCTTGCAAGGGATCGAGATGGAACCCATCCGCTCGGCAAGCAGCGCCGAATGACCCACAACGCTCGAGAGACGAGCACGGAAGGTTGACCGACATGTTCACTGTTCGTAAAGCTTTGGCCGCCACCGCAATCGGTGCACTCACCATCGTCCCGCTTGCCGCATGCTCCAGCGACGAGGCGTCCGACACCGTCGACAACGCCACCTCCTCGGCAGCGTCGGCAATGGAAACCACCGAGAGCGAGCCCGAGCCCGCAGCCGAGGTCCCCGACCTCAGCAACGGTGTCGACACCGCAGTTGCACTCGATCCCGGCTTCACCGGTGCGCTGACCACCCTGGGCCTCACGCCCGGTGTCGTCGGAACCGCCACTCTCGCAGACGGATCCATCCGATTCCCGATCACCGGCGGAGACGTCAAGTACTGGGAGCCCGGCACCGTCGACCCCTACGTCCAGGGCGAGATCATGCACGACGGCAGCGGCCTGTCGCTGACCGCCGGCGAGACCGTCGTCGAGCTCATCAACTTCGACATCGATCCCGGCACTTCGCTTCTCACCGGTGACGTCATGGTCAACGGCGAGGAAGCTGCCGCAGACGCAGTTCTGTTCGATCTCGACGGCCGCACCCTGCAGCCGCTCGCTACCGGACCGGACAACACCGCAATCCTGCAGGGCACCCAGGTGAAGATCTCGGAGACCGCTGCCGGACTGCTCAACAGCACCTTCAACACCGATGCTGTGACCCCGGGACTGCTCGTGGGCGTTGCGACCATCACGGTCAGCACTGCCTAATCATCTCCTGAACGCCCGTGCGCGAGTTGTCGCCGTGAAAACGGCGGCGCTCGCGCACGGGTGTTTGCATCGCACGGTCAGGAATCACGAATGAGAGCCTTCACGAAGATCTACGGTGGACACCCGCTACACGCGGTCGGTCTGCTGCTCTCGTTCGCACTGGTCGGGTACGTCGTGGCACTCATGGGGCCGGAGGCTCTGTGGAACAGCGACGTGTGGTGGAAATCTGTTCTCGTGTGGTTCTTCGGATCGGTACTGCTGCACGACGCCGTACTGTTCCCGCTCTACTCATTGGCCGATCGGCTGCTCACCGGCATTCCGCGTCACCGCCTGGCCGTGTCGCCGGTGAACTTCGTTCGAGTTCCCGCACTCGGAGCCGCCCTGACCTTCCTGATGTTCTTTCCCGGCATTCTCTCTCAGGGCGCGCAATCGTACCGAGCCGCAACCGGTTTGACCCAAGAACCCTTTCTCGGACGTTGGCTCGCACTGACCGCCGTGTTGTTCACCGTGAGCGCCGCCGCCTACTTCACCCGATGGACCCTCGTACGGAGCCGAGCATGAGCGTCACCGCCGATACACTCTTCAACCGCGCAGCAGCCGGACTACCCTGCTGGATAGGCGATTCCGACGGCAGCAGGCAGCAGCTTCCCACCGCGCGTTGGATGGGTGGCAGCGCCTCGTCGGCCGAGGATCGCCGCGCGGATCACGCCATGCTCAGCCGCTGTACCGGCCCCACGATCGATCTCGGCTGCGGTCCGGGTCGACTCACCGAAGCGCTTGCTCGACGCGGCGTTTCGGCACTCGGTGTCGACACCTCCCGAGCCGCGGTCGATCTGACCATCGGACGCGGCGGCAACGCCGTTCTCCGCGACCTCTTCGAGCCACTGCCCGACACCGGCAACTGGTCGTGTGTCCTCCTCGCGGACGGAAACATCGGTATCGGCGGAGACCCGGTGCGTCTGCTTCGCCGGGCCGCCGACCTGCTCGCCCCCCACGGGGCCGTCATCGCCGAAGTGGATGCGCCCAGCGACACGGGAATTCGCCACCGCACCGTTCGATGGGAAACCGACACCATGGTCGGCGACTGGTTCGCCTGGTCCAGCGTCAGCGCCGACGCCACCGCAGATCTCGCCGGTGCCGCAGGCCTGCGAGTGGTGGACGTGGCACCGATCCACGGACGCTGGTTCGCTCAGATGACGCTGGCCCCACTCACCAATTCGTGAACAGTAGATGATTGATCGCCAACGCGCCGATCACCTGCAGCGCCAACCAGAAACGATGCGTCCGGATCGGCAACACAGCAGGCGCGATCAGCATCCACATCGCGAAGGGCAACCAGATCCTCTCGGTCTCGGCTTTGCTCAACTGACTCAGATCCGCCATGACCACTGCCGCTATCGCCGAGATCACCAACAGGTTGATCGGCTCCAGCCGGGTGAGTATCCGTGGGAACGCCGCGGGCACAGCCACACCCAACGCACAGAACAGCGCCGCGAAGTTCGCCCAGCCCCAGTACTCGAACGGCCGGTCCTTCGCGATGCCCTGGTAGTAGCGCTCCTGCACCAGCAAGTAGCCGTCGTACCACCAGAATCCGTACGCGGTGAAGATCCCGGCAACGATCAGCGCACCGATCAGCGCGCCGAGGAACGGCAGAATCCTTCGCCCGGCGATCAGCACCGCGACCGCAGGCAGGCCCATCAACACCAACCCGTAGTTGAGGTAGACGCCGAAACCGAGCAACACTCCCGCACCGATCGACGCGGGCCACAGGTAGCGCTTCGTCGAGATCGCCAGCAGCGCAATTCCCCACGCGGCGACACCGGCGTAGAACGCATCGGCGGAGACGGCTATCCAGATCGCGACCGGGGCGATGGCCACGAACGGAGCTGCACGCCGTGCGATGTTCTCGTCGCCGAGGACCCGGAGCGTGAGTACCAGCGCCACAGCGGCACTCGTGCCGACCAGCACACAGAGTGTCGCCGCCCAGGCTCCACCGCCGAGGCCGAGACGGTCGAGCCACACGAAGGTGAGCAGTGCGCCGGGGGGATGACCCGACACATGCGTCGTCCACGAATCGGCCTGGTAGTCCAGGATGCGTTCGGAGAATCCGCGGAGCGTGGCCGGAATGTCGGTGATGCCGGGCACTTCGTGCAAGTACTCGTCCGTCGATGCCAGCCGGTTCACGAAGCCGCGCTTCCAACCGTCCACCATCGCAAGCGACATCGTCCAGGCCGCCGACGCGCCCCACACCACGAACAACAGTCGCGTCCACGACAGTCGGCGTGCGACCGTCGGCCCCCACAGCACGGTGGCGACGGCGATCAGAACGGCGACAGGAGTTCCCCATCCCACGTGAATCTCGCGGAAGCCGAACAGCGGTGCCGCATCGGCGAAGTCACGTACCTGCTGCGGAGTTCTGTTGATGATCGGGGTGACGAGTTCGTTTCCCAGGTACGGAACGACGAATGCGACCACGACGAGCACGACGGCCAACGTGCCTGCGACGGCTTCTCTCCAGTAACGGATAGTCTTTTCTCCCTGCGGACTTGAAGGCGAACACGACTTCGGACCAGCATATCGACCGACGGTGATGGAGGATGAGCAGATGGACAACGACGCGACGGGGCGGGCCGAGATAGCCGTCATCGGCGGCAGCGGCTTCTATTCGTTCTTCGGAGCCGACGCCCAGGAGGTAGTGCTCGAAACCCCCTACGGCGCTCCGAGCGCCCCGATCACGTTGGGCGAGGTGGAAGGTCGCCGAGTGGCGTTTCTGCCCCGACACGGCCGCAATCACGAGTACTCACCGCACACGTTGCCGTATCGCGCCAACATGTGGGCGCTGCGGATGCTCGGGGTGAGCCGAGTGTTCGCCCCGTGCGCGGTCGGATCCCTGGTGTCCGAGTACGGCCCGGGCACCGTCGTGATTCCCGATCAACTGGTCGACCGAACGTCCGGGAGAGCACAGACCTACTTCGACGAGGGCGGTATTCACGTCGAATTCGCAGACCCGTACTGCCCGACGCTGCGCAAGTCCGCGGTCCAGGACTCGGCGATCGACGGCGGCGTCATGGTCGTCGTCGAAGGCCCTCGGTTCTCCACTCGTGCCGAGAGCCAGTGGTTCGCCCGCCAGGGTTGGACGCTGGTGAATATGACCGGCCACCCCGAGGCAGTTCTGGCTCGCGAACTCGAACTCTGCTACGCACCGATCGCATTGGTGACCGACCTCGACGCCGGCATCGAGTCCGGCCAGGGCGTCAAGGCGGTGGACGTGTTCGCCGAGTTCCAGAAGAACATCGAGCCACTCAAGGCACTGGTGCGATCGGCCATCTCCGACGCTCCCACCGGCGACTGCCCCACGTGTCGGGTGCACACCGGCCTCACTCTGCCGATCGAGCTGCCATGACCCGAGTACTGCTCACCGGCGCAGCCGGATTCATCGGCGGTCACATTCGCGATGCGGCAGCCGCCTCCGGCCACGAGATCGTTGCCGTCGACGCCATGCTGGAATCGGCTCACGGCCCAGGAGCGCGAGCCGACGGAATCATCGATCTCGATGTGCGCGACAAGGACTCGCTCGTCGACGCATTGCGCGGGGTGGATGTCGTGTGTCACCAGGCCGCCGTCGTCGGAGCCGGCGTCGATGCCGCGGATGCCCCCGCCTACGCCAGCCACAACGATTACGGGACGGCAGTTCTGCTCGCCGCGATGTACGAGGCCGGCTGTTCGCGCCTGGTTCTCGCCTCGTCGATGGTCGTCTACGGCGAAGGACGGTATCTCAATTCATCGGGCGAGACCGTAGTTCCGCCGCCCCGCACCCGCGCCGATCTCGATGCCGGCTTGTTCGACAATCGCGATCCGAGGTCCGGTGAGCCCCTCGATTGGCTTCTGGTGGAGGAAGATTCGATACTCGAACCCAGGAGCATCTATGCGGCGAGCAAACTGGCCCAGGAGAACTACGCCTCCGCGTGGGCGGTATCGACGGGCGGCTCGGTGATCGCACTGCGATACCACAACGTCTACGGACCGAACATGCCGCGCAACACCCCGTATTCCGGTGTGGCAGCGATGTTCCGATCGTCGCTGGAACTCGGCCGGGCCCCGACCGTGTACGAGGACGGCAAGCAGGCCCGCGATTTCGTGCACGTTCACGACGTCGCAGCGGCCAACATCGCGGCGATCGACGCAGAGACCGAGGGTTTCACCGCCCTCAACGTCTGCTCGGGACAACCGATCACCATCGGTGAGGTCGCCACGATCCTCGCCGAAGCACGCGGCGGGCCTACACCCGAGATCACCGGACGCTACCGAGCCGGCGATGTACGGCACATCGTCGCCAGTTCCCGACTGGCCGAACAGACCCTGGGATTCCGCGCGAAGATCATGCCGAGGGACGGTCTCACCGCATTCGCCGACGCACCGTTGCGCGACGCCGAGGGCACGGGACCACCCCGTGTCTGAAATGAAATCGGTGACCGTCGTCATCCCCTGCATGAACGAGGCCGAATCGCTTCCGGCAGTTCTCGATTCGGTACCGGCGGGCTACTCCACGATCGTGGTGGACAACAACTCCACCGACGCGACCGCCGCCGTCGCCGCAGCCCACGGAGCGACGGTGATCTCCGAAACCGTGCCCGGCTACGGCGCAGCAGTGCACGCGGGCGTCGTGGCAGCCGACACCGAGATCGTCTGTGTCCTCGACGGAGACGGCTCGATGGATCCGCGTGACCTGCCGACCCTCGTGACGGCCCTCGATCACGCGGACCTCGCCGTCGGTCGCCGTCGACCGGCGAAGGGAAGCTCACCCCTGCACGCCAGGATCGGCAATGCCGTTCTCTCACTTCGACTTCGCACCAAGTACAAGCTGCCCGTGCACGACCTGGGAGCCATCCGCGCGGTACGCCGTCAGGCTCTGCTCGACCTCGGCGTCACCGACCGCCGCTCGGGCTATCCACTGCAGCTGCTCGTACTGGCGGCCGAAGCCGGCTGGACCGTCGTCGAACACGACGTGGTCTACCGACCACGGACCGCCGGAACGTCGAAGGTCTCGGGATCGGTGAAGGGAACCATCGTCGCCGTGCGGGATTTCTGGAAGGTGCTCTCGTGACCGTCACCGCTCTCGTCGTCGCCAAAGCCCCCGTACCCGGGCTGGCCAAGACACGACTCGCCGCCACGATCGGCGACTCCGCCGCAGCCGAACTGGCGGCGGCCTCGCTGCTCGACACCCTCGACGCCGTCTCGGCGGCCGACGTCGACCGCCGTGTCGTGGCCCTCACCGGCAATCTCGCCGACGCGGCCCGCTCCGACGAACTGACCCGCGCGCTGGCGTCGTTCACGGTCATAGCTCAGCGCGGCGACGGGCTGGGCGAACGACTGGCCAATGCCCACGCCGACGCGGCCACCGCCGGTTCCGTACTGCAGATCGGCATGGACACCCCTCAGGTCACGGCGCAATTGCTGTCCGACGCGGCCGCGCAACTCGGCAGCAGCGACGTACTCGGATTCGCCGAGGACGGCGGCTGGTGGGCGCTCGGCCTGCGCAACCCCGAACTCGCTCGATTCTTGCTCGACGTGCCCATGTCCGCCCCGTCGACGGGCTCCGACACACTCGATGCCTTGACCGCGGCCGGGGCGTCGATCACGATGCTCCCGGAATTGCGCGATGTCGATTTCGAGTCCGATCTCGAAGCAGTGGCGCAATTGTGCGCACCGAACAGTCGGTTCCATATTGCCGTCGGAAAAGTCGGTAATTGAAAGGGGCCTCGGTCCGTTCCGACAGGTCTGTTTCGACCGAAATGCCGCATCGAGGCCGCAACCTCCACATCCGTTGTGGAACAGCACCTTCGATCTGCCCGAATTGCCGGACCGCACGCGACCAATATCGAATCGCAACAAAGCCGAACCACCGTTTCACGGCTATTTCACAGACACAGGTGCTAGAAAGTGTGACATGACCGGGTTGTTGATAGGCGTAGCCGTCTGGATGGTGTTCGCGACAGTCGTCGCCACCGTCCTCGGCCGCGTCGCGCACCGGGGTGACTCCGAGGAATTGGGGTCGACGATCGAGTGGGACGTCGAGGCTCTCGAGCACGAACTTCACCACGAGAACTGACTGCGTTCAGTCGACCCGCTCGACGATCTCGGTCAGAATACGAGCCGCTGCGGCCAGAGTCTCCCGCTGCTGTGGCGTCAATTCGTCCAATTGTTCCGCCAGCGCGATTTCCCGAGCGGCAACCTCCTGCCGCGCAGTCGCCGTGCCCGCATCGGTCAGCAGAAGAACCACCTGTCTGCCGTCCGTCGGATGCGGCTCCCGGCTCATCAACCCCAACTCGACCAAGGCGTGCGAAGACCTGGACACCGACGGCGGCTTGATCCGCTCGCGCGCCGCCAACTCCCCCGTCGTCATCGGCCCCTCACGAAGCAACGTCGTCAGAATCGACAGCTGAGCGACGGGCAATCTGTCGCTGGAATGGCGCAGTCGGAGTCTCCGATTCAATCGCATTGCACTGACGGACAAATCCCTCGCCAGCCGGGAATCGGGCAGATCACTCACGCTGTCCAGATTACGACACCGAGGTGCATTCGCCCGATTTCCGGAAACAGCGGCTCACTCGATTTATTCCGCCTGGAACAAACCGCTGATATGGTTCTCGTCGGTTGCCGGGGAGTGAAATCGAATTGGGGGAGATCGTCGTGCGTCGCGTTGGTTCCAGAGTCTTAACCGTTGCCACCATGGCCGTAGCCACGTCGCTGCTGGTCACCGGGCCCAACGCCCTCGCCAATCCCAATGCGGTCAATCCCATTGCCGGACTCAACGGCACGTTCGGGCTGCCTCAGCTTCAGGGTCGCGCACAAGCCGTCGCTCAGGTGACCGGTATCTCGAGTCCCAACAACACACAGAACGTCAACATGATCGGCACCGATCTCGGCATCATGTGGGACAACGGCCGCGGCGAGGTGCTGACGGCATTCGGCGATACCGCCGGCCTCGGCGTACCCAACCTGCTGCAGGGCAGCCTGTGGTCGTGGCGCAGCAACGCCATCGTGCGAAGCAACGACCGGAACCTCGCCGACGGCATGAACTTCGACAGCGTCGTACTCGACCCGATCGGCCAGACCAAAGAGGTCGTCCCCAGCCCCAAGATCCCGTTCGTCGAGATCAGCCGAATCCCGACGGCAGGCGTGGCCGTCGGCGACAGTCAGTACCTCAACCTGATGTCCGTGAAGAACTGGGGACCGCCGGGAACCTGGGAGACCAACTTCTCCGGCCTGGCCGTGTCCAACGACAACGGAGAGAACTGGGCAGCACTACCGGACACCCAGCGGCCCAGCGTCGGCGGCGACCGCAACTTCCAGCAGAGCGCCTACCTGAAGGACGGCGGCTACGTTTACCAGTACGGCACCCCGCCCGGCCGCTTCAACCTCGGCCACGTCGCTCGCGTCAAGGAACAGGACATCGCCAGGCTCGGCGAATACGAGTACTGGACCGGCCAGGACTGGAAGAAGGGCGACCCGGCCGCGGCCGCACCCATCGTCGGCGGCGTCGGCGAACTGTCCGTCGCATACAACGCAACCCTCGGTCAGTACCTGATGATGACGACCGACAACGCCAACTCGATCGTCCTGCGACGCTCGCCGTCGCCAGTCGGGCCGTGGAGCCCACCAGAAGTTCTGGTCGACACCCGCGAAGTCAGCTCCATCTACGCGCCGTACATCCATCCCTACTCGACCGGCCGCGACCTGTATTTCCTGGCGACGGTCTACCAGAACTACAACGTGCTGCTGCTGCGCGCGACGCTGTAGGAACCGCCACTAGGCTTCCGAAGGTGGACGCCGCAGAGTGGGATCGCAAGTACGAAGGCCGAGAACTCGTCTACGGCGAGGCACCGAACGCGACGCTCGTCGAAGTCGCGACGGCGCTCGAGCGAGGTCGCGCACTGGATCTCGCGTCCGGCCAGGGTCGCAACGCGATCTGGTTGGCAACCCGCGGCTGGACCGTCGACGCCGTCGATTTCTCCTCGGTGGCGCTGACGAGGGCGAACGACGTGGCGTCTTCGGCACCCAGGTCGGTGCACGAGCGACTGACCTGGGTCCACGCCGATGTGACGCAGTTGTCAACAGAACCGAACTATGACCTGGTTCTCATGTTCTATCTCCACTTGCCCCCGAACGAACGGCAGAAGGCCGTTTCGGTCGCCGTTTCCGCGCTGAAACCTGATGGAATCCTCATGATTCTCGGACACCACTCCGCGAACATCGACTCCGGCGTCGGTGGTCCACAGGAAGCCGAGATCCTCTACACGCCAGAGGATTTGGCGTCGGACATCGGTACTCGGCTGACCATCCTCACCGCCGAGAACCGCTATCGCGACGTGACCGGCGGCACAGCGATCGACGCATTGCTACTGGCGAGTAGGCCTCCCCTTGGCAGCGAACCGGATCGGGGGTAATATCCGTTAAGTTACCGACGAGTAGCTAACTTGGGCGGTACTCACGAGACCGCACCACCGACTGGAGAGCGAACGAGCAATGGGCCATTACAAGAGCAACCTCCGGGATCTCGAGTTCAACCTCTTCGAGCTTTTCGGACTCGACGAGACACTCGAAGGCGACAACTTCGGCGACATGGACGGTGAAGTAGCCCGCGACATGCTGCGTGAGGTCGTACGCCTCGCCGAGGGACCGCTGGCCGAGTCCTTCGCGGACGCCGACCGCAACCCGCCCGTCTTCGATCCCGAAACCCACAGCCTGAAGCTGCCCGACTCCTTCAAGAAGTCGTTCAAGGCGCTCTACGACGGCGAATGGTGGCGCGTCGGCCTCGACGAAGAAGTCGGTGGCATGGCAGCACCCCGCAACCTGCTCTGGGGCATCAACGAGATGCTCCTCGGATCGCAGCCGGCCGCATTCATGTACTCCGCAGGCCCCGGATTCGCAAACATCTTGTACCACAACGGAACCGACGAGCAGAAGGAATGGGCCAAGGTAGCCGTCGAGCGCGGCTGGGGTGCCACGATGGTCCTGACCGAGCCCGATGCCGGATCCGACGTCGGCGCGGGTCGCACCAAGGCGATCAAGCAGGACGACGGCTCGTGGCACATCGAAGGCGTCAAGCGCTTCATCACCTCGGCTGTGTCCGACGACCTCTTCGAGAACATCTTCCACCTCGTACTCGCCCGCCCCGAAGGTGCCGGACCCGGAACCAAGGGCCTGAGCCTGTTCTTCGTGCCGTCCATCCTCTTCGACTTCGAGAAGGGCGAACTGGGCGAGCGCAACGGAGCCTTCGTCACCGGCGTCGAGCACAAGATGGGCCTCAAGGCCTCCGCCACCTGTGAACTCACCTTCGGTGGCAACGGCATTCCCGCCAAGGGCTGGCTCGTCGGCGAGGTCCACAAGGGCATCGCGCAGATGTTCGACGTCATCGAGCACGCTCGAATGATGGTCGGCACCAAGGCAATCGGCACCCTCTCCACCGGCTACCTCAACGCACTCGAGTACGCCAAGGAGCGCGTCCAGGGCGCAGACCTGACGCAGATGACCGACAAGACCGCTCCCCGCGTCACCATCACCCACCACCCCGACGTGCGTCGCAGCCTCATGATGCAGAAGGCGTACTCGGAAGGCCTGCGTGCGGTGTACCTCTACACCGCCGCACACCAGGATCCGGTCACCGCCAAGCAGGTCTCGGACGCAGACGCAGATATCGCATACCGCGTCAACGACCTCCTGCTGCCCATCGTCAAGGGCGTCGGCTCCGAAATCGCCTACCAGGTGCTCGCAGAATCCCTGCAGACCCTCGGCGGCTCCGGATTCCTGCAGGACTACCCCCTCGAGCAGTACATCCGCGACGCCAAGATCGACTCGCTGTACGAAGGAACCACCGCCATCCAGGCGCAGGACTTCTTCTTCCGCAAGATCGCCCGCGACCGCGGCGTAGCACTGGCTCACGTTGCCGGACAGATCAAGTCGTTCATCGACAGCGAAGCAGGAAACGGCCGACTCAAGGCCGAGCGCGCACTGCTCGCCACCGCACTCGAAGACGTGCAGGCCATCGTCACCTCGATGACCCAGCACCTCATGGGCGCACAGGACCAGCCCACCGAGCTGTACAAGGTCGGCCTGGCATCGGTGCGCTTCCTCATGGGCTTCGGCGACCTGCTCATCGGCTGGCTGCTGCTGCGTCAGTCCGAAATCGCCATCGCCGCACTCGACAACGGCGCAGAGGGCAAGGACAAGGCGTTCTACGAGGGCAAGATCGCAGTGGCCTCGTTCTTCGCCAAGAACATCCTGCCGCAGCTCACGGCGACCCGCGCAATCCTCACCAACATCGACAACGACATCATGGAACTGGACGAAGCAGCATTCTGATTCCCTGAACTCTTCGGCGGCCGCACTCGTTCTCGAGTGCGGCCGTTGTCATGTGTACGCCGGGGCGGTGGTGTCGCGGCGGGTCCCGGGTTTGGCGCAAAAGCGCGCGCATTTGATTGGGAGGCGGGGTTGCGAGCCCCCGGGCCGTCGCAAAAGCGCGCGCGTTTGTCAGATGAGCGGGGTTGCGAGACCCCAGCCGCCGCAAAAGCGCGCGCGTTTGTCAGATGCGCGCGAATTCTGCCGAATACTCAGGCAATTTCGCGTGCATTCGGCGAATGCGCGCGCATTTGCGCGCCGCACGAGGTACTCCGCACCGTCCCTCGTGGTGGAGGCAGGGCAGCAGCCCGCTCCACCGCTCGGGCCACGCGCGCCACCAGCTCCGCCGGATTCGCCAAATCTGCCCACGTCCAGCGCACGACGGGATAGCCGAGATCGCGCACCGCGTCCTCCCTCACCTTCTCCCTGAACACCACGTCGCCGGGGTGCTCATCCTGCCGTAGGTACTTGGTGTACTTGGCTTTACCATCGAACTCGCACACCACGACGCCATTGACCAGCCAATCGATCCGCGCCACCGTCTGCCCGTCCGGATCCATGATCTCCACCTGCGATTCCACGTCGAATCCGTTCTGACGCAGAATGACTCGACTCTGAGACTCGCCGGGGTTTTCGCTCCGCCCGTCCATGAGGGAAACGGCTCGTCGCGCCTGCGCCACACCTTTCCATCCCCGAGCACGCTGCAACTCCGCGTCGAGCTCCTGCGGATCGCAGCGCTTCAGAGCTGAGTCACCTGCGATCACCGCCGACAGAAGCGGCTCGGTACGGGCAAGGTCGACAACCGTCCGCGCCAACGAGGTCACGGGAATTCCGTCGACGGTAGTGCTGGGTACCCACGGCGCACAGTGCACGGTCACTGCTGCATTCGTTCGACCTCCGCCGCGGCGGTGTCGGGTGACGTGAACTTTGTCAAATCTGCCTGTGGGCAAGGGTAATTCGTGGAGTAGGGCCGCCGAACGGTGACTCACTGTGCTGCCGTCCGCAATCATCGGAAATACGGCGTCGATCAACAGCCGATGCCGCTCCTGCTCCGAAAGGCCGGCCAGCCGCGACGTCGGAACGTAGACGCCATTCACCAAACGCTCCCAGCCCCCGCGTTCATACATTGCTCGCAACTCGTGATCGGCATTGCCATCGGCAAGAGCCTCCGAGCGTCGCACCATTCGGTCATCCCTCATCCTCCGAGTCTCGACCATGCGCACAGTGATTCGAGGACGAAAGTAGCTGCCTGTGTACAACTTCGGACCTGTGGATGAATACAAGTACGGGGGTACCAGTTCGCTGTGCCATCGAGCCGCAAAGGCGCGCGCGTTCGTCAGGTGCGCGCAGAATTGCCCCCGATCAGGCCACCAATTCGCGCGCATTCAGCAAACGCGCGCGCTTTTGCGAAGACTGGGGAACCGAAGCAGGCGAACGGGAACAGGGAACACAGGAACACGGGAAACAGGGAACAGGCCGACGGCGCATCGTCACGCGGGCCGACCCGACGAAGCGTCGAAGGCCGAAACCAACGCCGGACCTCACAAATGCGTGCGCACTCGTCAGGTGCGCGCAGAATTGCCCATGATCAGGGCACCAATTCGCGCGCATTCAGCAAACGCGCGCGCTTTTGCGAAGACTGGGGAGGCGGGGGACCTAGGGAACCGACGAAGACTGGGGAGGCGGGGGACCTAGGGAACCGACGAAGACTGGGGAGGCGGCCGACCTAGGGAGCCGAAGGACCTGGGGAGAACTGGGGACCTGGGGAGTCGAGTCGCTACTGCTGCAGTTTGCGGAATTTGCTGCCGTGGAACACGATTGGGTTCACTTCACTCTGGACGTCCAGGGAATGTATGCGCAGCAACACTATTGCGTGGTCGCCCGCGGGGATTTGCTGCTCGATGGTGGTGTCGAGCCACGCGGTGGCCCCCACGATGAAGGCTGCTCCCCCGTCGGTGACGGTGAGGTCGAGGCCGGCGAATCGGTCACCGGTCTTGGCTGCGAGGGTACGGACGGCGTCGTTGTGTGCCTCCCCGAGAACGCTGACGCCGATGTTGGGTGCCAATTCGAGTTTCGGCCATGTCGTCGACGTGTTCTGGATGCACACCGCGACGAGGGGCGGGTCGATGGACACCGAGACGAAGCTGCTGGCCGCCAAGCCCACCAGGACGCCGTCGATCTTCGCGGCGATCGCAACGACTCCGCTCGGGAACTGCGCGTACGCCTCACGAAGCGTCTGCTGATCGAGGACGGTACGTGTGAGCGTCATGGACGAAGCTCCCTTTCGATCTTGTGATGCAACCCCGCGTGGGCCCGTTCTGTCTAGCGAACACCTACTGCAAGCAAACACCCGATCGGGCGGCGACGCCACAGTCCGAATCGACGTGATTCGAACGGCCCTCTCGCGGTTGCAGCATCACTCGTCTTCGTCCGGTTCCGGAGCCGGGTCCGCCGCGGGTGCCGGGCGATCGGGCTGAACGCATCGAACGATGGGGATCGGGTCGTATTTCACCGTTCTGGTGTTCCGCGAAATTTCCCTGCCCGACGCGGCATCACTGATCACCCTGGTGTCGCTGGCGGTGAATCCTTGGCCTCCGCCGGACGCGACGCAGCCTGCGCCTGCGGGCAGTGTCACCGTGTCGGGTGAGGTGAAGTTGGTTCGCGAACCGGTGATCGATTCGACGTCGACCGTCTTGGTTCCCCACAGTCGGACGGTGACGCTGGACGAATCGGCGAACGATTGGATGACCACACCGGTGACGTTCGGGTTGGTGAACTGCAGGTCGATGGCACCCTCGAAGACCGTCGCTTCGCGCGCCTCGGGGTATCGGCTGATGTAGTAGCTGTGCTCGGTGTGGTCGGTGTCTTCCATACCGGCGAAGTAGGACGCGTTGTAGAGCGTCGTCGCGAATTGGCTGATGCCGCCGCCGACGGCGCGATCGGGTCGACCGTTGTCGATGATCCCCGACTCCACGAAGCCCTGCGCGGTGCCTCGCGGACCGGTGTACTCGTTGAGAGAGAACGTTTCTTTCGGCTTCACGAGTGCACCGTTCACGATCTGCGCCGTCAGCCCGATGTTGACGCCCGACGCGTACTCGAACCCGCCGGTGGTGTACTCGGCAATCACTTCTCGCACACCGAGATTCTGCGCGGCTTCGGTGGTGAGGGCGGGCGGGGCGGGCTCGTAGATCGCCTCGGTGGTGCGGGGTCCGTCAGCGGACAACAGGGCAGGCAACTGCTCGAGGGTTTTGCGCCACTCGACCAGCTCGCCCATCTCTCCGGGGACGACGGTCGGCGCACCGCCGGAGAAGGTGAACGACGCGTCCCTCGGCGGTACCTCGGTGCGCACGAGTTGCGGCGCGAGAATGCCTGTGGCGACGTCGGTGTCGTAGATCGGGGTGAGTCCGCCCTGGCCGTCGGGATCGAAGCGGAGAACCTCGCCCACCCGATCCGTCGGCAGCGTCGCGTCGACGTTCTCGCGACCGGCGACAATCACCGGTGCCTCCACCGCAGGTGCGGCGATGTTCTCCAGCGCCTGGTCGACGGCTTCCTGGGTCACCGTGACGGGAGTGGACTCGTACACCGCTTCCGTTGCGCCCGAGGCCCATTCGGTCTGCAGGTTGCGACGCGTCCCGTCGGCGTCGAGTATCCGACCGGCCAGCGGCGCGACGGCAATCGGTGTGCTGCCGTCGAACACGACGTCGCCTTCGACGGGGTCGCGATCGGTTTCGACCCGCAGGCCATCGACGGCAGCAGTGAGCGCTTGCTCGTCCGTGGTCGACACGACGCCGATCTCGCGGCTGCCGAAGAACGATGTCAGTCGAGTAATCGGGTTGATCGGTTGCGATCCGGCGCGGTCGAGCGTTGCGTTCCAGTCCACACCGAGACCGGCAGCGGCAGGCAGTACCTCGACCTGTCGGTCGCCGACGTCGACCGACACGGGCTGCTCGGCGCGCGCACCGAGCTCCGAGCGCAGGAGTTCTTCAGCGTCGGAGTGGCTCTTGCCACCGACCTCGATCCCGGCGACGGTCACACCGCGAGGTACTCGGTCGCTGGAGGTGATCCAATCCGCCGCGTACAGCAGCGTGAGAACCGCGACCACCGCGCCGGTCCCGATCGCGATCTTCCGCCACGGCGGCACGAACCCGGACCCGTCGGCGGCCTGCGGCTCTCCGTCCTCCGGCGGAATCACCGGTGGTTGGACCGGAGACTCGGCCTGGGGAGACACAACGGTCTGCGCAGGAACAACGGTCTCAGCAGGAACATCGGCCTCTGCGGGAACATCGGCCTCTGCGGGAACAACGGGTTGCGCGATCGTCGGCGATTCGTCGGCTGCGGGCGGCTGTGGAGGGGCCGGGACCGCCTCGGGCCTCGCGTCCCCAGCCTCAGCAGCGGCGGCGGTTTCGGTGGTCTCGACATCGTCGAGGGCCTGGTCTGCGACAGCGGATTCCGCGTCGTCGGACTCGGGCTCAGCGGTGTCGGCTTCCACCTCGGATGCCTGCTCGGGCTCCGCTTCCGGGATCTGCTCGGCGTCGGATGCATGTTCGGTACCGGCCGCCTCGTCGCCGATCGCACCGAAGACCTCGGTGGGAGCGTCGTACGGCGGTACGTCGGGTTTCGGTTCGGCACCGTTGGGCGCGTCACCCGACCTACTGTTGCCCTCGCTCACGTTCGACCCTTCCAGGACCACCGTTGGTTGTTTGTTCCGCCCTTCTGCACGGCGTACCCCCGGCACGAGCTTACGCAAACCGAACGGTGACGCTCACTCGGAGACCATCGGCGCAGGAACGACAAAGGCTCCGCGCTGCTGCCGGGTCGGGGGTCAGGCAGCAGCACGGAGCCAACTGGAATATATGCAGCAGGCTGTGCCACCTCGTTACAACGACTGCGAAATTGTCTCGTCAATTCATTCGGTTGAATGATCCACGGGTCGTCGAACTGTCCCCCTGCCCGACGGCTCGGGCCCAATGTCCCGTCCTGACCAGCGCGAGGGTGAGCAAGAGCCGATCTCGCGGATCGGTCAGATCGTGCCCGGTCAACTCCTCGATCCGGTGGACCCGGTAGATCACGGTGTTTCGGTGGCAGTAGAGCGCCTTGGCGGCGTTGGTGGGCGAGCCGTCCGAGGCGAGCATGTGCGCCAGGGTGTCCAGCAGCGTTCCTCGATGCGGCTCCGGGTGCGTCCACAACTTCCCGAGAGCGTGGCGAACCAGCAACTCCGACGACTGGTCGTCGGCCGCCATGATCACGCGGGGCAGTCGGTCCGTAGCCAAGGCAACGCCGCTGTCTTCGGTGATGGTCTCGGCCGTCAATGCCGCGAGGCGATACGCCGCCGCGAACGACGACAGTCCCTCCGGAGAATGCGCGACCCCCACCGGCCCGACGGCCCGGGCAGCGAGGGCGTCGACGACGGAGTTCCACGATCCGGTTCCGAGTGCGACGAGCGCGAACTGGTGGCCGTCCCTGGTGTTCCAATGCGAGACCGCACCGATCTGATCCAACGCGTCCTCGGGCGCCGGGAGCGGCGGCGACCCTTGATCGTCCAGTGGTCCGACCACACACGCGATCTGTTGCGATGTCGAAAGGCCAAGAGTGGCACGAGCTTCCATGACGAATGCCGGATCACCACCTCGCCCCGATCGAAGGCCGTCGAGTATCACCAGAACGTTGGCGATGTCCCGCTGCTGCATTCGAGCGCTTTCCTGGCGGTATGCCTCGACGAGAGTCTCGTACTGACTGTCCAGCGCACGCCACAACTGTTGACCGGCCACCAGAAGCAGATGCTCGTCGATTCTGGTTCGACGCTGCTCGCGCTCGAGCATCAACTCCTCCCACAGCGTCCGACTCCCGAGCGTGTACGCCTTGAGTACCAACTCCATCGGAATGCCCTGGCGTGCACGCTCCCTGCCGGTACGACGCCACACCTCACGGGTGTTGTCGTTCGCGGTACGTAGCCCCGACAACGTGCGGAGGCCCTGATTGATGTGCTCGCGGGTACTGCGCCTGATCTCGCCGGCGATGTCCGGAGTGGAACTGGCGAGGTAGGCGGGTTCCTGCTCGATCAGCGCCAGCGTGATGGAGTCTGCGATCGCGTCGGCCCGGGGAGTCAACGCGGCCCACGCACTCCGAATTTTCTCCTGGTCGGAGTCCGTCACCGCTCCGCGGGCAGCCGAACGCGCCGATGCGCGTCGACCATCGGGAGCACCCACCTGGACAGTTTTGCGCACTGAGCCCACATGACAGGTCGATTTGACCGTTACTGGTGCCCAGGGACCCAAACATTCTGTGCGCAGCGCCCATATCGCCCGTTGTGCGAAACGCACCATAGTGAACGCAACAGATTGTGAGGTGGATCACTTGAACTCTCTCCAAACGAAGGACCCGGTCCTCACCATGGCGGACATCGAGGTGTCCTTCGGCGGCATCGTCGCGCTGTCCGGAGTCAGTCTCGAGGTGCGACCCGGCGAAGTTCTCGGCGTCATCGGGCCCAACGGTGCGGGCAAGACGACTCTGTTCAACGTCGCGTGCGGACTCGTTCGTCCCCGATCGGGAACACTCGGACGACTCGGCGAACCGTTGACCCGGCTACGACCGCATGACCTTCCCCGGCTCGGCATGAGCCGAACTCTCCAGGGACTGGGACTGTTCGATCGGATGACCGTGCTGGACAACGTCATGGTCGGTGCCGACCGGACAGCGCACACCGGGATCCTCGCCGGCCTCCTCGGCCTACCGTCGAGTGCTTCCGACGACGCCGCGGTCCGTTCCACCGCGATGGCCACTCTCGAACGCCTGCGCATCGACGGCTATGCGCACCGATTGCCACCGAGCCTGCCGTACGCGGTGCGCAAACGCGTTGCGCTCGCACGCGCACTGGTGAGCGCACCGACATTGCTCCTGCTGGACGAACCCGCCTCGGGTCTGTCCAGTGACGAAATGAGCGAGCTGGGCGACGAGATCCGATCGCTCGCCACAGCACCGACCGATTCCGAACCGGAAAGACCCGCGACATCGGTGATGCTCGTCGAACACCACATGGATCTCGTGATGAGTGTGTGCGACCGAATCTACGTGCTGGATTTCGGCAAGGTCATCGCACAGGGAACGCCCGATCAGATCCGCGAGGACCCTGCCGTACTGGCGGCATATCTCGGAAACGAAGTGGCACATGAAGACTGACGCGGCACACCTGAAAATCACGGATCTGACCGTTCGCTACGGCCCGGTCACCGCCCTCGACTCGGTGTCGATGACCGTCGCAGCCGGAGCTGTCACCGCCGTACTCGGCGCGAACGGAGCAGGGAAGACGACTCTGCTGCGAACCATCTCGGGATTGCTGAAACCGGTATCGGGGAGGATCGAACTCGCCGGGGCCGACATCGTCGGCGTGGCACCGGATCGCATGTCCCGCAAAGGTCTTGCGCACGTTCCCGAGGGACGTGGCGTGATAGCCGAGCTGACCGTCGACGAGAATCTTCGACTCGGCGCGATGGGACGCAACCGAAATCACGACGCCGTCACCCTCGACCGCATCTACGACATGTTTCCGCCCTTGACCGGTCGTCGAACGTCCTCCGCACACACCCTGTCCGGTGGAGAGCGGCAGATGCTGGTGATCGGCCGAGCACTGATGGCGACACCGTCGGTGCTTCTGCTCGACGAGCCCTCTCTCGGACTCGCACCGAAAGTCGCCGCACAGATATTCGAGACGTTGCGCGGGCTCGTCGACTCCGAGTCGATGACCGTCGTTCTCGTCGAACAGAACGCTCGCAGCGCGCTGTCGATCGCCGAACACGCCGTCGTCCTGGATCTGGGCAAGGTCGCGGTGGAAGGTCCCGCCGACACCTTGGCCGGGGACGACGCCCTCCGACACGCCTACCTCGGGTTCTAGAGCCGAAAGGACGCCTGCCACAGTGCAACAACTGCTCACCATCCTCATCAACGGCGTGACGACAGGCATGATCTACGCCGCGTTCGCGCTCGCCCTCGTCCTCATCTGGCGATCGACCCGCATCGTCAACTTCGCCCAGGCCCCGATGGCCATGATCACCACCTACGTCGCACTGGTCGTCATCGACGCCGGCTACTCGTACTGGATCGGATTCGCAGTCGCGCTGCTGTGCGGCCTGCTGCTGGGAGCCTTGACGGAGCGGCTCGTCATCCGATTCGTCGACAGCTCGTCGCACATCAACCCGGTCATTCTCACGCTCGGGTTGTTCATCATCATCCACGCCGTGGCCGCCATCATCTTCGGCAACCAATTCCGTTCCTTCCCCGCACCGTTCGGCCTCACCGGGCAGCGGATCGGCGACATGAACGTGGCGCTGACCGGCTACGACATCTTCAAGATCATCGCCGTTCTCGTGGTCCTGGGACTGCTGATCTTGCTGTTCCGGTTCACCGATCTGGGACTGAAGATGCGCGCGAGCGCCTTCGAGCAGGAGGTCGCGAAACTCCTCGGAGTCCGCGTGAGCCGAATGCTCACTCTCGGTTGGGCTCTGGCCGCAGTGGTCGGTTCGCTGGCGGGTCTGCTCATCGCAGGTGGCTCCCTGGTGCATCCGGGCTACATGGACTCGATCGTCGTATTCGGTTTCGTCGCAGCAGTTCTCGGCGGACTGGACAGCCCGGCAGGCGCAGTGGTCGGCGGACTGTTGATGGGCATCGGGCTCAGTTTCGTCAGCGGCTATCTCGGTCAGGATCTGGTCTCCAGCGCGGCATTGGTGATCCTGATCGTCGTGCTTCTGCTGCGACCGAGCGGGCTCTTCGCCGGCTCCGCGGCCAGGAGGGTATGACATGAACGCAACTCTCACTCGCCTCACCGCAACACCGGTTCGACGCCACTTCCTGGGCGCTGTCATCGGACTCGTCGTCATCGTGCTCGCCCTCGAATCTCTGAGCACCTTCCGTCAGAGCCAACTCACCTCCGTCGCCTACCTGGCGATCGCCGCAGGCGGACTGACGGTGCTGACCGGGTTGAGCGGCCAGCTGTCCCTGGGGCACGGCGCGTTCATGGCGGTCGGTGCGTACACCGCGGCATTGATGCTGCGTGCCAACGATTCGGGATGGTCGGTACCCCTCGTCCTGCTTGCCGCCACCGTGATCTCGGCAGTGGTGGGCATCGTGGTCGGAGTGGCCGCCGCCCGACTGCATGGGCCGTATCTGGCCGGTGCGACGCTGGCGCTCGCCGTCGCCGTCCCGGGCCTGGCCCTGTACTTCTCGGACTACCTCGGCGGCGAACAAGGGCTCGTCGTCCCGGCACCGAAAGTGCCGGAGCTGATCGACGACATGATGTTCTTCGTCACCGGAAACGAGCTCAGCGGCACGAAATTCGTCGCGTACGTCAGCTGGATACTGCTCGTGCTGGTGTTCTTCCTCTTGGCCAACATCTCGTCGAGCCGAATCGGTCGTCGCTGGCGGGCCGTCCGAGACGACGAGGTCGCCGCCGAGTTGTCCGGTATCGACCTGGGCCGCGCACGCATCCTCGCATTCGTGGTCAGTGCGGCCTGTGCCGGCGCGGGCGGTGCAGTGCTGGCCATGTCGGCACGAATCGCGGCACCGAGCGGCTTCACCCTCACCCTCTCGCTGACCCTGCTCTCCGCCGTCGTCATCGGTGGGCTGGGAACACTGTCCGGCGCGTTGATCGGGGCCGTTCTGCTGACCTACATCCCGCCGGTGGTGACCAACCTCGGACTCGATCTGGGTCTGAGCAGTCTGCAATCGGCCGAACTCGCACCACTGGTGACCGGAATCTTCACCGTCCTCGTCATCCTGTGCGCCCCACTGGGTTTGGTGGGCACGTATCGCAAGTTACGGACAACCAGAAAAGGAATGAAATGAAAAAGTTCGGATCGGTGGCGTTCAGAACGACCGCGTTCGTCGCCGTCGTCTCGTTGGCCGCGGCGTGCGGTGCAGGTGGCCGAGACGAGGCGACGGAGTCCTCGGAAGGGTCGACGGTCGGCATCACCGACACGTCGGTGAAGATCGGCGCCCACTTTCCGTTGACCGGGGTCGCGGCACCCGGCTACAGCGAAATCCCCACGGGCGCACAGGCCTACTTCGATTACGTCAATGCCGCGGGCGGCATCAACGGCAGGCAGATCGAGTACGTGGTTCGAGACGACTCGTACGATCCGACCACCACCACCCAGGTCGTCAACGAACTCGTACTGCAGGACGAGGTGTTCGCCGTCGTCGGCGGACTCGGCACCGCGACCCACAGCGCTGTCATCGACTTCCTCAACGAGGAGGGTGTGCCGGACCTGTTCGTCTCCTCCGGCGCGATCATGTGGGGCAACGATCCAGAGAAGTACCCCAACACCTTCGGCTGGCAGCCCGACTACCAGGTCGAGGGCAAGATCATCGGCGACTGGGTGACCAAGAACCGGCCCGACGCCAAGGTCGGACTGTTCCTCCAGGACGACGACCTCGGCCGCGACAGTGAGGAAGCGGTACGCCAGTATCTCGACGACCAGATCGTCGAGGTGGTGCGCTACACCTCGGGCAACACCGATGTCGCACCTCAGATCGCGGCCCTGCAAGGTGCCGGAGCCGATCTGATCCTCGGCTTCAACGTGCCCTCGTACACCGCGCTGAGCCAGCTGACCGCCATGCGGCTCAACTACGACCCCGAGTGGTTCTACAGCTCGATCGGTTCCGACGTCGACCTCGTCGGCTCACTGCTCGGCCGCTTCTCGCAGGGTGCGGTCACCGACGGCGCTCAGTCGCTCGAAGGGATGATCTCGCTGGAGTACATCCCGGGCGTCGACTCTCCGGAGAATCCGTGGACCCAACTGTGGCAGAAGGTGTGGGCGGAGAACGGGACCGGCGACCCGCTGACCAACTACCGCATCTATGGTCTGAGCCAGGCCTATGCCTTCGTGCAGGCGCTCGAGGCGGCAGGCGAGAATCCCACCCGCGAGGGCATCGTCGCAGCCATCCAGGACGGCGGAATGGACTTCGAGGGACCGCAGCTGGCTCCGTTCCGGTACTCGGAAGACAGTCACCTCGGTATCTCCGGTGCCAGTGTCTTCCAGATCCGCGGCGGAGTGCCCGAGTACCTGACTCCGGTACTGCAGACGGACATCGGCGATTCGGCTGTGGAGGAATACACCGGCGAAGAATCGACCCCGCCGGAAAGCGGCATACCCGGCTGATCACACGAGAAAGGGGCACGCGTATGCGTGCCCCTTTTTCATGTCGTGGTCGGCAGATCCGAAAACCCCTCGATTACCGGATCCGCCGACCCTGTGTCCCCCGATTCGTGAGCAGCCGAAGCTGCAGTGATCAGCGCTCGATGATCGCCGTGACGCCCTGGCCACCGGCCGCGCAGATCGAGATCAGGCCACGGCCCGAGCCCTTCTCGGCCAACATCTTCGCCAGCGAGGCCACGATGCGTCCGCCGGTCGCGGCGAACGGGTGACCCGCGGCGAGCGAAGAGCCGTTCACGTTGAGCTTGCTGCGATCGATGGAACCGAGCGCACTGTCGAGACCGAGCCGCTCCTTGCAGTACTCGTCGCTCTCGAATGCCTGCAGTGTTGCGAGCACCACCGAAGCGAACGCCTCGTGGATCTCGTAGTAGTCGAAATCCTGCAGCGTCAGGCCGTTGCGCGCGAGCAAGCGCGGAATCGCGTAGGTCGGAGCCATCAGCAGGCCGTCCTTGAACGATCCGTTGCCGTGGACGTAATCGACTGCAGCGGTTTCGGAATCGACCAGATGCGCGAGCACCGGCAGGTTGCGCTCGGCGGCCCACTCATCACTCGACAGCAGAGCAGCCGACGCACCGTCGGTCAACGGCGTGGAGTTTCCGGCCGTCATGGTGGCGTCGCCCAGCTTGGTTCCGAAGACCGGCTTGAGCGTCGCGAGCTTCTCCACGGTCGATCCCGGACGCAGGTTGTCGTCTCGGGTCAGGCCGAGGAACGGCGTCACCAGATCGTCGAAGAAGCCGCGGTCGTAGGCGGCCGCCATGTTCTTGTGGCTCGCTGCGGCCAGTTCGTCCTGGTCCTCGCGGCGGACGCCGAATTCCTTGGCGGTGATGGCGGCGTGGTCACCCATCGACAGGCCGGTACGTGGCTCGCCGTTGCGCGGGATCTCGATGCCGAGCATGCCGGGACGGACGTTGCCGAGAAGCTTGATGCGGTCGGTGGTGCTCTTGGCCCGGTTCAGGGAGAGCAGGAACTCGCGCAGTTCGTCGTTGACGCCGATCGGAGCGTCGGAGGTGGTGTCGACACCGCCGCCGATACCGGCATCGATGCGGCCCGACGCGATGGCGTCGCCGACGGCGATGATCGACTGAAGGCCGGTGCCGCAGGCCTGCTGGATGTCGAAGGCCGGGGTGTACGGGCTCAGCGCGCTACCGAGGACGACCTCGCGAGTGAGGTTGAAATCGCGTGAATGCTTGAGAACCGCACCGGCGGCGACGAGACCGAGGCGCTCGCCCTGCAGACCGAATCGCGAGACCAGCCCGTCGATGGTCGCGGTGAGCATGTCCTGGTTGGACGCCAGCGCGTACTTCTTGTCCGAGCGCGCGAAAGGAATGCGGTTGCCACCGACGATTGCGACCGGTCGTAGCTGCTTGCTTGTCACTGACGTCTCCAAACATCGTCGAAAAAGGCCCTGGTGGAGTTTCATCTTACTGGCGAGTAAGTTGGTTGTCGACACCCGGTCGTGCGCCTCGCTCCTCGAGCGAGCAGCGCTGAATGAAAGGTACGACAGTGGCAGCCTCCAAGGGAGCCCCAGATCTCTACTCAACGTTCCTCGCGTCCGCGCCGGGAGCCTTCATCGCCAAGCAGGCAGGCCTGCCGCAGCCCGAGAAGCTGCGCCGCTACAAGGCAGGCGAGCCGCCGCTGGCCGGACCGGTCCTGATCGGTGGCAGTGGCCGCCTCGTCGAGCCGCTGCGTGAGCTGCTCTCGGACTACCCGCAGTCGCAGCCGCACGACGACAAGCACGGCGGACTGGTGTTCGACGCCACCGGCATCGGCAATGTCGCCGAGCTCGAGCAGCTCTTCAAGTTCTTCCAGCCGGTCATCCGCAACCTGGCACCGTCCGCTCGCGTCGTCGTCATCGGCACGACGCCGGAGGAGACCTCGAGCGTCGACGAGCACATCGCTCAGCGCGCCCTCGAAGGCTTCACGCGCAGCGTCGGCAAAGAGGTCAAGCGCGGCGCCACGGCGCAGCTCGTCTACATCTCCCCCAAGGCGTCGACCGGCCTGTCCGGCCTCGAATCCACCCTCCGCTTCCTGCTCTCGGCCAAGTCCGCTTTCGTCGACGGCCAGGTCATCACCGTCGGAGACGCCGACTCGCAGGCACCGGCTTCGTGGGACAAGCCGCTCGCAGGCAAGGTAGCCGTCGTCACCGGAGCGGCCCGCGGCATCGGTGCCACCATCGCCGAGGTCCTCGCCCGCGACGGAGCCACCGTCATCGCAGCCGACATTCCCGCTGCCGGAGAAGCACTGTCGCAGACGGCCAACAAGGTCGGCGGCACATCGCTTGCACTCGACGTCACCGCCCCCGACGCCGGAGAGGTCCTCTCGAAGCACCTGCTCGAGCGCCACGGCGGAGCCGACATCATCGTGCACAACGCAGGCATCACTCGCGACAAGACCCTCGCCAACATGGACGACGCCCGCTGGAACTCGGTCATCGGCGTCAACCTTGCTGCCCCGCAGCGCATCACCGACGAGCTGGTCGCATCCGGCGCACTCAAGGAGGGCGGCCGCGTCGTCGACGTCTCCTCCATCGCAGGCATCGCGGGCAACCGCGGCCAGACCAACTACGGCACCTCCAAGGCAGGCGTCATCGGTCTGGTGCACGCATCCGCACCGGTGCTGGCGAAGAAGAACATCACCATCAACGCCGTCGCCCCCGGCTTCATCGAGACCGCGATGACCGCGGCAATCCCGTTCGCCACCCGTGAGGCCGGACGCCGCATGAGCTCGCTGCTGCAGGGCGGCGAGACCGTGGACGTCGCGGAGTTGGTCTCCTACTTCGCGTCTCCCGCATCGAACGCCGTCACCGGCCAGGTCGTGCGCGTGTGCGGCCAGAGCCTGCTCGGCGCATGAGCACCGTCACGCTCACCGCGCAGCCGAAGACCTCCGACATCTACACTTCGGCTGCGCTCGGCGCGCTGCCGTTCCTCGGATCCCGGTCGTCGTCGGTGCCGAACACAGTGTACGAACTCAAGGGCCTGCGGGTGGACCCCGACAACCTCGCCGGGTACTGCCGGGCGACGGGTCTGCGATTCGGCGATCAGCTCCCGGTGACCTACCCCTTCACCCTCGTCTTCCCGACGGTGATGAAGTTGATGGTGTCCAAGGGCTTTCCCTTCGCCGCGATCGGTTCGGTACACGCCGAGAACGTGATCGAGCAGTTCCGTGGCATCTCCGCATCGGAACCGCTGGACATCCGAGTGCACGCGGAGAATCTGCGCGAACATCGCAAGGGTCTGTTGGTGGACCTGATCAGCGAGGTCAAAGTTGGACGGGAACTGGTCTGGAAGCAGACCTCGAGCTTCCTGAGCCTGCAGAAGACGTCGCTGTCCGGTGGACCCCGTGAGGCACCGCCCGCCGACGAGGTTCCACCGCCCCCGACCCGCACCCTGCGCGTCGATCAGCGGATCATCAGCCGGTACGCGGCCATCTCCGGAGACCGCAACCCGATTCACGTATCCTCGCTCGGCGCAAAGGCATTCGGGTTCCCGAAGACCATCGCGCACGGAATGTGGAGCGCGGCAGCCGTCCTGCAGACGGTCGAGGGTCGAATCCCGGAAGCTGTGAACTACAGCATCCGCTTCGGCAAGCCGATCGTCCTGCCCGCGACGATCAACGCCTACGCCGATGCCGTCGGCACCGGTTGGGACCTGTCGCTGAAGAACCCGAAGAAGGGCTACCCGCATCTGACGGGAACCCTGCGCTGACTGCTCGAACTCGAAGTTATGGACGGATTTCCCCGGATTTTCGTCCATAACTTCGAGTTCGGCGGGGGCAGGAGTGGAGCCTGCGGAACGACCCGGGCAGGTCTAGGTTGCGGCGGTTTTCTTTCCCGCCAGGCCGCGCCAGGCCAGGTTCTCCAATAGGTCCGCTGCGGCGTCGACCTCGATTTCGCCGCCCGCCACTCGGTCGGCCACGGCCTCGCCTGCCCCGACCAGGGCGACGGCCATCAGCCCGAAATTCTGCGACTGCTCCGGATCTCTCGTGCTCATGGCGAGCAAGCCGGCCGTCAGCTCGATCAGCCGATCCCGACTGCTCTGCACCTGCGAGGCGAACGCCTGCTGGCCGATCGCCTGACGGTAGAGCACCATCCACGATTTCCGGTTCTCGCCGACGAATCCCAGGAAGCCGATCAGCGCTTTGCGCAACTGCTCGCGCGGCGTCAGCGTCGGGTCCGCAGCAGGAGTCAGGGCCTCGACGAATTTGACGCCCTCGCGATGAATACACGCCGCGAACAACTCGTCCTTCGACCCGTAGTACAGATAGAGCATCGGCTTGGAGATGGCCGCCTTCTTGGCGATCGAATCCATCGACGTCTCGTGAAAGCCGTTGTCGGAGAACACATCCACCGCCGCGTCGAGCATCTGCTGCTCGCGGACGGCGCGGGGCAATCTCTTGGTGCCGCCAGCCATGGACCCTCCAATACGTACGAAGTACTAGACGTTACTCCACAGTAAGGTCCAGTACCGCACAATCAGGCCCCGCACGCCCCCTTGAACCGAGCAACCGTCGCCGCAGCCTCGTCCAACTGAGCCGCGTCGAGGCGGCCCGTCGCCACCGCGTCTTCGAGATTGTCCAACACCGCAGGCACCTGATCGGTGGTGAGCCACAGCGCCACATCGGCTCCCGCAACCAACGCCGCCTCGACCGCGTCGACGATCCCGAGCCTTGCCGTGATCGCCGCCATGCCGCTGAGGTCGTCGGTGAAGATCGGGCCGTCGAACGGTGCGGCACCGTATCCGACGCCGTCGCGCAACAACTCCATCGTCGCCGGGCTGATACTCGCCGGCACACCCGGCTCGGTCAGTCCCGGCACATCGAGATGCCCGACCATGACGCCGACGCCGGTGTTGTTCAACGCCGCGAACGGCAACAGATCCTTGGCCTTCAACTCGTCGAGCGACGGCGTCGTCACCGCACCGGTGTGCGAGTCGCCCGATCCCGAACCGTGCCCGGGAAAATGCTTGATGACGGGCTTGACGCCCGCGTCTTCCAGACCTCGCGCGTACGCACCCGCGTACTCGATGACGACCTGCGGATCGTCGGAGAACGACCGATCGCCGATGACGGAATCATCGGGCTGAGCGCTCACGTCGACCACCGGAGCGAAGTCGACGGTGACACCGAGATCCTTCAACCCCTGGCCGCGCGTCAACGCCGCCTGATAGGCCTCGTCCACCGTCATCGTCTGGGCCAACACTCGCGCCGACGGCGCCTCTCCCAACAGATCCGCCACTCGCGAGACCCGCCCACCCTCCTCGTCGATCGTGATCATCGGAGCCACCGCGGAGGCGTCGAGCACCTGCGGTACCTCCCGATTTCCGAGCATCGACTCGTCGGTCCAACTCCCGACGAACAGGCCACCGACCTGCTCGGTGGACATGATCTGCACCGCATCGGCAGTTCCGGTGACTCCGACGGTGAGCAACTGCGCCAGTCGCTGACGCTCGGTGAGGCCGTCGACGAACGTCACGCACTCGTCGACGGGTGGCAGCGGTTGCGGGACCGTCGTCTCGGCTGCCGTCGTCGTCGAGGCAGGTGGTGCCGTCTGCGTCGACGCGACCTGCGTGGACTCACTCGAACACGAGACCAACAAGCCGACACCGACCGTCATCACCGCAGCGGACCGAACCGAAAACCGAAGTCGCATGGAATACGACGGTAGCCGAGACGGGGGGTGTTCCTTGCGCGCCCCGGGTCCGGATCAATGTGGCTTTGTTGCACTCCGACCGACTGAAACCCACATTGATCCGGGGAGGGGTGGGGGTAATCTGGACGAACGCGACATGAGGAGGACCTCGAACCATGACCGCAGACCTCATACTCATTGCCTACGACGGCTCCGACAATGCCAAACGCGCCATCGACTATGCCGGACGCTTTCTCACCACCTCACGCGCGATCGTCGTCACCGCGTGGGAGCCGATGGTGCGTCAGGCCGCGCGAATGTCCGGCCTCTCCGGCGTCATGCAGCCCGAATGGGTGCCCGACGACGAGGCCGAGGACGTTGCGCTCACCGACGCGAAGGTGACCAACAGCGAAGGCGTCGCGCTGGCCGAGGCCGCGGGCCTGAAGGTGGAGGGCCAGTGCACCGAATGCACCACCGCCATCTGGAGCGCGATCGTGGAGAAGGCCGACGAGATGAACGTCGACATCATCGTCACCGGCACGAGGGGCACCACTGGTCTTCGTGCGCTGCTCCAGAGTTCGGTGGCCGAGCACGTGCTGCGACACAGCCATCGACCCGTCCTTATCGTTCCCCCCGGCAAGTAACGCGTCCACCGGCCTGTCCTGCAGGTACGAGTGATACCGTGATGCCCGCGCGAGGGTCCACCTCGCCCGCTTCCTTCCTGAGCCGACTGACTGGAGAACCGAGATGAAGTTTGCTGTCCCGGGTGTCATTGCCGCCGTCGTCGGAGCCGTACTGGGTGCGGGCGTCGTCTTCGGAGTCACTGCCGCTGCAGCCGACAACTCTCGTCCGGATATCGATCGCTCCGGAAACGCCGACTCGTCCTTGCTGAACCAGGTTGAGTACGGCAGCCGCTGACGCTGGTCGCTTTCGTGAATCGATGATCTCGGCCGAGCCGCTCGGCCGTAAATGGCTTTTCGGCGTCTCGATTCTGGCGTTCATCCTCACTTTTCTTCAGGTCCCCGGCTTCACCGTCGCCGACACCAAATTCGACCTGGCTCAGAACCCTCTCGGATTTCTCGAACGCGCCTCCCATCAGTGGAACAGCGCAGCTCCGCTCGGCCAGGTGCAGAACCAGGCCTACGGCTACTTCTTTCCGCACGGTGCGTTCTTCGCCGGCGGCGACCTGCTGTCGATCCCGCCGTGGATCACTCAGCGCATCTGGTGGGCGCTGATGCTCATCGCCGGCTTCTGGGGAATCGTCCGACTCGCCGAAGCCCTCGGTATCGGCAGCCGCAGTTCCCGTCTGATCGCGGCGACTGCCTTCGTTCTCTCTCCACGAGTGATCACCACCCTCGCGTCGATCTCCTCGGAGACGATGCCGATGATGCTGGCACCGTGGGTGCTGATCCCGATGGTGCGGTATCTCGACTCCGACTCCGGGAAGCACACGGTGAGACGAGCGGCCGCGCAGTCGGCGGTCGCGGTCGCGTTGATGGGCGCAGTCAATGCCGTCGCCACCGCCGCCGCCGTTCTGGTGGCCGTGATCTGGATGTTGTCGCATCGGCCGAACAAGCGTTGGGTCGTCTTCGGTGCGTGGTGGTCGGGCTTTCTCGTACTCGCGACGCTGTGGTGGATCGTTCCACTGCTGTTGCTGGGCAAGGTCTCTCCACCGTTTCTCGATTACATCGAATCCTCCGGCACCACCACACAGTGGACGTCACTGACGGAAGTGCTGCGCGGCACCGGCAGTTGGACGCCGTTCGTCTCTCCCGAGCGAGTGGCCGGTGCCGTTCTGGTGACTCAGCCGGCGGCCGTCATCGCGACGGGTCTGATCGCGGCTGCTGGAATCGCGGGCCTGGCGATGCGCTCGATGCCCGCCCGCGGCCGATTGACGATCATGTTGTTCGTCGGTCTGGTCGGCCTCGGTGCCGGGTTCGTCGGCGAGCTGGACGGTCCGTTCGCGGGTGCCGTCCGGGTGTTCCTCGATTCGGCGGGCGCACCGCTGCGCAACATCCACAAGCTCGAGCCGGTCATTCGAATTCCGTTGGTGCTGGGCCTGGCTCACCTGTTGGCCCGAGTTCCGCTGCCGGGTTCCGCGCCGCGGACGCAGTGGCGATCGGCCGTCGCGCATCCCGAGAAAAATCCGATGATGGCAGTGACCGCGTTGATCCTCGTGGCCCTGACGCTGTCCACCTCGTTGGCATGGACGGGCAAGCTCGCGCCCCGAGGAGCGTACGAGGCCGTTCCGCAGTACTGGCACGACGCGGCGGACTGGCTCACCGAGAATGCCTCGGGATCCAGCCCGGACGGTTCCGACGCGCAGCGGGCCTTGATAGTGCCCGGCGCACCGTTCGCGCTGCAGACCTGGGGATTGACCCGAGACGAACCACTGCAGGCGTTGGCCACCACGCCCTGGGCCGTCCGCGACGCGGTACCGCTCACCCCGCCCGGTGCCATCCGCGCACTGGACTCCGTGCAACGACTGTTCGCCGACGGTCGGCCGTCGGCCGGGTTGGCCGATACCCTTCTGGGACAGGGCATCAGCTACGTCGTCGTGCGCAACGACCTCGATCCCGAGGACTCCCGATCCACCCGTCCCGCATCGGTGCACCAGGTGCTCGACGGTTCGCCGGGACTCGAGAAGGTGGCCGAGTTCGGTGAGGACGTGGCTCCGGGTCAGGTCGACGGCGTCGTGCTCGACGGTGATCTTCGACCGCCGTATCCGGCTGTGGAGATCTACGCGGTAGGTGATTCGGCAGGCATTCCCGCGTCCGGTCCCTACACCGTCGATCTCGATCGCGTCCCGGTGGTCCAGGGTGGTCCGGAGTCCATCCTGCGCTCGAACGAACTGCGGGAAAACGGGATTCGCAATCCTGTGCCGTCGGGCCCCACCCTGCTGGCCTCGGATGCAGCGGCGGCGGGCATCGCCGTGAACTCGGTGACGGTGACCGACACCCCGATGAACCGCGAGACGGACTTCGGTCAGGTCGACAATCACAGTTCTGCCCTACGGGCCGCCGACGAGCCGCGCCGTTCGCTCAACGAGGTATCCGATTACCCGGTGTACGGGGCCGAGACCGTGGACGCCGAGTGGGAGGGCGCGACCCTGACGGCGTCGAGCTCGGCGTCGGACGCAACGCAGATCGGCGGCAGCGCCCCGGGCAGCGGTGTCGCAGCGGCGGTGGACGGCGATCTGGCCACCAGCTGGATCAGCAACGGTATCGAACGTGCTGTGGGGCAATGGCTTCAGCTGGACTTCGATACTCCGGTGCGCGGCGGGCTGCTGCGCATGCGTACCAGCCCTGGGACGATCGGCGACCCGGTGAAGTGGGTGGAGATCACCACCCCGAACGGCTCGACCGCGGCGCGCGTCGACGAGCCGGGTGAGCCGATGACGGTGTCACTGCCTGGCGGTGAGACCCCGTGGCTGCGCATCACCGCGAAGTCGACGGTCGACGGAACCCGTGGCAGCCAGTTCGGCATCAGCGAGGTGTCGGTGGACGACTACTCCGACCGGGACAACCCGACGCAGGTACCGATCGTGCACCGCGCGGTACTGCCCGCGACTCCCGCCGGGGCGAGCGTCGACGCCTGGGAACTGGGCCAGGAATTCCCCGGCCGTTCCGGGTGCCTCGACACCGAGGATCGAATCCGTTGCAGCAGTGGACTGTCCAAGTCACCCGAGGAACTGGGCCGCTTCTCGCGCACGATCGACGTGCCGATGGGCACCGCCGTCATTCCGGACCTGACGGTGCGCACGCGTCAGTCCCCCGAACTCGAAGCGCTGCTGGCGCAGCCGGGGCGGCCGTTGGCCAGCGGCGCGTCGGACGTCGCCGATCTGCACGGTTCGGCGTTCGCCGCCACCGACGGTGATCCGCGCACGTCCTGGACCGCGCCGGAGAAGTCGATCACCGATCGAGCCGGAACCAACCCCACCCTGACCATCCAATTGCCTGCTCCCACACTGGTGGACGGGCTCGAACTCACCCCCAGCCTCGGCGAACTTCCGGCACACCCCACCCGGGTCGCGGTCAACCTCGGCAACGGCCCGATGGTGCGCGACGTCGACACCGACGGCTCGACGACCCTCGAGCTGGCACCCTTCGCGACCGACAGGATCGTGCTGTCGATCGTCGACTGGGACGGCGTCCTGGACCGAAACTCGTTGGGCTTCATCCAGTCTCAGCCTCCCGGCTTCGCCGAAGTGACACCGCTGTCCGGTGGTGAACCGATCGGCGCACCGTACGACGGCGATCGCCGGATCACCGTCGACTGCTTCGACGGCCCCATCGTCTCCATCGCCGGGCAAACGGTGCGCACGTCGGTGACGGCCACCGCGGACCAGTTCCGCTCCGGCGAGCCGCTGAAGGCGTCGGTGTGCGACGCCGACACCCCTTTGAACGAGAACTTCGTCAACCCGGTATCACTGCCCGAAGGACGCCAGGACGTGGTGGTGCAGCCGGGAGCATCGTTCTTCGTCGACGGTATTCGGTTGCGCACCATGCCCATTCCCGCCGATTGGCCGACGAGTTCGGCACCGCAGGCCGCGCGGACCACCGCCTGGAGCGCCGATCACCGCGAGGTGACGCTCACCTCCGCGACGGAGGATCGCTTGCTGGTGATTCCGGAAAGCAACAACAGTGGTTGGCGCGCAACAGCTCCCGGTGGCCTCGAGCTGTCCCCGGTAGTGGTCGACGGGTGGCAGCAGGCCTGGATCGTTCCGGCGGGGGCGTCGGGCACGGTCTCGCTGGATTTCGCCACCGACCGCTGGTACCGACTCGGCATCTTCGGTGGGCTTCTCCTACTGATCCCGTTGCTGTTCGCAGCGCTGCGTCGGCCACGAGGAGCGCGTGATGTCGGTCCGTCGCCGCGGCCGTGGCAGAGCGTTCCGGTCGCAGTCGTGGCGCTGCTGGGAGCAACGATCGTGTTGGCCGGAATCGCCGGTGTGGTCACCGTGGCCGTGATCGGCATCGTCGCGGTGTTCCTGGACCGCCGTTACGGTCGCACGGCGTCCTCACGTGTATTGGCCTGCACTGCAGGCGGACTCACGCTGCTGGCACCAGCGCTGCTCTCGCTCGGACCATGGCGATCTCCCGACGGCTACGTCGGCGGTTCCTACTGGGTGCAGCTGGCGTCCCTGATCGGAATCGTCGCGTTGGCGATCACGGCGATACGGAAGCCCTGACCGCTTTCTTGCGGGGGCCGAAGCGTCGTCGAGCAGGATCTTCCACCAGGGCGTAGCTCGCCGCTGCCACCGGAATCGACAGTGCGAGAGTCACCGGCAACACGAACCACATCCCACCGGAGAACGGGACAATGCCGAACACCGGGAACACGACGGCAAGCACAGCCAGATGCCAGATGAACAGTCCGTACGACCAGCGGCCCAGCGTCAGCATCACCGGATGCTCGAGGAAGCGATGCCGGCTCCCGTCCTCGGCGAGAATCAGCGGGGCGAGCATCGCGAAGGCCAGTATCGCGCCGAGCAGGATCTTGATCTCGAACTGCCAGGCCGCCGGACGCACCAAACCCTGCGGACCCGCCAGAGGAGTTGCCGACAAGGCGAACGCGGCAACCGCGATGGACGCCATGACACGTCGGCGACGAGCCAACCGATGCACCCAGGTCGTCGGCCCCACCGAGATCTCGGCGAGCAGCATCCCCGCCGCGAACCACGGGAAATAGCCGGGGAGCCAGTTGTCATGGTGAATGCCGTCGGGGGTCGACACCGGAACGAACGCCCACGACAGTGTCAGCACCGCAGCGCCCAGAATGACCGGGATACGGCGGGCGGCGGCCGCACCGCGCATACGCACCATCAACCAGGCGAACACCGGCAGCAGAAGATAGAAAGCGATCTCGACCGACAGCGACCACATCTGCGTCAAGCCCTGGGTCAGGGTCAGCGGCACGAACACCTGAGTGAACGACAGGTTCGCCAGCCACACGCGGTAGTCACCGCCGGCATCGGGAAGAAACAGCAGGATCAGCACCACGCCGACCCAGTAACCGGGCAGAATCCTCGCGAACCGCGAACGGAAATAGCGGCCGATCGGCTGGGCAGTCCCATGACCGCGAGCTGCCGCAGCGTGCGGACGCCACAGCAGGAATCCCGACAGCGAGAAGAAGATCGCCACAGTCAGGTCGAACCGTCCCCACACATGACCCAAGATCGGGGAGGTCGCGCCACCGGTCTGAAAGGCCACGTGGGTGACAACGATGCCGATACACGCGACGGCACGCATTCCCTCGAGTGACGGTACGAACCCACGAAGCGGGACAACGCTTGCCGAACGGGTCTGTGTGCTCATGGTGGCCTCAAGTGTGCCGTGTCGAACCGGCGCAGACGAGACCGGTGCCACTGTCGACTGTTACTGTCACCTGCGACGTGTCGTAATAAATCGGGCATCGGGTCGGGGTGAACGTGTTTCCCGCTCGCGGTGTCTTCCATGAAGCGGTCAACTAAGGAGATTCAGCATGGCGGAGCGCTCAGGGCCGAGCCGGATACTTGCCCTCGTACTCATCGGCTTGGGCGCGTTTCTGGTGGTCGCCGCCATTCTCATTCCCACATACACCATTTCGGCACTCGAGAAGACGCCGCTGGATCTCGAGGTGACCACTGTCTCCACCGGTGAGGGCAGCGTGCTCGATGCGACCTCCCTCGCCGCCGGCCGCGCAGTCGTCGACCAGAACGTTCCCCTCGTCTCGCAGCGATTCGTCACCGTCGAGGACCCCTCCGACGCCGACATCATGACGCTGCAAGCGGGCCAGACTCTGCGTCGCAGCGACAAGCAGGCCGACACCGGACTGCTGACCGCAAGCGTCGACCGCGTCACCATCGACCGCAAGACGTCCATGCCCGTCGAGAACCCGATCGGCACCATCCAGGTGGCCGGCAACGCGCCCGCCGAAGAGGTGGCCCACACCGGTCTGCAGTACAAGTTCCCGTTCAACTCGGAGCAGAAGAGCTACCCGTACTTCGACGTCAACGCGCGTGCGACCAAGGACATCGATTTCGTCGAGGCAACCGAGATCAACGGCACGCCGGTGTACCAGTACCAGCAGACCGTCGGCCCGGTCGACCTGTCGACCGTGGTGAACCTGCCGACCAACAAGGTCACCCTGCCCGCCGACACCTGGGGTGTCGAGGGTGGAGCCGCGCCGGTGACGATGACCCGCTGGTACGAGAACACCCGCACCCTGTGGGTCGAGCCCGAGACCGGCGTCGTCGTCAAGGGCGAGGAGCAGATTCACCAGTACTACGGACGTGAAGCGGGCAACGCCGAGGTCGACGTCCTCAACGCACCGATCACGTTCGACGAGAACACCGTCGAATACCAGATCCAGCAGGCCAAGGACGGCCAGGATCAACTCTCGCTCTTCGGCCGCACCGTCCCGATCATCGCCGGAATTCTCGGTGTCATCTCGCTGATCGCCGGAGTGTTCCTGCTCCTGCGCGGCGGCGGAAACGGCGGACATCGTCAGCCGGCCCGAACGGACAACACTCCGCGACCGACCCCCGGCGGCGGAACTGCACCCGCACCCGCGAGCAACCGCGACTGGACGACGGATCGCACGGAAGAGATTCCGAGGACGAACCTCAACAAGGAGTAAGTGCGCTACGCGCAGGAGTGGAGCCTGCGGAACGACGCAGATGAGCAGTGGCGTGGTTGAGTGCCTGTGGGGGGGCACGCAACCACGCCACTGGTCTATCTGGAGACGGGACCCAAACCAGCGATGCTCCCCGAATCGGTGCGGTCGTGTTGGCCGGGTCTCGTAGTCGACGGTCCGTTGTCCGGTGGTGTGCGGTTGACCTCGTTGTGGCCGAATGTCTTTGGTGCTGAAGCAGGATCTGCGATCAGGTTTTCAGGTCGACGGGCGATCCATGCGGTTTCCCCACAGCGCCAAACCACAGACCACCACCATGGTCACCGCGGCAGTCACTGCCGCGACGACGACGAACTGCGCGAGTGTCGACGCCACGAACAGCAACAGCAACACCTCGACACCGAGGGCGAACCAGGCGACGAGAGCGAGGTGGGTGTGCTCGCCCGCGATGGCCCACAGCAACGCGCTCTGCAGCACGGCCAGGCACGCGCCCTGCAGCACGAACAGCCAGACATATTCCTGCACACCGGAATACGTATCGCCCACCACCAACGGCAACAGCGGAGACGCCAGCGCACCACCGATCACCAGAACGGTACCGAGCCCCGCGACGACGGCCAACGCCGATCGCACCGCGGACGCAGAATGCAGCGGGTTCGCCATCCGCGGATACAGCACCACGCCGACAGCCTGCGGCAGCCAGAACGCCGCCTTGGACGCAACGGCCCCGACGGCGTACAGCCCGGCTTCGTTGGAGCTGAGCAGCGTGCGCGCCAGCACCAGATCCAACGCGGACATCGCGATCAACACCAACTGCACCTGCGACGCCTGCAGCACGGCCAGAACGGTGACCTTGGTTTCCGACACCGAGTTCACCGGTACCCCGGCCGTCCATCGCGCACCGAGTGCCACCACACCGATACCCGCGGCCGTGGCCAGCAGAACCGAACCGGGACCACCGCCGAGCACCAACACCAGCACCGCCGGTGCCACCTTGCCGAATCCTGCTGCGGCCAGCACGATACTCAGGGCTCCGAATCGCCCACGCCCCTGCAGCAAACCCTGCTCGGCAGCCAGCAGCACCAATACCGGCGCAGCGATGACCGCCGACACGGTCGCCGTCATCGAGACGTCCATGGCCGCGGACAGTGCGGGTGCCAGTGCCAGAGCAAGCACCCCCACCACCGCCGCACACCGGTACCCCACCGTTCGCAATTCGCGAGAACTGCGCCCGCGCACCACTTCACGCGCAACGACGGACTGCAACGCCAACGCCGGAACCGCGAGAACCAATTGCGCAGCAAGCAGACTCGCGAATTCTCCGTAGCCCTCGACGCCGAGCATCCGGCTCGCGAGCACCTGCAGCAGGTACGCCGCAACGTTCGCGAACATCGAACCGGCCGTCACCATCCCCATCCCGGCGACCGACGCACCCGCCGTGTGGTCTGCCTCGGACGAGGCGCGGAAAGACATGAGCCCACGGTATAGGGTGCCGATCATGGCGTGGTCGAGGTCGAGGTGGACACCGCCGCTCTACAGCCTGCTGCTCGCCGTGGTGATTGTCGGCCCGCTGCTCGACCCCGGCTACCTCCTGCTGCGCGACGCCGTCAGCACTCCCCGTTCCTACTTCACCGACTCCGCCTGGGGAATCGCCGACGCGGCCGCGCGGGCCGTCCCGCAGGACGCCGCGATCGCCGCGCTGTCGACGGTGTTCGACGGCGGACTCGTGGTCAAGACCATTCTGCTGCTCGCCCTGTGGCTGACCGGGTGGGGTGCGGCGGTCATGGCACGAACGGTACTGCCGACAGCCCCACTGCCCGCGCTGCTCGTGGCGTCGACGGTGGCCGTGTGGAACCCGTACGTCGCCGAGCGACTGCTGCAGGGACACTGGAGTCTGCTCGTCGGATACGCCACTCTGCCGTGGACGGTGGTCGCTGCACTCGCGGTCAGAGAGGGCCGTTCCTGGTGGGCACTCGCGGTCTGTCTCGCCGCCGCCGGGCTCACCCCCACCGGCGCGTTGCTCGCCGCGACCATTGCGCTGGTCGTCCTCGCCCTCCCCGGGGGTGCCCGACGCGGCCTGCGCGTGGTCGGCGCCCTCGGACTGGCGGCGGTGGCGTCGGCACCGTGGCTGGTGGCGACGGCGGTGTCAGGGAGTGGCGTCGAGCAGGCGGATCCGGCGGGTTGGGCGGCGTTCGCGGCGCGGGCCGAGCCGGGCTTGGGCACCCTCGGCAGCCTCGCCGGTCTGGGCGGAATCTGGAATTCCGATGCGGTACCCGCCTCTCGCACAGGGGCTTTCGCGTTCGTGGGCACGGCGCTGCTGCTGACCGTGGTCGCGTTCGGGGTGCGCCCGCTGATCAGGCGTCGAAGAAATCCGGTGATCCTGGGACTCGCTGTCGTCGCGTTGCTTGCCATCGCAGCGCCTGCGCTGGCAGCGACGGGACCAGGGTTGGCGATGGCCCGCGCGCTGGGCGAGACGGTGCCCGGTGCCGGTCTGCTCAGGGACTCACAGAAGTGGGTCGCGCTGGCGATGCCGATCTATGCGCTGGCGGCGGCGGCCGCGTTTTCTCCCCGTCGTCGACCGAATCGGGTGCAGCCAGCCGCGCTGAGCGCGGTCCAACGCACCCGATTCGGCAGTGCCGTGGCAATAGCGGCCCTGCTGATCGCACTACCCGACCTGGGCTGGGGCGTCGGGAACTCGATGCGGCCCGTGGTGTACCCGGAGTCCTGGCAGGCGGTCGCAGCCGAAGTGCAGAGCGGCGACGGCGATGTCGCGGTGCTACCGGCCGGGATGTTTCGCCTCTTTCCCTACAGCGGCAGTGCTCCCGTCCTCGATCCCGCGCCGCGCATGCTGCCACTGGATGTGTTGCAGACCGGCGAGCTCATCGTCGCGGGCGGCACGGTACGCGGTGAGGGAGTGCGCGCGACGGAGGTCCAGAATGCGCTGCTCGCAGGCGAACCCGTGGACGTCGTCGCAGAGCTGGGTGTCGGCTGGGTACTGGTGGAGAACACCACCCCCGGCGAACTCGGCGAATCCGCGCAAACGCTGAATTCACTGGACATCGCGTACTCCGACGACCAGCTCACGCTCTATCGAGTGCCCGATCCCGTGCTCACCGAGAGCAGGCCAGTGGCAGCCGTCGTCGTTGCCCACCTCGCATGGGCACTGCTACTTCTCGGCGGACTAGCGATAGGACTGCTGAGCCGAATCCGAGTGCTGCGCACCCACCAGACCTGACGACCACGTGCCACGCGTCGTGGCGGCGAGCACCGAGTACACACCGTCGGCGCACTGCTCCCAGGAGAACTCCCCCGCGCGCACTCGCGCCTTCTCGCCCAGGCGAGTTCGGGCTTCGGCGTCCTGCAGCAGCTCCGAGACGGCAGCGGTCAGACCGGAGACGTCTCGGTCCTCTTCACCATCCGAAAAGTCGCCCACCAGCACACCGGTGACGCCGTCGATGATGGAATCGGTGAGGCCCTTGGAACTTCGGTAGCCGACGGTCGGTACGCCGTGCTGCGCTGCCTCGACGACCGCGAGGCCCCAGCCTTCTTTACGCGAAGGCATCACGTGCACCCATGAGCGACCGAGCAGCGCGTGCTTGCGGTCCTCGTCCACGTGCCCGTGGAAGGTGACGTACTGCTCGATGCCCAGTTCGCTCACGTAATCGCGGAGGTTCTGCTCCCACCAGCCTCCGCCGATGACGTCGAGGTGGATATCGGGGATCCGTCCGCGCAGCGCAGCAACGGCGTCGAGCGCGTCCTCGATCTGCTTGTGCGGAACCAACCGGGACAGCACGGTCAGCGACGGGTGCGCGGTGCGGGTGCTCTCGTCACCCTCGGGCACAGACCTGGGAATCTCGTCGGCTCCGTTGCGCACCACGGCGATGCGCTCGCGGTCGACGCCCAGTGCGACCAACTCGTCCGCGGACGGCAACGACACCGTCAGGTACTGATTGCGGCGGTGGACTCGCGGAGACACCGTCGATTCGAGCCACCAGCCGAGCTTGGCCATCATCGGCCCCGCAACCGGCCACTGCTCCCGATGGCAGTGGTGCACCAGCAACGTCACCGGAACGCCGAAAGCAGCACGGGAGAAGAAGGGAATGCCGTTCTGGGTGTCGATCACCGCGTCGGGTGCGATGCCCTTGAGCGGGCCGAAACCGAGCCTTCCGGCCGCGATGGCGGCCAGCGCGCGGGGATACACCGACAGGCGTCCACCACCGCGACTGATGCGGATGCCGTCGACGATCTCCTCGGCGGGTGCTCCGGGATACGACGCCGTCCTCAGCGTGACGCGGACGCCGCGTCGAGCCAGACCTGCGCCCACCTGCTCGAGGTATCGCTCGCTGCCGCCGCCCTGCGGGTGCCCGGTATCGCGCCAGCACAGCAACAGAACCTCGCGCACAGCCCGCTTCACCCAATTTCCGCATGTTCGTTTCACGACCGCCGTCGATTACCGTTGCCACACTAACCGCTAGGGTTCGTCTTCGTGACTTCCGCCGTGACACGTTTGTTCGCCTCTCGCGCGACACTGCGTCGCTCGGTGAGTCTGCTGAAGGACTTCGGACATGAGCAGAGCGCTCCCGACATCTTCTACGGCGCACTGGCCCGCGATTCCGTGGAGCTGATCGGCGATCTGTACCGGGGCCTGACCGGCACCGACATGTCCGCGGCAACCGTGTTGGACGTCGGCGGCGGACCCGGATACTTCGCCGAGGTCTTCGGGGCCGGCTGCGCACGCTACCTGCCCGTCGAGCCCGACGCGTCCGAGATGCATGCGGCGGGACTGCAGATACCCGGTTCGGTGCGCGGCTCCGGGATGGCACTGCCGTTCCGCGACAACAGTGTCGACATCTGTTTCTCCTCGAACGTCGCCGAGCACGTCCGCGAACCGTGGACCATGGCCGAGGAGATGCTGCGGGTCACCAAGCCCGGCGGGTTGACGGTCCTCTCGTACACCATCTGGTTCGGTCCTTTCGGCGGCCACGAAACCCGGCCCTGGCATTACCTCGGCGGCGAGTACGCGGCCCGCCGCTACGCCCGTACCACCGGTCACGAACCGAAGAATCGATTCGGCGAATCACTGTTCGACATCAGCGCCGCAGACGGATTGCGTTGGGCACGAAGCACTCCCAACGCCACGCTGCTGGCTGCATTCCCGCGCTACCATCCCCGCTGGGCATGGTGGATGATGCGCGTTCCAGTACTACGAGAATTCCTCGGCAGCAACCTCGTCCTCGTTCTGAAACCCAACCCATAACCTGGAACGATGACGGCACTCGCACTCGACATCGGCGGCACCAAGATGACGGCGGCACTCGTCGGCGACGACGGGCGGCCGGAGAATCCGGTCACGGTGCCGACTCCCGAGTCCGATGTCTGGAACGCCTGTGCCGAGCTGCTTCGGAACACGGCCGAACCCGCCGCTGTCACCCGGATCGGCGTCGCCTGCTCCGGTCCGGTGGATCTCGAAACCGGGTCGGTTGCACCGATCAACATCGACGAATGGAAGAACGGCTTCGGTCTGCGCGATCACCTCGCCGAACTCTTCCCCGAAGCCGACATCCGCCTCGCGATGGACGGCAGCGCAGCGGCACTCGGTGAGCACCGCTTCGGTGCCGCCGTAGGAGTTCCGGACGTGCTGAGTCTGGTGGTGTCGACCGGCATCGGCGGCGGGTTGGTGCTGGGCGGGCAGATCGTCGCCGGTGCCAGCGGCAACGCCGGGCACATCGGACACATCGTCGTTCCCGGTTCTACGACGCCCTGCGCGTGCGGCGGAATCGGATGCGTGGAAACCGTGTCGAGTGGACCATCGGCGGTGCGGTGGGCGCGCGAGCTGGGGTGGACCGGAAGCACCGGGACCGAACTGGCCGCCGATGCGGCCGCCGGGGAGCCGGTCGCCATCACCTCGTTGCAGCGCGCCGGAGTGGCTCTGGGTCAGGCGATCGCGTCAGCCGTAGCCCTGGTGGACGTACGCATGGTGGTGATCGGTGGTGGCTTCGCCCAGGCCGGCCCGCCGCTGTGGAATCCGATTCAGGAGTCGATCGCGCTACATGCCCGTCTGAAATTTCTCGACGGCCTGCAGGTGGTTCCGGCGGCATTGGGTGGACTCGGAACGCTGGCGGGGGCAGCTGCGCTCACGGCCTGACCGGGGCATACCCACACAGCCAGAACGGGGCCCACCCCTCGGTGAGCCCCGTTCTGTGTTGTGAATACTACGCGCCCAGGCGCTGCTTGAGGGCGTCGAATTCGTCCTGAATTCCGGTGGGCAGCTTCTCGCCCACGAAGTCGAACCACTCCTGGATCAACGGGATTTCGGCCTTCCACTCGTCGGAGTTCACCGCGAGTGCCTCGGCCACATCCTCGACGGTGGTGTCCAACCCGTCGATGTCGAGTGCCTCGGCGGTGGGGACCACACCGATCGGTGTCTCGACGCCTGCGGCCTTGTGCTCGATGCGCTCGACGATCCACTTGAGCACGCGCGAGTTCTCACCGAATCCGGGCCACAGGAAGCGCTTGTCGTCGCCGCGGCGGAACCAGTTGACGTAGAACACCTTCGGCAGCTTCGACTCGTCGGCGTTCTTGCCCAGGTCGATCCAGTGCTGGAAGTAGTCGCCCACGTTGTAGCCGAGGAACGGCAACATCGCCATCGGGTCGCGTCGGACAGTTCCGACGGTGCCCTCGGCAGCAGCGGTCTGCTCGGAGCCGACGGTGGCTCCCATGAACACGCCGTGCTGCCAGTCGCGGGCCTCGGTCACCAGCGGAACGGTGGTCTTGCGACGTCCACCGAACAGGATTGCCGAGATCGGCACGCCCTGCGGGTCGTCCCACTCGGGAGCCATCGACGGGCACTGGGCCATCGGCACGCAGTAGCGCGAGTTCGGGTGCGCGGCATCGGTTCCGGACTCGGGGGTCCAGTCGTTGCCCTTCCAGTCGATCAGGTGATCGGGCTTGCCTTCGAGGCCCTCCCACCACACGTCGCCGTCGTCGGTCATGCCGACGTTGGTGAACACCGAGTTGCCCTGGTCGATGGTCTTCATCGCATTCGGGTTCGAGTCCCAGTTGGTGCCGGGTGCGACGCCGAAGAAGCCGAACTCGGGGTTGACGGCGTAGAGACGGCCGTCCTCGCCGAAGCGCATCCATGCGATGTCGTCACCGATGGTCTCGGCACGCCAGCCCGGGATGGTCGGCTGAATCATTGCGAGGTTGGTCTTGCCGCACGCGGACGGGAACGCCGCGGCGATGTAGTACGCCTTGTCCTCCGGGGAGATCAGCTTGAGGATCAGCATGTGCTCGGCGAGCCAGCCCTCGTCGCGGGCCATCGCCGACGCGATACGCAGCGAGTAGCACTTCTTGCCCAGCAGAGCGTTGCCGCCGTAACCGGATCCGTAGCTCCAGATCTCGCGATCCTCGGGGAACTGAGTGATGTACTTGGTGTCGTTGCACGGCCACGGCACATCGGCCTGGCCCTCGGCGAGCGGAGCGCCGAGCGAGTGCAGTGCCTTGACGAAGAATCCGTCGTCGCCGATCTTGTCGAGCGCGGCCTTGCCCATACGGGTCATCACGCGCATCGACACCACGACGTACTCCGAATCGGTGAGCTCGACGCCCAGCTTCGGGTCGGCTGCGCCGAGTGGGCCCATGCAGAACGGGACGACGTACATGGTGCGTCCGCGCATGCAGCCGCGGTAGAGCTCGGTCATGAGCGACCGCATCTCGGCCGGGTCCATCCAATTGTTGGTTGGACCGGCGTCGATCTCTTCCTTGGAACAGATGTACGTGCGCGACTCCACGCGCGCGACGTCCGACGGATCGGAGTTGCCGAGGAACGAGTTGGGCTTCTTCTCGTCGTTGAGACGAGTGAAGGTGCCTGCCTCGACCAGCTTGCCGGTCAGGCGCTCCCATTCGGCGTCGGATCCGTCAGCGAACACCACGGAGTCCGGTTCGGTCAGTTCGGCTACCTGAGCAACCCAGGCAAGCAGTTCTTTGTGTCGAGTCGGCACATTGTCGGTGCCGCTCAAACCGGGAATGGTCGCTGAGGTCATCTAACTCTCCTGGGGTTAGCCGGAACCGGGAAGAATCCGCACGATCGCTGTGGGCGACTACGCGCGAATGAATCTCGGTTTTCCCCTCTCGGCGGGGCGCTGCTCGGCCGTTCGAGCTGCAGTACACCATGTTACCGCGTACAGCAAGCCGAGGACCGAGCGCCGGATGTCCTGTTCATCAGGTTAACGCCGAGCGACGTGAATCCAGAAACAGGGTGTTGTCCGATTGGTCACAAGACCGATTCAGATAGGGAAAGTTCCGTGCAAGAAGGCCTCTACCAGCAACGATGCCAGGCCCGTGCACACGAGCTACAGCTCGCCCGATTCGGTCATTTCACCCCGGCCGATACCGTTCGCTTCTCGAAAAATCTCCCACGTTCGGTATTGCCCGTCACGTCCGAAGGCGGTGAACTTGTCTGTCACACCGTCTCCGTCGACGTCCGTCGCCACCGTCATCCCGGCGTCGGTATGCCGCACGGTGGTCTCGTAGTGGCCGTCGCCGTCGAGATCGAACAGGTCCGTCGAGACCGTGGGCGCGCCCGGATCGTCGACATCGTGGGGCTCGACCTCCTCGGTGAGGAAATCCCCTGCTGCGAAGCCATCCACCGCGATCATCGACGCCCCTCACTTCGAACCCGACACTGCACCTACTGACTCCGACGCACCGGCTCGTCGAACGGTTCCACGTGCTCGGAAGAGAAAGGAACGGATCCGCGGAATCGCTCGAGGCCCCGCTCCAGCGCAGACAGATCGCGATCGCAGGCAGACAGCAGCGCCGATCGGTGGTCGGCGAGCCGACGCAGCTCGGTGTCCACCTCGGCGAGTGCGACATCGATGCGGGCCACTGCGTCCCGGTCCGCACTCGCGACAGCGGCCGCGAGCATCGACTCGGCGTCGAGAATCCGCGAGAGCAATCGCTGCTCCACCGACGATTTCACCCGAGCCACGGTTTCCTGCGTCCAGCCGCGCAGGTGGGCGCGGTCGGCCACCAACGACCTCGAGCGCGTGATCCACCAGGCGAGCGCACCACCGAGAACGAGGGTGATCACGGTGTTGGCAACCGCCCAGGCCGGCACCAGCGCCATCGGCGACACCACCAGCCGCCCGAGTCCCACCCCCGCCGACGCGCCGACCACGATCATGACGACATCCTCGACGCCCCGACGCCGGGACGGCTCCCCGATATCGAGCGGGGCGTCCGCGACCGACTCCGCCTGCAGCGGCGTGAGCCCGAGCTCGGTCTCCACCGCCCGCAATCGGGCCGTGAGCGCCGCGTCGGCTCGATTCCGAGCGCCGCGCGCGGACTCGGCGACGTGCGCTGGAAGGTGAGTGAGTTCGGCACGCCCGGCTCCGTCGATCGTGCGCTTGACCTCGGCGGTCAGAGCTCGAAAGTCTTCGGCGGCGGTATGGACGGACTCCACGCGCACTCGTTGAATTCGATTGTGCAGCAGCGCCCGTCGATCACCACCGAGCTTGTCCCGTTCGCTGACGAGCTCGGCTCGCCGCGCACGGAGTTCGGCCGTATCACTGCCCCCGGTCACCGCGCGCGCTCTCGCCACGATCGAGGCTCTGGCTCCGGATGCGCAGTCCTGCACTGCCGCAGCATATTTACGCTCGGTTCCGAGAGCCGCGGTCTGCAGCAGCAACGCGCCGAGCCGGTCCGCCACTGCTCCGAGACCCGACTCAGCGGACATCGCCGCGTCACCGCTTTCCCGGCCGATCCGCGCCAACCGCACTGAGACCGGGTGGAACGTGCACCCCACCGCCCGTGGGACGCACTCGGCTACTACGTCGGCGTCGGCAGAAACCACCTCACGCCAATGCCGATGCACGTCGATCTTGTTCACCACGAACACGACCGGTGTGGATTCGAGGGCTGCTCGCCACTGCTCGACCTCGACGCGACCCACCGGAGCCGACGCGTCGACGACGATCATCACGACCGCCGCATCTGCCACCGAGTCCGTGAATTCGATGGTGGAACCGACGAGCCGGGACAGCTCACGGCGCAGTTCGGACTTGCCCGACCCAGCAGTACCGGTGAGGTGAACCCCGGCAGGTCGACTGACCCTGGCGCGCTCGATCTCGTCCAGGGCACCGGAATTCCAGCGTCGCAGAACGCTTTTCATGTCCTCCGACAGCGGGGTCATCGGCGCAGCATTCGCACGTGCCCTCGACACAGCGCGAGTGCCGCGCGGCGCACGTCGGGGTCACCGGCAGCGGCCGCCCGCCTCTTCCACAGCACCGCCTGCTCCAACGCGACCTGCTCCGAACCGGTCTCGATCGGCACCCCCAGACGTAGAGCCGCGTAGCGCATCTCGGCAGCCACCGCTTCGTCGGAGGCCAGGTACGACTCGACGGCGTCACGAACCCGCCGGTGGCCGGCGGAGATCTGTTGCACTGTGCGATGCAGCTCGGCGTCCCGAGCCGCTGCGGCCGCCGACACGGCCGTGCAGACCGCGGCGATCAGGGCGTCGGCACCGGTGGCGTCGGCCAGCATGCGCACCGCATCGCCGTCGGACACGGCGGGTCGCTGCCGCAGTACGTCGACCAGCAGGGCGAGACCACGCAGTTCGATGCATTCGATCAGAGCTTCTCTGCGACGCGTCGATACGTCGATGTCGACGGCGCGAAACCGATCGACGGTCATCAGATCGGCCGGGGACAGATCCGCTGCCGCAACGGCTCGCACGTCGGCCATGTCCAGAGGCGCGCCGGCTCCCCGCAATCCCGCCGCGGTCGCTCCCATCACCGGCAACACCGTCCGCCCCAGCTGCTGCGAGGCCGCTGCTGCGTCTGCTGCGGGATCGTCGAGTGTGTCCGCCTTCGTCAGCACGACGACGGTCCCGTCCAGAACATTCCTCGGCCTCGAACTCAGCAATGCGGTGTCGACCGGCGACACCGCTCCCGCGATCACGTGGACGAGCACTTCGCCGTCGCTGCTGTCCGTTCTGCCCTCGCGCCATCGGACATCGAGGCCGTCGGCGTCGAGCGGCACCGACTCGAGAACGGCGAGAACAGCGGATTTCCCGACGCCGGCGCGGCCGGTCACCCGTGCGATCAGCGGCCGCAGGCGATCCTGGACGGCGTTTTCGACGGCCTCGCGTGCGTCGGTCGACGCGACCCGGTCACGCAACAGGCCCAGACCGGCCTCGGCGACATCCATGATCGATTCCCCCCAGAACGATCCCGCCGCCACTTTCAGGACGCGACGCACAGCCCCCTGCTGCGGCACCGATTCTGGCACATGCTGGGGCTCGCGAGCCTATCGAAACGAATTGCATCGTTGTAATTAGTCGGGTGCGTCCTACCGCTGATCAGCGGTGGGACGGCAAGTCTCAACTTCAACTCGAGACCCACCTGTCACACGCCCCGCCGATGCGCGACAATGGACCGGTGAACGAGCCCCAGGACACCTCTGTCGACACCGAGGAGAACGCCGTGCAGACCCAGGAACGGGGCTCGCGGCTCTACCCACGCGTGACGAGTTTCCGCTCTCGGCGCGGAGCGCTGACCGAGGCGCAGCAGACCACATGGGACAGCCTGTGGCCGCGCATCGGTCGCGACGTCGCCGACGAGCAGATCGACATCGACGCCTGGTTCGGGCGCAGCGGCCCGGCGATTCTCGAGATCGGCTCGGGTACCGGCACGGCCACCACGGCGATGGCCTCGGCCGAGCCGCACGTCAACCTCATGGCCGTCGAGGTCTACCGCCCCGGCCTGGCGCAGACACTGCAGCAGATCGAACGAGAAGGCATCGAGAACGTTCGATTGCTGCGCGGTGACGCGATGGACGTGCTCGAGAACATGCTGTCCTCGGAGTCGCTGACCGGCGTCCGTGTCTTCTTCCCGGACCCGTGGCCCAAGGTTCGGCACCACAAGCGTCGGCTGCTGCAGGGGCCGACTTTCGCGATGATCGCGGATCGGTTGAAGCCCGGTGGCGTTCTGCACGTGGCAACCGATCATGCCGAATACGCTGAGTGGATTGCCGAGGCCGGGAACGCCGAGCCCGGTCTGACCGTTCTCGATTGGGAATCGCCCATGACACACGAGCGACCGGTGACCAAGTTCGAGGGCAAGGCACAGCTGGTCGGTAGCTCGGTGACGGAATTGATCTGGGGAAAGAAGACAGCATGAGCGTCAGTACGGACATGCCCGACACCGTGGTCGACCCCTCAGAACTCGGCGCCATCGGTGAAACGCGCCACAGCAAACGCGTCCTGCTGGTCTGGGATGCCCCGAACCTGGACATGGGACTGGGCGCAATTCTGGGTGGCCGACCCACCGCCGCCTACCGTCCGCGCTTCGATGCCCTGGGCCGATGGCTGCTCAGCCGCACCGCCGAACTCTCCACCTCGGGCACCGCGACGCTCGAACCCGAGGCCACGGTGTTCACCAACATCGCCCCCGGCAGCGCAGATGTGGTCCGACCCTGGGTCGAAGCATTGCGTAACGTGGGATTCGCGGTGTTCGCCAAGCCCAAGGTCGACGAAGACAGTGACGTCGACGCAGACATGCTCGACCACATCGACTTCCGCAACCGTGACGGCGGCCTTGCCGGTGTCATGGTCGCGTCCGCCGACGGTCAAGCGTTCAAGGGGCCGCTGGAGGCCATCGCAGCAACCGGAGTGCCCGTACAGGTACTGGGATTCCGGGAGCACGCAAGCTGGGCTGTCACGTCGGACATCCTGGAATTCCTCGATCTCGAGGACATCCCGGGCGTCTTCCGTGAGCCACTGCCTCGGGTGAGTCTCGATTCGCTCCCCGACGAGGGCGCGTGGCTGCAGCCCTTCCGACCGCTGTCCGCCCTGCTCGTCGGGCGCCAAGGAGTTTCTTAAGTGTTCGCCAGATGGGGAGACATCGTCTACCGGCTGCGGTACACCGTTATCGGTGTCATGGTGGCCGGACTGCTGGGCTTCGCCGCCTACGGTCTCGATCTCAACAGCCATCTCAGTCAGAGCGGTTGGGACGATCCGACGTCGGAGTCGGCTCAGGCTGCCCGTCTGGCAGACACCACGTTCGGTCGCGACAAGCAGGGCGACGTCATCGTCCTCTACACCGCTCCCGAGGGCTCGACCATCGACGATCCGGCGTTCCAGTCGGCGATCACCAATAATTTGAACTCCCTGGTTGCCGACCATCCGGACCAGATAGAGAAGATCAACGGCACGTACTTTCCCGGGACGGGCGCGCCCAACCTCGCTGCACTCGGCACCACCGACAAACAGCACGCCATCGCCAGCATCGCCATCGCCGGTGCCAACGACACCGAACTGACCAACAACTTCCAGGCCGTCAAGGACGTCTTCTACATCGACGGCGTGAACGTGCAGGTGACCGGTCTGCAGGCCGTCGCGGGGGCATTGCAGTCGACGATGGCCGGCGACATCCAACGCATGGAAATTCTGGCCATACCTGCTGTGGCGGTGCTGCTGTTCTTCATCTTCGGTGGCGTCGTCGCCGCCGCTCTTCCGCTGATCATCGGTGGCCTGACGGTCGTCGGAGCCAACGGCATCGTGAAGGTGTTCACCAACTTCACCGAGGTCAACTCGTTCGTCGCGCCCGTGGTCTCGCTCGTCGGACTCGGCTTGGCGATCGACTACGGATTGTTCATCGTCTCGAGATTCCGAGAAGAACTCGGCGACGGATACTCGACGCCACAGGCCGTGCGCCGGACCGTCATGACGGCCGGTCGCACCGTGGTGTTCTCCGCGACGATGATCGTCGCGTCCCTCGGTGGTCTGTTGCTGTTCCCGCAGGGCTTCCTCAAATCGGTCGCCTACGGCTCCATCGCCACCGTCGCGCTCGCAGCCCTGACGGCCATCACGATCCTGCCCGCGATGCTCGCCATTCTCGGCCCTCGCGTCGACGCGCTCGGTCTGAAGTTCATGCGCAAGACCAAGTCGAGCGAGGAGATCGAGAACGGCATGTGGGGCCGGCTCACCCGCTGGGTGATGCGCAACCCCGTCAAGGTCACCGTGCCCATCGTGCTCGGCCTGGTGCTGCTGACGCTGCCCGTCGGCAACATCAAGTTCGGCGGTATCAACGAGACCTATCTGCCTCCGAACAACGTCACCCGCGAGGCGCAGGCCGAGTTCGATTCGCTCTTCCCCGGCCAGCGCACAGAGCCCATCAAGCTGGTGATCAGCAATGCACAGGGGCCCAACCTCGCAGCGATCACCAACCAGGCCAACAATGCGCCGGGATTGATCGAGCAGTTCACGCCCAACGGGGCCAGCAAGGACGGCATCATCGTCTTCAAGGCCGGACTGGTCGATCGCAACGACTCCAAGCCCGCCATCGACTTCCTGCGCAGTATCGACGTGCCCGAGGGAGCGTCGGTTCTCGTCGGCGGAACCCCTGCCATCGAGCAGGACTCCATCAGTGCACTCATCGACAAGCTGCCGTTGATGGCCGTGCTCGTGGTGTTCATCGTGACGTTGTTGATGTTCCTGACGTTCGGATCGTTGGTGCTGCCGATCAAGGCGGTGCTCATGACCGTCCTCGGGCTCGGTGCCACCATGGGCATATTGACGTGGATATTCATCGACGGCAACGGGGCGGGGCTGATGAATTTCACCCCTGGTCCGATCATGGCTCCGGTGCTGGTGCTGATCATCTCGATTGTGTTCGGCTTGTCCACGGACTACGAGGTGTTCCTGCTCTCTCGCATGGTCGAAGCACGCGAAAAGGGTGCCAGCACAAGCGAAGCCATCCGCATCGGGACCTCGCATACCGGACGCATCATCACCGCCGCGGCCCTGATCCTCATCGTCGTCACCGGAGCGTTCGCGTTCTCAGACCTGGTGATGATGAAGTACATCGCCTACGGCATGATCGCCGCCCTCATCATCGACGCCACCCTCATCCGCATGTTCCTCGTGCCGGCCACGATGAAGCTGCTCGGCGACGACTGCTGGTGGGCTCCGCAATGGATGAAGCGAATCCAGCAGAAACTCGGACTGGGCGAGACCATCCTCGAGGACGAGCTTCTCCCCATGGGAGATGTGCCCGAGCTCGCGCTCGCAGGCGGTGCACCGTCGAGTACCGTCGCGCCGCCGATGCGTCCGGCACCGCGCCGCAACGAGCCCCTCACCGAACCCATTCCAGTGGTCGCACCGCAGGGTGGGGGTCCCATTCGGGCCACCCACGCCGCGAAAGAAGAATCCCGACGCAGTGTGACGGGGCGTCCGGCAACCCCACCGGAACCGACCCGCGCGGCGCCCACCACACCTCCGGCACCGGCTGCACGACCGACTCCGACGCCTCCCCAGGCCCAGACTCCTCCCCGGGCCCAGGCTGCTCCGCAGGACCGACCGGCTGCTCGGCCCGCCCCGAGCCGGCCGGTGGCACCGCGCCCGAACGTCGAGCCGGAGCCGACCCAGGCAGCAGAGATCGTCCGGCCCGCACCGCCGGTCAACCCGGTGGCTGCTCCCCCGTCGGCGGAGCCGCCTCGTGCACCGAGCGCACCGCGTCCGACCGTCGAGCCGCCGAGCCGAACCCGTGCTGCTCGCGCACCTCGCGCGGAGGAACCGGATTCGCGTTCCATCGAGAGCTGGCTCGCCGACCTGCGAGCACCCAGCGCATCACCGCCCCCGAGCACACCGCGCAACGGTTCGACCGCGAACGGTTCGAACCACAACGGTACGAACCACAACGGTTCGACTGCGAACGGCTCGAACCACAGCGGTGACGACGAGAACAGGTCGCCGCAGAACGGTTCCGAGCGCAACGGCCACAGCGGCGTCGAGTCCGAACGCAACGGCACCGAGCCGAACGGCACCGAACGCAACGGGTCCGCGTCGAGCGAGACACCGTCCGAGAAGCCGTCGGGCCGCCGGGCCGCACCGACCACCGAGGGCGGCGACAGCGGTCGTCATCGCGGCGGGGAGAACGGACACGTTCTCAGCGTCAGCGAACTGCTCGCGCGCGAGCGCAACCGTTCACGCTGACCCCGATGTGATTGGGGCGAAACAACTCCCGAGAACTCCCCCCTCCCCCACGCCGCGTCAATGAACCACTGCACCGTCGAGACGTATGCAACGGTCCATTCACGCGGTGCGGCCGGCCCAGGTCGGACGCGTCAATGAACCACTGCACCGTCGAGACGTATGCAGTGGTCCATTGACGCAGCAGGGGGATCAGCGGGAAGCCGCTGCACTTTCTCGGTCCGCGAACACCTTGGCGTATCGGGTACCGGCGATCAGGAGCAGTAGTCCCACGGCGATGAAGGCGATGACCCGGAAGAGTCCGTCCAGAGCGACGAGGTCGAACAGAAACAGTTTCGCGATGGCTGCGGCGGTCAGGGACAGTCCGGCCAGCAGGGCCAGATGAGCGTGGGTGACGCTGCGCAACCCGAAGGCCAGTAGCGCGAAGGCTGCGATCATCCACTCGATGGTTGCCGCGGTGTGGCCTGCGGTGAATCCTGTTGTTTGGCCGCCGATTCCGATGCCGAGGGTCACTGTTGCCGCCGTCAGGCCGTACAGCGCGAGTACGCCGGAGACGATGCAGAGGGTCTGCAGTCCGTCGTCGACCAGTTTCAGTTCGGCCAGCACGTAGACGAAGGCGAGTGCCGTTGCAGCGAGCAGGATTCCACCGAGAGAGATACCGATACTGCCGACGGCGAGATCGGATTCCAACAGTGCCTGGGGCGGGCTGACCGAGACGAACATCAACGTACCGATCGCGCCGAATCCGCTGCCGATCGAGAACGCGAGAGTCGAGCGGGTGCTGTGAGCCACCGCGATCAGAGCCGAGGCGACTGCGAACATCACGACCGGGCGAATCTCGAGGGTCGTCGACTCGACCGCGGCCTGCAGCGTCGCCAGGGCTCCGACCACCGCGACGGTGATGCGAGCGTGCCCCGGCAACCAGTTCACCAGAATCACGATCGCCACAGCCGCAGCAGCAAGAACCAACTGGAGGGCGACGGTGGCCCCGCGATCGAAAACGTCCGCGGAGACCAGTACCGGCAGAGACGTGAGAGCGATCATCACGGTGGCGACCACATCGGAGACGTTGCGGCGCAACAACTCCAATGACGTGCCGATGCCGAGGACAGCTACCGCCACGACGATCAGGAACAGCCAGAGGTCGCCGGTGGATCCGGACAGATCGGCACTCGCGATGGCAGCCAGTACCGCGCCGACGAGCGGTACGGTCCGAACAACCTGCAGGAGTTGCCAATTCCGACCGATCTGCGCCGGGAAGCTCGAGACGTAGGTGGCGACGAGGAACGCGATCAAGGTCAGGGTCAGGCCGTCGGTCAGCACCGGTCCACACACTGCGACTCCAGCGAGAATCAGCACCGCCATCGGCTGCGATTTCCACTGCACTGCGAGTGCCGTTCCGGCTGCGGCAATTCCGAACGCGGTGATCAGACCGAGCACGGGGTCGAGCCAGCCGTACAGGACGGATGTCGCGAGTACATCGAGGTACAGGCCCGCGATGCCGGTGGCGGCGAGGGCGATCCCGCCGATCCGTCCGCCCGAGCGGCCGAACACACGGACGCCCGCACCGATCAGCGCGAGTGAGAACACTGCGCCCGCCGCGACCCGCAGCGGAGGGCCGAACCACCCGGCCTGGGCGGCGAGAACGAGCAGCATCACAACACCGACGAGAGTGACGCCTGCACCGGCGACTGCCAGCAGACGGCTGATGACACCGTCGCGCTGCCACCACGGTTCCCGCGGTGGAGCCGGGGGCCTGGGTGCGACGACCGGTCCCCTCGGCGGCGTGGGGTAGGGCGGGGCAGGCTGGGGCCGAACCATCTGCTGTCCCATCGGCTGACGGACAGCTTGGCCGAACGGCTGACCGTAGGGCTGAGGGGGCAACGGTGGCGACGCCACCGGCTGCGGCGCAGCAGGGGCTGGAGCAGGGGCCTGACGAGGGGCGGCACTCGCGGCACCGAGCTGCGACTGCAGTGTCTGCAGATCGACGGCCACCTGGCGCATGTGGTCGCCCAGGGAATCGAAGCGGCTGGACAGTCGCGCGACGAGTTGCGGATCCAGCCCGGAGTTCTGGGAAGAAGTCATGGGTTAGATCCTGCGAGCATTGCTGCCGAAAAGCGTGAGTAGTGCTACTCGGATTCCTCGAGTAGAAGCGCCTCGCTAGCCGAACATGCGGCGGAACGAGCTACCGAACGGATGCTTGGCGGTCACCGAGCCCAGGCGGACCTTGCCCGAGACCACGAGGTGCAGTGGCCCGTACGGCGGGCCGGTGCGGACCTTGTTGGTGGCGCTGCCCGCCACCGTGTCGACACCGTTGAGGTCGACGGTCGCCTCGGTCGGCACGATCAGGGTCACGGTGCTGCAGTAGTCGTCGACGTGTATCTCGACCACCTGGGTGGACATGACCGCCTGGGTGAAGTCGAGTGTCACCGTGGACATGCGGGTGGAGAGACGCAGGTTCGCCGGCACGTTCCACGGTCCCTTGCGGGTGATGGTGGACATGGTGCCGCGCAGTGTGTCGGACGCGCCGCCGCCGTGCCCCCAATGCTCCTGAACGACGCGGCGCGGGGTCGGTTGAGGGGTGGGCGCGGCGAAGGATCTCGGTGCCGGGCGATGTTCCTCGGCGATCTGCATCCCGGGCAGGTCGGCGAGAACAGAGTTCAGTTCACCGCGGGTCTTCGACGCCAATGCGGTGTCCATTCGCTCGGTGAACTCACCGAGCGAGAGCATGCCCTGGCCCACGGCGCGCTGCAGCAGCTCTCCGACGTGCTCGCGTTCGGCATCGGACACTCGTAGATCCCTTGCCTCCATGTGATCAGGGTAGCGAAGATCTCACGCTGCGCGACCGCCCAGGACGGAGAGCATTCCGGACACCGACGCGGGCCATCCGAACTGTTCGGCGCGCAACCTGGCGGCGATGCGGCGGCCGTCGACCGGCAATTCGAGTACTCGTTCTATCTCGGCGGCGAATCCGTCCGCGGTGTTCTCGGAGGATCCACCGCAGTGCGGGGTGACGATCTGCGCCAGCGCCGAGGTCTCGGAGACGACGACGGGCGTACCTGCGGCGAGCGATTCCAACGCGGCGAGCCCGAATGTCTCGTGCGGTCCAGGCGCGAGAGCGATGTCCGCGGAAGCCAGCAGGGCTGCGACGGCTGCTCTGCCGTCGACGAACCCGAGGAATTCGACGGGTAGACCGCGGGCGCGTCGTTCGAGGCCGGCTCGGCGGGGGCCGTCGCCGGCGATGACGAGCCGCGCCCGCATTCCCGAATCACAGAGTGCGGCAAGCGAATCGATGCTTCTCTCGACGTGCTTCTCCACCGACAGCCGGCCGCAGTGCACGAGCAGCCGGTCGGCGCTGCCCAGCCATGCGGATCGTTCGCCGGCAATACGGCGACGCGGATGGAACAGGTCGAGATCCACACCGAGCGGTACCCGATGCACGTTGCGAACGCCGATGCGCTCGAACTCCTGTTGCGCGAACTCGGTGGTGCACACGACGGCGTCGTACTGATCGGCGGTACGCCGGTTGGCCACGTCGGCCAACGGACGGGCGCAGCGCATCGGCATCGTCTGGGCCAGCAGTCGGTCCAGGCGTTCGTGGGAGATCATCACGCTGCGTACGTCTCGACGCGCTGCCCAGCCGCCCATGCCGCGCAGCGTCAGGCGGTCCGATACCTCGATCACGTCGGGCCGCAGTCCGGCTGCCACCGAGGACACTCGCCGCGGGTCGGCCACTCGATACCCACCGGTGATCGGGATCTGCGGTGCAGGCACCTCGATGCGCACCACTCCCGACGGCAGAAGTGTCTCGCTCCGTAGATCTCCCGGCACGATCAGAATCACCTCGTGGCCGGCCGCAACGTACCCCGATCCGAGCTGGTCGACGGCCGTCCGCAATCCCCCGGACCTCGGTCCGTAGAAGTTGGCGAGTTGGACGATGCGCACTCGACCAGTCTTCCCAGCGACAAGTCCGCCCGACGGCGCGGCGATGGATGGTGACCGAACCTTCGCGGAATTTCTGTGTGGGGATCGCTACCAACGGGTAGGTGGAACAGATGCGAGTGACACTGCAATCCACCGGTAACGCCCCCGCCGCCGAGGTCTGGGAGCGCTACATGGAACCGACGGCCTGGAGAACCTGGGCACCGCAGATCATCGGCGTCGAGTATCGCGGCGAGCGTTTGGACGCCGACACCACCGGCCGAGTGCTGGGGCCGTTGGGTGTGCCGATCGACTTTCGGGTGCATTCGGTCGACGAGCAGTCGTGGACGTGGGCGTGGTCGGCGTGGTTCCAGAACCAGGCCATCGGGGTCGACCTGACGCACGGCGTCGTCTCACGCCCCAACGGCACCAGGGCGTGGCTGACGATCGACGGCCCACTGCCGCTGGTTCTGCCGTACGTGCCGGTCGCCAAATTCGCGCTCGGCAGGTTGTGCGCCCAGTAGCTACTCGGACCGTGTGACGGTCTTCTCGTCCGACTTGTCGGCGACGTCGGTCGGCTCGGGCGTCGGTAGCGAGGAATCCTCACCCGATCCGTCCAGATGGCCGTCGAACTCGTCGATCGCCTCGTCACGCTCGTCGCCGGTCTGATCGAGATCGGCGTCGACACCCTTCGAGTGCTTCGCCGGGTCGACGGTGGTGTCCACTGATTTTTCGTTGTCGGTCATGGGATGCAGAGTGCCCCTGAGCTACCGACGCAAACCCTCACAGCCCTTTTTCGATGACGTATCGGGTCAGTTCGACGCGGTTGGCCAGTTGCAATTTTCGCAGGGTCGCCTGGACGTGATTTTCGACGGTGCGATGGCTCAGCGTCAGTCGGGTCGCAATCTGCTTGGCGCTCAGACCCTTTGCGACCAGGCGTAGCACTTCGGTTTCGCGGTCGGTCAGCGTCGGGCGAGTGTCGGATTCCGGTTGCGGCGACGACGACATCCGCCGGAACTCTCCGAGCACCAGGCCCGCGAGGCCGGGAGTGAACACCGCCTGCCCGGCCGACGTGGCGCGGACCGCGTCGAACAGCTCCTCGGCCGATGCACTCTTGACCAGGTAACCCGTCGCTCCGGCCTTGATGGCGTCGAGCACGTCGTTGCGTTCCGCGGACGCCGAGAGCACGAGAATCCTCGTCTGCGGCGACGCCTCCAGGACGGCGACAGTGGCGTCGGCTCCGTTGCCGTCGGGCAGATGCATGTCCATCAGCACTACGTCGGGAGTGGTGGCTCGGGCGCGGCGGCCGGCAGCGGCGACACCGTCTGCCGTCGCGACAACCCTGAATCCCGCGGCCTCGAGATCTCGGGCGACGCCGTCGCGCCACATCGGGTGATCGTCGACGACCATCACCGCGATGTCGGCATTCGTGTCCTCGGTCATCGAAGTCCCTTCGTTCGAGGAATGCGGATCTCCCATTCGGTTCCTTCGCCCTCCTCGGTGTCGAGTATCGCAGTACCACCGAGAGATTCGACGCGGCCGAGTATCGATTTCGAGACGCCCATCCGGCCCTCGGCTTCGGCGGCGGCGAGCCGTCCGGCCGGGATTCCGCGGCCGTCGTCGCGAATACTGACGATCAATTCCCCGTCGACGTCCTCGAGCAGCACGTAGGCCTTCGCATCGGCTCCGGCGTGCAGCTCGACGTTGGACAGTGCGGTCGCTACGACAGCGGCGAGCTCGTCGGCGATGTCGGAGTCGACGAGCACCGGATCGGCCGGAGTCGAGACAGCCACGGAGGTACCCGCCTGGGTTCGCAGCAGCGCCCTGACGTCGACGATCGAATCGGTGTGATCACCGCGCGGAGCTGCCTGTTCGGAGATCAGCACGCGCAGAGCGACTTCCTGCTCGCCGGCCAGCTCGGCGAGTTCGGCTGCCGGCCCGCCTATTTCGAGCCCACGCCGGCGCACCAGGGCCAGTACCTGCAGCACTCCGTCGTGCACCTGCCGGGCCAGCCGTTCACGCTCTTCGGTGATCGCAGCCGAACGTGCTGCCCGACGCAGTTCTTCGTGGGCGCGCCGGGCGGTGTTCGACGCCATCCCCAGCGCCAGTCCAGCAGAGAGCAGCACCGGGGCGGTGGCGTCGGACCAGAGGTCGGAGTCGAACCGGTCGCGGACGAGTGCGCTGACCACCGACATCGCCACTCCCGACGCGATCCCGCCCTTGGGACCCAACAGGATTGCGGCGGAGATGACCGCGTTGGTCGCCCACAGTGTGGTCGGCAATGTTTGCCGGGTGCTGTACCAGTCGTAATCGGCCACCAGCCGTGTCGACGCCATCAGGGCGACGACGATCACCTGATCGGCGAGCACCACCTGCCAGCGCGGAAGCGAGGCGCGCGCGAGCATCAGAGCCGACGCCCCCGACCACACGGCCATCAGCGCCACCAGCATCCAGCTCAACCGCGGATTGGTGTAATTGTCGACGGTGGCCACCTGGTAGCCGACGGCGTAGACGAGGGTGACCAGCCGAAAGACCTGGGAGGCACGCCACAGCGGGGTGTCGGGATCGGACGAGGCGAGCGTGGTCCTGGCCCGATCAGCCGTCTGCATCGGTCTTCTCGTTCGGAGTCTTCAACTCTCCCTTGGGGAGTCGCTCCGGCTCGTCGCTACCGGGAGGAGTGTGCGGGTCGCTCGGCTCGGCGGAGTACAGCGGGTCGGGCACCTCGAGTTCCTCGTAGACCTCGTCCGGGTCGGCGGCCAGCAGCGACCGCACAGCGGTGTTGAGGACGGCGACGATCGGTACGGCCAGCAGGCCTCCGACGATGCCCGCGAGCAGAATGCCGACGGTGATGGACAGGACCACCGCCAACGGGTGCAGTCGCACGGCGCGGCCCAGCAGGAGTGGTTGCAGCACATGGCCTTCGAGCTGCATGACGGCCACCACGATGCCGAGGGTGATGACCGCGGTGATCAGGCCCTTGGTGACGAGTGCGATGAACACCGCGACGAATCCGGTCAGCACCGCACCGATGATCGGGATGAACGCGCCGATGAACACCAACGAGGCCAGTGGGAGTGCCAGTGGCACACCGAGAATGGCCAGCCCGGCTCCGATGCCGATGGCATCGGCGGCCGCGACGGCAACCGTCGCCCGGACGTATCCCACCAGCGACCCGAAGCCCTGGATGCCTGCGGTGCGGATTCTTCTGCGTGCCGCGGTCGGTGCCAGCCGGGTGACGAACTGCCAGATCTGATCTCCGCCGTACAGGAAGAAGATGAGGACGAAGAGCGTGAGCAACGCGCCGGTGAGTATCTCGCCGATCACCGCCGCAGTGGTCAGCGCTCCGCTGGTGACGGCCTCCTGATTGTCCTGAACGACCTTCACGAGGCTGTCCGTGGCCTGCCTGATCTGATCCTCGCTGATGTGCAGCGGGCCGTTGCTGAGCCATTCCTCGATGCCGTTGATGGACTGGGTGAACTGATCACCCACCTGCGGTAGGCCCTCGATGAACTGCTCGACGATGAAGGTCATGATGCCGGCGACGACACCGATGCTGGCGATGATCACGACGATCACCGCGACGGCGCGTGGCACTCCGCGTCGGTGCATCCAATCGACGACGGGAACGAGCATCGCCGACGCCAGGAGCGCAAGACCGAGCGGAATGACGACGGTGCTGAGTTTGGCTACCACCAGGCAGAACGTGATGAATCCGGCAAACAGGACAAGCAGTCGCCACGTCCATTCCGCGCCGACCCGCACCAGCGGATGCACCGAATCCGCAGCCGAACTGGGGCCCGGGGACGCCCCCGTACCTTGCGCCCGCAACTCGTCGGTGCTCACCCGCTAAATTTAACCCGTGCTGGCATCTTTCCGAGCGGTCTCGCTCACCCTGAAGAGTCGCTGGCCGCTCTATATGCTCTCGATGCTCATCGCCAACGTCTTCGGTGCGGTGCTCGTGTTCGCCTTCGTGCGGTACGGCCTGCCCATCCCCGAGTCGCAATCGATCGTCGCCGACCGCGTCCGCAACGTGTACATCTTCGGGGCGTACCTCCTGGTGGCGCTGGTCGTCAGCCTGATCTACGCGTACTTCCTCCTGCGTTCGGTGATCCGGTGGCAGCTCCGCGGTGGCCCACCCACCCGCAAGGAGCAGATGACGACGCTGCACGCGCCGTTGCGTCAGGCGATCGTGCACCTCATTCTGTGGATCATCGGCGGCATCATCTTCGTGCTGTTGACCATCGCGGAGATGCCGTCGTTGTCCATCGCCGTCATCGTCACCGTCGGTATGGCGGCCACCGTGACGTTCGGATTCACGTACATGCTCGGCGAGCGAATCCTGCGACCGGTCGCGGCACTGGCGTTGAGCGAGGGCAGATTCGACCGCACGATGACCCCCGGCGTCGGTACCCGCATGGCGATGACCTGGGGCCTGGGCACCTTGATGCCCGTCATCGGCATCATTCTGCTGTGCGCCACGCAGCTGACCACCGATCTGGTGTTCTCCCCCAACGCGCTCGCCGTGGCCATCATCCTGCTCAGCGTGCTGGCCATCGTGCAGGCATTCGTACTCTCGATGCTCACCGCGAGCCAGATCTCCGACCCGATCAGTCAGCTGCACAGCGCCATCGAGCGAGTTCAGCGCGGCGAGACCGATGTCGAGGTCGACGTGTTCGACGGTTCCGAGATCGGACGCCTACAGGTGGGCTTCAACCGAATGATGGAGGAATCGGCCGAACGACGCGTCCTGCGGGAGTTGTTCGGCCAGCACGTCGGTGAGGACGTGGCGCGTCGGGCATTGCAGTTCGGAACCGAGCTCGGCGGCGAGACACGATTCGTCGCAGTGCTGTTCGTCGACATGGTCGGCTCCACCGCCACCGCCTCCGAGCGTCCGCCGAGCGAGGTCGTGGTGTTGCTCAACGAGTTCTTCCGGGTAGTCGTCGACGTCGTCGGGCGTCATCACGGGTTCGTCAACAAATTCATGGGCGACGCGGCCCTCGCGATCTTCGGTGCCCCATTGGATCGTCCCGACGCGCCGACCGCCGCGCTCGCCGCCGCGCGTGAACTGCGATTCGCGTTGGACGAGATCACCGGCCTCGACATCGGCATCGGCGTATCGGCAGGTCTGGCCGTCGCCGGCAACATCGGCGCGTCGGAACGCTTCGAGTACACGGTCATCGGAGACCCGGTCAACGAGGCATCCAGGCTCACCGAGCTGGCGAAACTGCGACCAGGACGCGTCCTGGCGTCGACCTCGGCCCTGTATTTCGCCGACGACGAGGAACAGGAACAGTGGGAGTTGGGAGACCAGGTTCAACTACGTGGTCGACGGCGGGCAACCCACCTGGCCTGGCCGGTGGAGTATCCCGACTCCTCCTCCAGCGACGGTTAGTCTGACAGGGTGCCCGACCCCAGCTCCACCAGCGGACCCGCAGTACGGCGTCCGCGCAACCGACTCCGGTGGGTCAAGTGGATCGCCGGAATCGCCCTGGTGGCCCTGCTGGTGGGCGAGGCGATCTACCTCTGGCCGCGGCTGCACGAATCCTGGACCGCCGTCCGCGAAATCCACTGGGGTTGGCTGGCGGCCTGCGTCTTCGCCCAGGCCGTGTCGCTGAGTGCATTCGGCCGAGTGCAGAAGCAACTGCTCGACGCAGGCGGTGTGAAGGTACGCCAACGCAAGTCCGTGTCCGTCATCTACGGCAGCACCGCAATGGCGCTCACCCTCCCCGCAGGCCAGGTGTTCTCCACCGCGTTCACCTACCGCGAGACCCGCCGCTGGGGTGCGAGCCCGGTCGTCGCGTCCTGGCAGTTGGCCATCTCGGGCGTGATCGCCGCTGCCGGTCTTGCCGTCCTCGGCGTCGCAGGCGGACTGGTGGTCGGAAGTTCGTTCAACACGTTCACCCTGGTTCTGCCGATCGCCGGTGTCATCGCGATCGTCGTCGCCGTCCGATACATCTCGAACCATCCGCAGTCGATCAAGAACATCGCACGCTGGGGACTGCGTCGATACAACGCGTTCCGCAACCACGAACTCGACGCCGGTGCCGAGGGCATCGACAAGATCATCGGTCAGATCCAGTCCGTCCAACTCGGCAAACGCGACGGCGCGCTCACTCTGTCGTGGTCCGCCGTGCATCGACTCGCCGACGTCGCCTGCCTGGCGTTCGCCTGCTTCGCCGTCGGCGCAGATCCGCGGTTGTCGGGATTGCTGATCGCGTTCGCTGCGGGCAAGGCCGTGGGATCGGTTCCTCTTGCACCCGGCGGCCTGGTGGTGGTCGACGCGACCCTCATCGCGTTTCTCACCAGCGCTGCTTCGATCAGCGCATCGCAGGCCGTGGCCTCGGCGCTGGTGTATCGCGGCGTCAGTTTCATCCTCGTCGCCATCGTCGGGTGGATCGTGTTCCTCGTGCTGTTCCGGGGGCATCAGCACGCCGATCTGGAATTCGACATCGCGCTCGAGCAGCAGGAGACCGCCGAGCTGCGGCGCACCGAGGGCATCCGCGACACCAAGGGCGATCCGGAAACCGCCTAGCCATTCCCCACACGGTATGGCGTCCGCCACTTTCTGTTCACCCGGAATATATACGGACCCCGGTCCGCTTGTGTACTATGAGTTTGAACCTTCAACCCAACTAGGAGTCCTCATGACCACCGCCATCGCACTTCCCGAGCTCACCGCAGGCACCTGGGCCATCGACCCAGCCCACTCCACCGTCGGATTCACCGTCCGCCACCTGGTGGTCAGCAAGGTTCGCGGCCGTTTCCAGGCCTTCACCGGCACGATCACCGTCGACGCCGACGGCACCCCGTCCGTCGACGCCGAGATCGACGTCGCGTCCATCACCACCGACAACGCGCAGCGCGACGGCCACCTCAAGACCGCCGACTTCTTCGAGGTCGAGAAGTTCCCCACCGCGACGTTCAAGTCCACCTCGGTCAAGGCCGACGGCGGAGACTTCGTCGTCACCGGCGACTTCACCCTCCACGGCGTCACCAACTCCATCGACCTGAAGCTCGAGTTCAACGGCGTCAACGCCGGCATGGGCAACGGACCGGTCGCCGGCTTCGAGGCCAGCACCGTCATCAACCGCAAGGACTTCGGCATCAGCATCGACATGCCCCTCGAGGGCGGCGGCGCTGTCGTCGGCGACAAGATCACGCTGAACCTCGAAATCGAAGCGGGTCTGCAGGCGTAATTTCGCCCCGCTTCACCCCCTCCCCCGCCGGATCAATGCGGCTTTGTTGCAGTCCAACTGACTGAAACCCACATTGATCCGCCCTGGGTGGACCTGCGAAAGGCCCGCATCGCATTCGTCGGTGCGGGCCTTTCGCCGTCGGTGTCTACAGTGGTGCGCGTGAAGTTTCGTTCTCCTGTAGTTGCCGGCGTCCTCGATCTGGCCATGGTCTTGCTCTTCGCCGCGATCGGTCGGCGCAGTCACGCCGAGGCCACCGCACTGTCCGGCCTGTTCCACACCGCCTGGCCGTTCGTCGTCGGTGCCGCCATCGGCTGGGGCGTCGCGTTTGCTCTGTACCGCAACAAGTTCGACGCTTTTCTCATCGTTCCGACGGGCATCGTCGTGTGGGTGATGACGGTTGTCGTGGGCATGGTGCTGCGCGCACTGACCGGGCAGGGAACAGCCGGGTCGTTCATCGTCGTGGCAACGCTGGCCACGGCAGTTCTGCTACTGGGTTGGCGTGCACTGGCGAAATTCGTGCCGAGCGTTCGTTGACTCCGAGCTCGTCGAGTTCGTCGGGAACGGCCTCGACGCGATAGGATGATCCACGGTGCGCCGGGAAGTCTGGTCGGCAACAACTCTGTGCTGCGTACCCACTGTCTGATATTCGGTCGGTTCGCAGCTCGACGAAGCTACCGAAAGGCGTTCTCTCCGTGACAGATTCATCAACCCCGAAAACGCGATTGCCGCTGTTCTCCCGGGGCTCCTGGTCCGAGGCAGATCGCGTCGCACAGATCCTCCGCAAGGAGACCGTCGGTGGCGCACTGCTCCTCGTCGCCACCCTCATCGCCTTGGTCTGGGCCAACTCACCGTGGTCCGCTGCCTACGACTCGCTGATGAGCACCCGCGTCGGACCGTCGGCGCTGCATCTCGATCTGACGCTCTCGACATGGGCCGCCGACGGACTGCTGGCCATCTTCTTCTTCGTCGTCGGACTCGAACTGAAGCGAGAATTCGTCGCAGGCGATCTCCGCGATCCCGCACGCGCCGCGCTACCGGTGGCCGCGGCGATCGGCGGAATGGCAGTTCCGGCAGTCATTTTCGTGCTGATCAACCTCGGCACGGGAGACGGTGCCCTGCTCGGTTGGGCAATCCCCACCGCGACCGACATCGCGTTCGCCGTTGCCGTCCTCGCCGTGATCAGCACCCACCTGCCGACCGCGCTGCGTACCTTCCTACTGACGTTGGCTGTGGTCGACGACCTCCTCGCTGTGAGCGTCATTGCCATCTTCTACACCGACGACATCAATTTCATCGCGCTCGGCCTGACACTGATTCCGCTCGCGCTGTTCGCGGTGGCCGTGCAGATGCGCGTCCGCTCGTGGTGGATTCTCATCCCGCTGGCGGTCGTGACCTGGGTACTCATGCACGAGTCCGGCGTTCACGCCACCGTCGCGGGCGTGTTGCTCGGCTTCGCCGTCCCGGTGATGCGCAGCAAGGCCAACGGTGGCCCCGAAGCGGGCCCCGGCCTCGCCGAGCACTTCGAACACAAGATCCGGCCGATCTCGGCGGGCATCGCGGTCCCCCTGTTCGCATTCTGTGCGGCCGGTGTCACCGTCGGCGGATTCTCCGGCCTGGCCAGCGCACTGACCGATCCGATCGCCATCGGCATCATCGCCGGCCTCGTCATCGGTAAGGCCATCGGCATCTTCGGCACCACCTACCTCGTATCCCGATTCACCCGGGCGACGTTGGACGCCGGACTGAAATGGCTCGACGTCCTGGGCGTCTCGATGCTCGCGGGTATCGGATTCACCGTCTCGCTGCTGATCGGCGACCTTGCCTTCGGCGAGGGAACTCAACGCGACGACCATGTCAAGGTCGGCGTCCTCACCGGTTCGATCATCGCGGCATCGTTGGCCGCCATCATCCTGCGCAGCCGCAACAAGGCCTACCGCGACATCCACACCGAAGAGACCCGCGACGACGACCACGACGGCATCCCGGACGTGTACCAAAAGTAGCGAGCGCTGGAATCCGGACCGCTGCGGTGACACGATGAGTCCGTGAGCGAGACCGTGCGCGAACTGTTGACCCGGCACATCGACGCTGGCCTGATGCCGGGGGCAACAGCGCTCCTGGGTGGCCCCGATGCGGAACCCGTCGCGGTCGGGTCATCGGCGGTCGGCGGTCCACCGATGGCGGTCGACGCAATGGTCCGGATTCAGTCGATGACCAAGATCGTCACCGGTGTGGCCGCCCTGCGGCTCGTGGAGGCGGGCCGGCTGACGCTCGACGACGACGTCGTGCCCTGGCTTCCCGAACTCGCCGGTCGCCCCGTGCTCACCCGCCCCGACGCTGCACTCGACGACACCGTTCCGCAGGACCGGCCGATCACGTTGCGGCACTTGCTCACCAACACCAGTGGGTACGGAATTCAGATGGGAGACACCCCGCTTGCTCGGGCGATGCGGGCCAACGACACGGAGGCCGGCCCCGCGCCGTCGCCGCTCGGCGCGGACGAGTGGTTGGCACGCATGGCGGATCTTCCGCTGGCTTTTCAGCCCGGTACCGGGTGGCGCTACCACCACGGCTTCGCGATCCTCGGCATCCTCGTCTCTCGTATCGTCGGCCGGTCTCTGCAGGATCACCTCCGCGACGACCTGTTCGGGCCACTCGACATGCCCGACACCGGACTGTGGGTACCCACCGACCGATGCCATCGCCTGACGGCGGCCTACCGGTACGAGGACGGGTCGTTGATCGAGACCGAACCCGCCGCGGGCGGACCCTATGCGGGACCGCCCCCAGTCGACGTGAGTCACGGCGAGCTGGTGTCGACCGTGACCGATTTTCATCGCTTTCTCCGTGCGATCCCCACGTCCGTGTCGACCGAGCACCTGGAGCTGATGACACACGACCAGGTGCCCGCCTCGATCAAGACGGACGACAGTTTCTACCCGGGCTTCTGGCCGGGTACGGGGTGGGGATTCGGCGTCTCGGTCGTCACCGAAGGCGAGCACCTCGGTCGTTACGGATGGTCCGGCGGGCAGGGCACCGACTTCTTCGTCGACCCGGTCGGGACGGTCGGCATCCTGCTGACGCAGACCGAATTGTGCGAGGCCACCTTCGCGCTGCTGTCGGAGTTCCAGGAACTGCGCTGACAGGATCGACGCCGAGTCGGGTGCAGCACCTACAGTTGTCGCCGTGATCGACAATCGGTTCCTGGCATGACGAATCCGCCATCGCTCGCCCGTCGACTCGGGCTGTTCGACGCCATCGCGATCGGTGTCGGTTCGATGGTCGGAGCCGGGGTGTTCGCGGCGTTCGCCCCCGCATCGGCCGTCGCGGGCACGGGTCTGCTGATCGGGCTCGGCATCGCTGCGGTCGTCGCGTTCTGCAACGCCACCTCGTCGGCGCAGCTCGCCGCGCAGTATCCGACGTCGGGCGGAACGTACATCTACGGCCGAGAGCGGCTCGGCGAGTGGCCCGGCTTTCTGGCCGGGTGGAGCTTCGTCATCGGCAAAACCGCCAGTTCCGCAGCCATGGCGCTGGTGTTCGCGGCCTACGTCGCACCTGCCGGGTACACGAAAGTCGTTGCTGTTCTTGCCATCGTTGCGTTGACGGCAGTGAACTACTTCGGCATCACCCGTACGGCCGTGCTGACGAAGATTCTGGTCGCCGCCGTGCTCACCGTGCTCGTCGTGGGTGTCGTCCTGGGACTGACGGGCTCGATCGAGCCGAACGTCGACGGGCTCGGCTCGTTCACCGACAGCGGGTGGTACGGAATTCTGCAGTCGGCCGGCCTGTTGTTCTTCGCCTTCGCCGGCTACGCCCGCATAGCGACCCTCGGCGAGGAGGTCGTTCGACCCGAACGCACCATTCCGCGCGCCATCGTCTCCGCCCTGGGTATCGCATTGCTGGTCTATGCCGTGATCGCCTTCACCCTGTTGTCGGTATTGGGCCCCGATTCACTGGCGTCTTCGTCGGCTCCTCTGGTCGATCTGGTTGTCGCATCGGGGCATTCGTGGGCGTCACCGCTGATGCGCATCGGCGCGGCGTTGGCCGCGCTGGGAGCCCTCCTCGCCCTGATCGCAGGCATCGGCCGCACGTCGCTGGCAATGGCGCGCCACGACGACCTGCCGTCGTATCTGACCGCGGTGCATCCGCGCTATTCGGTTCCGCATCGCGCCGAGATCACTCTGGCAGTGATCGTCTGCGTCGTCGTTCTCGTCGTCGATCTGCGGAACGCCATCGGCTTCTCGTCGTTCGGGGTGTTGCTGTACTACCTGGTTGCGAACCTGAGCGCTTATACCCAGGACACCGAGAACCGGCGGTACCCCAAGGTTCTGCAGATCGTCGGCAGTATCGGATGCGTCGTCCTGATTGCCACGCTGCCCGCCACCTCCATTGCCGTCGGAACCGTCGTGGTCGTGCTCGGTGTCGCCTACCGGCTGATTCGCGTTCGACAACTGTTCACTTGACGGCTGGTTCGATGAACGTCAATATAGACACATGTCGAACCAAGACCGGTCGTCCGTCGACGGCGAGTGCTGCTCGCCGCTGATCCACGAACCCCTGACCGAGGATTGGGCCGGAGATCTGGCCCGGATGTTCAAGGCACTGGGAGATCCAGTCCGCCTGCGTCTGCTCAGCCTCGTTGCCAGCCATGCAGGCGGCGAAGCGTGTGTCTGCGACATCTCCCCCGCATTCGACTTGTCGCAGCCCACCATCTCCCATCACCTCAAGGTATTGCGCGAGGCGGGGTTGCTCGACTGCGAACGACGCGGCACCTGGGTCTACTACTCGGTGATTCCCGCTGCGCTGCAGCAACTGTCGGCAGTGCTGAACGCTGCAGAGTCAACGGAGGTCATGGCATGAGTACGACGACCGATACTGCCGTAGTCGGCAAGCTCTCCACCCTCGACCGGTTCCTGCCCGTATGGATCGGTGTGGCCATGGTCGTCGGCCTGATCCTCGGACGCATGATCCCCGGGCTGAACGACGCACTGTCGTCCATCTCCATCGACGGCGTGTCGCTCCCGATCGCCATCGGCCTGCTGATCATGATGTACCCGGTGCTGGCCAAGGTGCGCTACGACCGCCTCGACACCGTCACCGGAGACAAGCGCCTGCTGATCGGGTCGCTGGTCCTCAACTGGATCCTCGGCCCGGCCCTGATGTTCGCTCTCGCATGGCTTTTCCTGCCGGACCTTCCCGAATACCGAACCGGGCTCATCATCGTCGGCCTGGCTCGATGCATCGCGATGGTCATCATCTGGAACGACCTCGCCTGTGGAGACCGAGAAGCTGCCGCCGTGCTGGTGGCGATCAACTCGGTGTTCCAGGTCTTCATGTTCGCCATCCTCGGATGGTTCTACCTCTCCGTCCTGCCCGGCTGGCTCGGGTTGGAACAGACGACCATCGAAGCCTCGCCCTGGCAGATCGCAAAATCGGTGTTGATCTTCCTCGGAATCCCGCTGATTGCGGGATTCGCCTCGCGCTTCTTCGGTGAACGCGCCAAGGGCCGCGAGTGGTACGAGGAGAAGTTCATCCCCAGGATCGCCCCGTGGGCGCTCTACGGCCTGCTGTTCACCATCGTCATTCTCTTTGCGCTGCAGGGTGATCAGATCACGTCACAGCCCTTCGACGTGGTGCGTATCGCGCTGCCTCTACTGGTGTACTTCGCGGTGATGTGGGGCGGCGGCTACGCACTCGGTGCCGCGATGGGTCTGGGCTACGAGCGCACCACCACCCTCGCGTTCACCGCTGCAGGCAACAATTTCGAGCTCGCCATCGCCGTCGCAATCGCGACCTACGGCGCGACATCCGGGCAGGCACTCGCCGGAGTCGTCGGACCACTCATCGAGGTGCCGGTACTGGTCGGCCTCGTCTACGTCTCGCTCGCACTGCGTAAACGCTTCGCCCCGAGTTCGTCCGCGACCACAGCGACAAAGGAGTCCTGATGTCCGACAACCTTTCTCCCAGCAGCCACCGCGCCCAGCCCGAACTGTTGATGCCCCAAGCAATTCTCTCGCGCACCGCAGAGAGACTCGCCGCGGAATACGAGGGCATCTTCTCCACCCAAACAGTCGAGCGTTACGTCTTCGAGTCCTACACCGCACTGCGTCGAACCTCGAAGATTCACACGCACCTGACCACTCTGGCCGGCAAGTTCGCCGCGGACCGTCTCACTGCACTGGCCCAATCACAGGGTGACGCACCGAAACTCGTGCCCGAGGTGCTGTTCATCTGCGTCCACAATGCCGGACGCTCCCAGATGGCCGCGGCCTTGCTCGAACACCACGGACGGGGACTGGTCCACGTCCGATCCGCGGGCTCGGCCCCGACCTACGAAATCAACCCGATCGTCGTGCAGGCGATGGAAGAGCTCGACATCGACCTGGGCAGCGAATTCCCCAAGCCGTTGACCGACGACGTCGTCGCTGCCGCAGATGTCGTGGTGTCCATGGGATGCGGCGATGCGTGCGCGGTCTACCCCGGCAAGCGCTACCTGGACTGGCAACTGACCGACCCCGACGGCAAATCCATCGACGAAGTGCGTCGCATCCGCGATGATCTCGACGGGCGTGTCCGCCAACTGCTCACCGAGCTGACCACCACCACCGTACCGGCCTGAGGCATCGGCCTCCGCGCTCGAAAGGCATACGACTCCATGTCCGACACACCCAGCGTTCTCTTCGTCTGCGTCCACAACGCCGGTCGATCTCAGATGGCCGCCGGATTTCTGTCCCACCTCGCCGGCGATACCGTCGAAGTGCGGTCTGCCGGTAGCGCACCCGCAGAGACCATCAATTCCGCGGCGGTCGAGGCCATGGCCGAGGTCGGCATCGACATCTCGTCGCAGTCTCCGAAGATCCTCACTCCCGAGGCCGTCGAGACATCCGACGTCGTCATCACCATGGGCTGCGGCGACGCCTGCCCGGTGTTCCCCGGAGTGAGTTACCGCGATTGGGCACTGGCCGATCCGGCAGGCAAAGGCGTCGAGGCGGTGCGGCCGATTCGCGACGAGATCAGAGGCCGAATCGAAGACCTGATCGCCGAACTGGTTCCGGCGAAGCAGAGTTCGGCGTCATGACGACACCCAGCGTGCTGTTCGTCTGCGTCAAGAACGGCGGCAAGTCGCAGATGGCCGCCGGTCTGATGCGCAAGGCGGCGGGCGATTCGGTGGAGGTGCACTCGGCCGGAACGAAACCGGGTGGCGCCGTCAACGCGCTGTCGGCCGAGTCTCTTCTCGAAGTCGGCGTCGACCTGTCGGGCGAAGCACCCAAGCCGATCGATCCCGATCTGCTCGCCCGCATGGACTACGTCGTCACCCTCGGCAGCGAGGCACATGTGGAACCAGTGGACGGTCCGACGTTCGAGAACTGGAACACCGACGAGCCGTCCGAACGCGGTATCGACGGCATCGAACGCATGCGTCTGGTCCGTGACGATATTGCCGCTCGCGTCGAGGAACTCGCATCTCGCATGCGCGGCACCGACGCTTGACTCGAATGAAGTACGACGTGGTGGTGATCGGCGGCGGTCAGGCAGGACTGGCCGCCGGTTACTACCTGCGACGGGCCGGTCTCGACTTCGTCGTTCTCGACGACCAGACGCATGCCGGAGGGTCCTGGCAGGACTACTGGCCGTCGCTGCACCTGTTCTCGCCGGCGGAGTACTCGAGACTTCCCGGCTGGCCGATGCCTCCGTGGCACAACGGTTTCCCACCCGCGTCTCATGTGGTCGACTACTTGCGAGCGTACGAGAAGAAGTACGAACTGCCGGTGCACCGGCCCATCCGGGTGACGGCCGTGCATCGGGTCCCGGGCGGCTACCGAATCGACACCGACGGTGAGTCGTACACCGCCACAGCAGTCGTCAACGCGACGGGAACATGGTCTCGGCCCTTCTGGCCGAGCTACCCGGGCATGCGTGAATTCGATGGGACCCAACTGCATGCCGCCGACTACCGCACATCGGATCGATTCGTGGGCAAGCGAGTAGGAATCGTCGGGGGCGGAAACTCGGCTGCTCAGGTACTTGCCGAGATCTCCACCGTCGCCGATACCTACTGGTACACCAGCCGTGAGCCGAAATTCCTGCCCGACGACGTCGATGGGCGCGTGCTGTTCGATGTCGCCAGCGACCGCGCCCGAGCGCTGGCAGCGGGTGACACCGATACCGGCGGGGTCGCAGGCTTGGGCGACATCGTCATGGTCCCGCCGGTGAAGGAGGCCAGGGATCGCGGCGTCATGCAGGCCCGGCCGATGTTCACGGCGATCACAACCGACGGCGTGACGGACGGGCACACGACGGAGAAACTGGATGCGATCGTCTGGTGCACCGGCTTTCGGCCCGCGCTGCGGCACCTGCAGCCGCTGCACCTGCACACCGACGGACCTCGGATCACGTTGGAAGACAATCATATTCACGGCGAGTCGCCCCTGATGTTCCTGGGGTACGGCGACTGGACCGGACCGGCATCGGCAACGCTCATCGGCGTCGGCCGTACCGCACGCGCAGCAGTGAACACTCTCGCTCGACGAGGAAAGGTAGATCAGTCATGAACGAATACCCCGTAGTGGTGATCGGCGCAGGCCCCATCGGTCTTGCCGCCGCAGCACATCTCACCGAAACCGGCTCTGCCGTGGTCGTTCTCGAACGCGGGCCGTCCGCAGGCGCGGCAGTGTCCGAATGGAACCACGTGCGATTGTTCTCCCCGTGGTCCGAGGTCGTGGATCCTGCTGCCGCACGGTTGCTCGAGCCGACCGGCTGGACTGCACCGGACGGCGACACCTACGCCACCGGACGGGAATGGGTGGAGCAGTACCTCGCGCCCCTTGCCGCTGCCCTCGGAGACGCTGTTCGAGTCGACTCCGAAGTGGTCGGCGTAGCCCGCCGTGGACGCGACCGCGTCGTCGACGCCGGCCGCGACACCGAGCCGCTGTCCGTGCACATCCGGCATTCCGACGGCAGCGAGGAACGCGTTCTCGCCCGCGCGGTCGTCGACGCGTCGGGCACCTGGGGATCGCCGAATCCACTGGGTAGCGAGGGGCTTCCGGCCATCGGTGAGAAGTTCTCCGCCGACAGAATCGACTACCGGGTCCCCGATCTGACCGATCCGGCGATTCGCGCCCAGTTCGCGGGCAAGCACACGGTCATCGCAGGCAGCGGCCACTCCGCCCTGACCGCCGTCATCACCTTCGCCGAACTCGCGGCCGATGAACCGGGAACGAGGCTCACCTGGGCCGTGCGCCGAGGCGTCACCGCAGACGTGTTCGGCGGCGGCGAAGCCGACGAACTCGCCGCCCGCGGCGCTCTGGGGCAACGCGCCAAGAAAGCCGTCGACGACGGCTTCCTCACCGTGCAGTCGGGATTCCGCACCGAAACCGTTGCGGTCGAGGGTGATCGGATGACCCTCGTCGGCGATACCGGCGCTCGCATCGGAAATGTCGATCGCGTAGTCGCACTCACCGGCTTCCGACCGGATCTGTCGTGGTTGTCCGAGGTTCGCCTCGATCTCGATCCCACCCTGCAGGCACCCAAGTTCGTCGCCGAATTGGTGGACCCCAACATGCATTCGTGCGGATCGGTGTCACCGCACGGAGTCGAAGAACTCACCCAACCCGAGCCCGGCTTCTACCTGGTGGGTATGAAGAGCTACGGCCGCGCGCCGACGTTCCTCGCAATGACCGGATACGAGCAGGTTCGCAGCATCGCAGCCGAACTCGCCGGCGACCACGAGGGCGCACGAAAGGTCGAGCTGACGCTGCCCGACACCGGTGTCTGCGGCGGCGCGGGCCTGTTCGACGAGCCCGACGCCCCGTCGAGCGGCGGTTGCTGCGGTGCCCCTGCTGCGCCGGAGTTGATCACTCTCGGCGCACCGTCGCGTGACTGACTCTGCGGCAGTGGATTCGGCGTCGCCCTTGGAAATTTCGCACCCGGGGCGACGCCGAATCCTGTCGGTTCTGTGCGTCACGGAGATCACCAGCTGGGGAATTCTGTACTACGCCTTCCCCGTTCTGTCGCCTGCGATCTCCGCGGATACCGGATGGTCGACGACGTCGATCGTGGCCGCGTTCTCGATCAGCCAGTTCGTTGCAGCACTGGTCGGAGTTCCCGTCGGTCGCATCCTGGACCACCGCGGACCGCGCTGGGTGATGAGCGCAGGGTCGATTCTCGCGATACCCGCGCTGGTTCTCATCGCGACGTCCCCGACATTTCCGCTGTTCTTTCTCGGATGGTTCGTGGCCGGTATCGCCATGGGGGCGGTGCTGTATCCCCCTGCCTTCGCAGCATTGACACGGTGGTGGGGCACCGACCGCGTCCGAGCCCTGATGATCCTCACTCTGGCCGCGGGACTGGCCAGTACGGTCTTCGCTCCGCTGACCGCGATCCTGTCGGGCCACTCCGATTGGCGTCGAACGTATCTCGTACTCGCGGTCGTCCTACTGGTCGTTACCGTTCCAGCGCACACGATCGGGTTGCGCGGACCGTGGCCGTCGACGGATGTGTCCGCGCACGCGCGAGCAGTACCTACTGCTGCACAGACCGTCCGTAGTCGTCCGTTCGTCATGCTCACCGCGGCGATGAGCGTCACCGGCTTCGTCGCGTTCGCCGGAATCTTCAATCTGGTTCCGCTGCTGATCGAACACGGTGCCGATACCGCTCTCGCGGCAACGGCTCTCGGTCTCGGCGGAGCCGGGCAGGTGCTCGGCCGAATCGGTTACCTTCCGTTGCAACGCTTCACCGGTACCCGAACCAGGACCGTAGGGATCATCGCCGCAACTGCCCTGTCGACCATCCTGCTCGGCGTCGCCACCTCGGTCGTGGCGCTGATCGCCGTCGCGATCGGTGCCGGACTCGCGCGCGGACTGTTCACACTCGTCCAGGCCACCGCCATCACCGATCGCTGGGGTCCGAGCCAGTACGGGCATCTGAGCGGCATCATGTCTGCGCCGATCGTCATCGCGATGGCCTCGGCCCCCTGGGCCGGTGCCGTGCTCGCCGAATGGACCGGAAGCTACTCGGGTGCGTACGTGATTCTCGGCCTTCTGGCGCTGACCGCCGTCGGGCTGGCCGCGCTGAGCATGCCAACCACCGACCATCAGCCGAAGGCCTGATACCCCAGCCACCCGGCGAGGCCCAGTCCCAGAATTCCGACGCCGACGCGCAGGATGATCGGCGAGATCACCTTGACCGTCGGTGGCCCGCAGGCACCGCCGACGAAACATCCGATGGCCAGCGCAAGCGCCGCCCACCAGTGCACCTGACCGAAGAACGAAAAGATGATCGCCGCAATCAGATTGGCGATGCCGAGGAAGAAGCTCTTCAGAACGCTTGCGCGCCAGAAGGTATCCGAAGTGCAGATCAACGCCAACGCCAGGAAGATGACGCCCGCCCCGGCCCCGAAGTAGCCGCCGTAGATCGCCACGGCGAACAGGGCCAGCGGATAGAGCGTCGGAAACTCTCTGCCGCCGGACAGCTTTCGAATACTCGGCTGCAGCAGGAGCGCAATGGCTGCCATCGCCACCAGGAACGGTACGACCACCTCGAACGAACCGTCCGGCGTATTGAGCAACAGAACCGCACCGGTGGTACCGCCGAGAGCCGAGTAGATCGCGTACCGAACCAGCTGCTTGCCGTCCTTGGCGAGCTCGGCCGAGGAACTCGCCGTCGCCCCGACACCTGCCGCGACCAATGCGACCGTGTTCGTCACGTTCGCAGACACCGCAGGCAGACCAACCGCAAGCAGCGCAGGATAGGAGACCAGCGATGCGAGCCCGGTGACGAACCCGATGAGCCCGGCGAAGAACCCGGCCACCACCAGGAGTCCGAAATCGAGCACAGTCACCGAATAAAACTACCGTGCCTAACGATCGACCCGAATCCCTGGTCATTTCGCAGGCTCCATTCCTGCCCTACTCGACGGGGTTCGCCATCTCCTGCAGCAACCGGCTCGTCATGCGCACTGCCTGATCCCCGCCGTCCGCGTCCTCGATGTAGACCGCGAACGCGACATCACCGCTGGTGGCGAGCACGAAGCGATCGTCGCCACTTTCCCCGGCGAATCCCTGCACCCCGTCGAACGTGTCGAGACCGCTACTGCGGGACGAGTCGGCAAGTATGCCGCGCAACCGATTTGCCGCATCCGACCCGAGTGCCCGGGACTCACGATTGGCGACCGCGGTCTGACCGGCGACGATCGTCGGAGTCGGAGCGCTGCCCCGTGAGATCGCGGCCGCCATCTGTGCGAGACCGAACGGAGTCACCGTCGCCTCGTCGCCGGAGGCGGTCGACACGGCCCTGATGCCGTCGATCGCGCTGCGACTGTCGGCGGGAGTTCCGGTGTAGGCGTCGAGTCCGGGCATCGAGTAGCTGATACCGAGACCCAGTGCCGCAGCTGCATCCTCGGCGCTGTCGTCGCCGCGATCGGACTGTGCCGCCTTGACCAACTCCGACGCGGTGCCGGCCGGGTACGAGCCCCCGAACACCACGTCGCCCTGCTCGTTCGCGTAACTGTTCTGTGCCGCAGCGAGAATCGCACCGGTCGAGGTGGACAGAGCGACGATCGACGCCGACGACCCCGCCATGACCACCGCATTCTCGGCGGCGAGTTGAACGCGCGGATCGAGCGTCGCGTGCAGGTCAGGACCACCGGGCCCCTGGAAACCGACACGGCGCTCGCCGATTCCGTCGACGGTGTAGGTGTCGACGGCCCAGCCTGCGGTGGCGTCGCGTCCTTGCTGCCATGCGCTTCGCAACGAGTCGAGCACGGGTGAGGTGATCCGGCGGTCGTCGACGATGAGCTTGGGTTGCGGAGAAACCACCACTCCCGGCACGGCGCGCAGGTCGTCTTCGAGGACGGCGAAATCGTCGTCACGCAGGGTCACTGCGGTGATCGGTGCACCGCCGGACGAGTTCAGCTCGGCCAGCATCGATTCGGAGGTGATGAGCGGTGCGACGACATCGATGACGTCTGCGAGTTGCGCGGTGGACGCCACTGGATCGCTCGTCTGCGCCGGGTCGAGGGAGATGGCGTTGATGGTTCGCTCGCTCATCAGCACGTTGTTCGCGGCGTCGAAGATCAGCGGCGGGGCAGCGTCGGTCCGGGTGTATCGAACCGATCCGCCCGAGGTGAGGTCCGGGACGAGAGTGGCCGGATCCCACGCGATGCGCCAGCCGACGCTGAGTTTCTTGGTCGAGCCCTGAGCGCTGTACTTCCAGTCCTTGCCCTCACCGAAATTCCATGCCGACGCGAGAGTGAAGTAGCCACTCTCGTCGGAGAGGTCCATGTACTGGGTCAGGTCGAAATCCCCGGTGGACGTGCCGTCGGCCGACAAGCCATCGAACATCTGGTTCAGCGCGGCCGTCGCGGCGTTCGGATAAGTCGTCATCGCGGCAGCGGCAGCGACGTCTCGGTTGTCCAAGGCGTCGACGAATTTCGAAACCAGCACCTCGGCCTCGCTCGGTGGGCGATCGACCATCCAGAACGCTGCCGAGACCGTCAACGTCGCCGATGCTGCAACGGCGACGAGGTAGCGACCGCGAACCTTGCGCGGGCCACGACGGGCACGACTCATAGAACTCATGAGTCACAATATTCACTGTAGTCACACGAGTAACAAGCACGGGATTCATACAAGCCGGTCACGATTGGGATACGCCGTGGTCGGTTTGCCTCAGGCTGTTCACCTCAGGAAGCGACCCGCAGCTTCGATGGCCGGGGTCGAACTGCCTGCGTCGTTGACGAACACCGCGAACGCGAGATCGCCGGAGATACCGACGAACCAGCCGTGCGCTCCTTCGTTGTTCGCACCGAATTCGGCGGTGCCGGTCTTGCCGAGCAACCCGGGGATGTCGTTCAGCGCTGTGGCCGTGCCGCCGGTGATCGTCTCGCGCATCATGGCCTTGATCTGCTCGGTGACCTGCGGGTTCACCGCTGCCGGCTGCATGTTTCCCACTCCCGGCTCACTGGGGACCACCGTCGGTGGGAGCAATCTGTTGTTCGCGATCGACGACGCGACCAGCGCCATTCCGAACGGCGACGCGGTCACCTGCCCCTGGCCGATGGCGGATTCGACCCGCTGCGCCGGGGTGTCGGCGGACGGCACCGAACCGGTGACGGTCGTCAGACCGGGGGTGACGTAGTCGACGCCGAGGCCGTACTGCGCGGCCGCGTCGGTCAGCCCGTTCGGTGGGAGCGCCACGCCCAGGCGGCCCATCGTCGTGTTGCAGGACCTGGCGAAAGCGGTGTGCAGCGGCACGTTGCCGAGATCGAAGTTGTCGTCGTTCGGGATCTGCCGACCCTCGATGTTCTCGGTCGCCGGACACGGCAGCACGGTATCGGGGGTGACTGCACCGGACTGCAGTGCAGCCGAGGTGGTCACCGTCTTGAACGTCGACCCCGGCGGGTACAGACCGGTGAGGGCGATCGGACCCTCGGCGTCCGCGGCGGCGTTCTGCGCCACGGCGAGAACCGCACCCGTCGACGGCCGAAGCGCAACGATGGCCGCCTGCTGCGGCAGCGACGCGAGAGCATTCTCGGCTTTGAGCTGCAGTGCCGAATCCAGGGTGGTCGCGATGTCGTCTCCCGTTGCGGCGTCGCGGCCGGCAAGCGGGGTGATGGAGCCGTCCGCGGCAACGGCCTGCACAGCCCATCCACGATTGGCGGCCTGCTCCTGCTCCCACAGCGTCGTCAGGTCGTTGAGGACCGGCGAAACGAGGTTCCGGTCGGTGGCGAGCAGCCGCGTCTGCGGAGCCAGGGTGACTCCGGGGACGGCCGCGAGCTGAGCACCGATGGGGTCGATATCGGACTGACGGAGGGTGACGATCGTCGCTGAGTTACCTTGCGCGCCGGCAACAGTCGCCGCCACAGATTCGGCCGTGACACCCGGAACGACGGAGCCGACGAGATTCGCGACCGCTGCCGGATCGGCCGTCGCATCGGCGTTGACGAGAGTGACCACCTGCTGCGACATCAACTCGACGCCGTTGCCGTCGAAGATGCGCGGTGCGACGAGCGCATCGGTGGGAGTGAAACGCACCGACGAGTCGGCGGTCAGGCCCGGAACCAACATCGCCGGATCCCAGGTGATCTTCCAGCCCTGCTCGGTCTCGGCCGCTGTCGCAGAGGTCGTGTAGTTCCACTCCTTCGGTTCGCCGTCGGGTTCGGCGGTGCCGTCGGTGGTCGTCGAGAACCGCCAGCCGGCATTCAACGTGAACGTGCCCGCATCCTCGTTGGCGTCGACGGCCTCGAAATCGGGAGTGGCCGTCACCGTTCCGCCGGCCGACAACCCGTCGTACAGCTCGGTGAGCGCTGCCGTCGCGCCTGCCGGGTCGGTCGTCAACGCGGCGGCCTGATCGATGTTCGAGCTGTTCACCGCCTCCGCGAACTGCTCGGCGACGGTCTGCGGCTGATCCGGCCCACTCTGCCCGCAGGCGGCGAGCACCAGTGCCAGTACGGACACGATCGCGGCCAGAGTCGTCGGTCTTCTCGAAGTGCGCACGGGGTCGATCATGCCCCAGCGCATCCGCGAAACACCGGTGGCACGATCTCGAAATGAGGTGTAATTATGTAATCAGTCTTACAACACCCACCGAGGAGTCCCCATGAAACCCAACGGACGCTCGTTCGGTCGCCCCGGCGGCTGGCAGCACGCAGACATTCCGGATGCCACCGATGCAGCCGACTGGTTCGGTGGCCGACTCCCGGACACCTGGTTCGACGGTGCCGCCTCGGTCGAGGTCGACCGTGAGGAAATCGTCGTCGTCGGAACATTGCCCGTGGAGCAGGACAGTTCATCCGCAGCCACCGAGGGCCGCATCGCGCGATTCCGCGAAACCACCCGGGGCGACCGCATGCAGATCGCCGACGAGGCCGAGAAGCGATACGGCCGCAAGGTCGCGTGGGGCGTTCGGACCGGGTCCGAGGTGGTCCTGTTCACCCACCTCGCCGTCCCGGTCATGACACGCCTGCGTCAGCCCGAGCGTCGCGTCCTGGACACTCTCGTCGACGCCGGCGTCGCCCGCTCCCGGGCCGACGCTCTGGCCTGGGCCGTGAAGCTCGTCGGCGAGCACACCCAGGAGTGGCTCGACGAATTGCGGGGCGCCATGACGACGGTCGACGAACTACGCAAGAAGGGCCCGTCGGTGTAATTCGATTGCGTGCCCGACGGGTTCGGAGCTAACGTGGCCTTTGCCTTGTTGCCCACAGATTCGGAGAGGCCATTGCTCTTCCAAAGGTTCTAGACGCCTGCAGATCGTCCGCATGCACACCTTTGGAGCATCCATGCCTCATTCATCCTCCCTTTCTGTCTCGCATCTGACGTTTGCCTGGCCCGACGGGGACTCCGTGTTCGACGCCATGTCGGCGATCTTTCCCAGCGGCACAACAGGTCTCATCGGCTCCAACGGCGCGGGAAAGTCGACGCTCCTGCGATTGCTCGCCGGGGAGTTGACTCCGCAGCGCGGTTCGATCTCGACTCCCGGCGTGCTGGGCCATCTACGCCAGGACGTCGCACTGGACCCCGATCTGCCCGTGGATCGGGTGCTGGCCATCGAGTCGGTGCGAAAAGCACTGCATCGCATAGAGTCCGGCTCCTCCACCGAGGACGACTTCGCAATCGTCGGATCGGCGTGGGACGTCGAGGAGCGCGCTCTGGCACTGCTGAACAAGCTCGGCCTCGGCAGCATCGTCGGGTCTGTGGGCGACCTGGATCGCCGCGTCGGCACCCTGTCGGGCGGCGAGACGACGCTGCTGGCACTCACCGCACAATTGCTCGCCCAACCCGACGTACTGCTACTGGACGAGCCGACCAACAATCTCGATCAGGTTGCGCGAGAACGGTTATACACGGCTGTCGACGGCTACCCGGGTGTGCTGATCGTGTGCACTCACGACCTCGAGTTGCTCGAACGCGTCGACACCATCGCCGAGGTGCGAGCAGAGCGCAGCGGAGTGTCCCGGCTGCGCATGTTCGGCGGCAACTACCAGCACTACCGAGAGGTGATCGACGCGGAACAGCAGGCGGCACGGGCGACGATCCGCGATGCGAAGAACGACGTCCGCAAGCAGGAACGCGAATTGATCGACACCCGAATCAAACTCGACCGACGTCTGCGCTTCGGCAAGAAGATGGAAGAACAGAAGCGCGTGCCACCGATCCTTGCGGGTCGACGCAAGCGGGCGGCCCAGGAATCGGCAGGCAAACTCCACGGAACCCACAGCGACCGCGTCGACGACGCCCGATCGTCCCTGTCGGCCGCCGAGGACCTCCTGCGCGACGACCGCGAGATACGCGTCGACCTCCCGGCGACGAAAGTCCACGCGGGACAGGTGATTCTCGACCATCAGGAGCTCAGCGTTGTCGGGCCCGAGCGCATTGCACTGATCGGACCGAACGGCAGCGGAAAGACCACGCTGCTGCGGGCCCTGGACGCCACCGGGGCAGAGGTGCCGTGGAAGTATCTCCCGCAGCGACTCGACGTCTTCGGCGAATCCCGCACCGTCGCCGAGAACATTGCCGACGTCGCTCCGCAGGCCACGGCCGAACAGATCCGCGGCCAACTCGCCCGCTTCCTGTTCCGCGGATCCGACGCCGACGCCGTCGTCGCCACCCTCTCCGGTGGCGAACGACTGCGGGCCGCACTGGCCCGAATACTGCTGGCCGAGCCTGCTCCGAAACTACTGATACTCGACGAGCCGACCAACAACCTCGACATCACCAGCCGACAACACCTCATCGACGCGCTGGAGACATTCGAAGGTGCACTGATCATCGCCAGCCACGATCGACCGTTCCTCGACGCCATCGGACCCACCCACACCGTCGACCTCACCCCGACCGCCGAGTCTCCCGAGTCCGCCGAAGAAGCGCCCGCCCGTAGGGAGTCAATGTGACTGTGAGTATGGATATGTCCGGTTGATACTGGATATCTGCAGTGGGCCGGGGCCTGACTCACAATGTG